>CAVFLH010000190.1:0-3074 GCA_963622995.1 uncultured Eubacteriales bacterium | reverse complement strand
TCTTTAAAGATAGTTAGTAAGAATTATATCGCATTTTGAGAGGGGATGTCAATGTGGAAAGGGGCGGGAGAAGGGGGATTTTGAAGGATTTTATGGGGAGACATGCAAACTTGTAGGAAAATGGAAAATATGCTATGATGAATTGGTGAAAATTGAAAAACATGGGGGAACATTGCAATGAACATTGCGGTATGCGATGACCAGCCGGAAGTGCTGGATGTCGTTGGAAATATGCTGAGAGAGATCCCGGAGGTGGAGCGTGTCGATACTTACCAGGATATCCGGCATATGAGGGACGAATTTGAAGATGGAAAACGGCCGGATGTACTGATCATGGACATCTGCCATGAATACAATACGAAGATTCCGGAGACGGAGGAACGGCAGGAGGGAATCGATTACGCCTATGAGCTGAACCAGAAATTCCCGGAGCTGCAGATCATTTACCTGACGGGATATACGACGAGATATTCCCAGCATATATTCCTGAAGCCGGTAAATCTTGTGGGATATCTCACGAAGCCGGTGAATGCAGATATCCTTGCAAAACTTCTGAAGATTGCAAAAGAAAGGCGGATCCAGGAGGATGAAAAGCGGGTGACGATCATGTGCCAGAACCACCAGCAGATCTTTTATCTGAATGAGATCTGGTATCTGGAGAGCAGCGCCCACCGGACCATGATCCATACATACGAAAATGAGCAGGTGTGCCATGACAAGATCTCGGATCTGGAAGAGCGGATGGGTGAGACCTTTGTGCGGTGTCACCAGAGCTTCCTTGTAAATATGAAGTACATCCGGCGGGTGGAGCATAACCGGTTTAAACTGGAAAACGGGGAGGAGATCCCAATCAGCAAAAAGCGGTACATGGAAGCGCGGACGAGATATTTTCAGTATCTGGAGGACGCGGTATCATGATCGTTCTTATATTTTTTACCATCTGCCAGTCTACACTTCTTATAATGAACCATATGCTCTTCCAGGGCATTCCGTCGGCTTGGAATACGATGGGCATTCCGGTGGTTGCCATCAGCTTTTTTACGGAAGCGGTGCTGATCGTAAACGGTTACCGGAACAGTAAAAATAAGGTGCTGGAGCAGGAAAAAGAGTGCCTGGAACATGAACTCAACAGAAAGAAGATGGAAGAGGAGAGCGCCCAGGTACAGGCGGAGCGCCTGAACAAACGGCGGGAAGACCTTCTGCGAATCGTGAAAGAGACGGAGAATGATCTCCACACGGAAGACCGGGGATCCGCGGCAGCAAAGATCCAGAAGAAACTCGAGAAGAACCGGGCGGGACAGTACTGCTCCAACATGATCTTAAACGTACTTTTTGAGGAGTATGAGATCAGATGCAGAAAAGCAAATATCCAGTTATCCGTCGATGCACATGTGGGTGAGCTTTCAGGAATCTCCAGGATCCATCAGTGCAGCATCCTTTCAAATCTCATGAACAATGCCATGGAGGCGGTGGGATATCTGCCGGAAAGTGAGAGATGGATCCGGACCGATATCCATGTGAAGGCAGATTATCTCGTTATCGCTGTGGAAAATCCGTTTGCGGAAGAATATATCGGCATGGAAAAGGGCAACGAGCGCGGATATGGAAGCAGGATTCTTCAGGAGATCGCGGAGATGTATGGAGGAAACTGCAATGTGAAGAAAGACAGGGAGAAAAAGACATATAAGAGCACGGTGATCCTGGACGCGGCGGGAACCGGTGCTGAGGACGAGAGGGGGAGAACGGCATGAACACAGATGCAGTTTTGCGCGTGCTGATCTGCGCGCTTGGTCTTATGCCTACGACCTTTTTCTTGATGCAGACGTTAAAATGGCGGGGGTCAATTACAAAGGTGCTGATCCTGCAGATCATTTTTAATATCATCTCATGCAGCGCGAAAGAATATATGAATTCGCTGAGTGATCAGGAAGTGATCGGAATGACGAGCTGGGTACTGATGGGGATCTATCTGAGCGGTGTCTTTCTGTGCTTTGGCGATTCCCTGAAAAGAATCATATTGATGGTGGTAATCGCGATCGGCTGTACGACGGTTGCGGAGCTTATCTGCAACGCGATATTCGTAAACAATGGCTGGGTGGTCACAGGCTCTTTTTTTGGGGTCTACGATTATGTGCGTGTCATGACATGCGAGACTATACTTCTGAGTCTGATCCTCATGGGAATGGTTTTTCTCATAAAGTGGAGACGGTCGCTGTTCTGCGAAAAAAGCCAGATGGTCACAGCGCTGGTCGCAGTCAGTGTTCTCGCCGGAATGTATCCATACATGGATTATATTTCGAGAAAACAGCATGCGGTCTCCATCGGTCAGCAGTTCCTTTTTATCCTGATCATTATGATCTATATGATCCTCCCGCTCATTGCCCAGGAGACAGAAAAACGTCAGGAAAATGAGAAACTGTTAAAAGCGCTGAATGACCAGTTCGAGATCAAAAAAAGCCACTTAAAACTCATGGAAGATTTCGAGACCGACCAGCGAAAACTCGAACATGACTTTAACAACCAGATGATGGTCGTCATGGGAATGATGGAGATGGGTGAATGGACGGCTGCGGAGGATATGCTGGGGGAGATGGAGAAGAGGATCGGGAAGGTGTAAGAGAGAAAATTAACAAGAGAATATAAGGAAAATAGAATGTGAGAGAAATGTCTTCGGGGGAGGATGTTTCTCTTTTTTTGTCGAAAGATGGGACGATTTTGACCGCTGTAATAAAGAGCAGGGAATATATGATATCTTATTTTATATAAATAGGGGATATTTTGCTTCTATTCGAATAATTACAAAAAGAAAATAAACGGGGGACTTGGTATGAATATTTTACTTGCGATAGCCGACTCGAACAAAGAGTATCTGACGAAAATATCAGAGGAACTGCAGGGTTACAGTGATCTGACAATCTATGTTTATACCAGTGCAGATACACTTGAGGCGGCAATGAAAGAGGAAGCCTTTGATGTGGTTATATTTGATCCGGACATGTCGGAATCAAAGCTTAATTTTTCGAAGGTAAAACTGCCGATCTGCCTTTATAGTGAAGAAGCGGAAAATACAAGTC
>CAVFLH010000189.1:0-4768 GCA_963622995.1 uncultured Eubacteriales bacterium | reverse complement strand
TTTATACATTTTTTAACTTTTTTCATAATTATGTCTTTCATTTTCTCTGGAATTCGATTATGATTATAAATAGCAGACTGGCGGTTGCAGGCGGAATCCTGAAATTTTGGGATCCGCGGAATGCAGCGGAAAGGAGAATGGAAACATGTCAAAAAAGAAATCAGGCCTTCTTATCGCATTTGGCGCGATGCTCGGCGGCGCGGTTGCGGCCGGTATCTCCTACTATCTGAAATTAAAATCCTTCAACGATGAGCTGTACCAGGATTTTCATGAATACGAGGAAGAGGATACTCCTTCCGAGGAAAAAGAAGAAAAGACGGAACCTGCTCCGGAGAGAACTTATATTACGATCAATTCCGGAAAGGACGCAGACGTTGCGGATGATTCCGTAAAAGAAGAGACGAAAGATTCCGAAGAGACAGAATGTCCGGAATCCACGGACGAAAAAGACTCTGTCAAAGAGGAAAGCGTACCGGAAGAAAAAACATCCTCCGTTGTAGTTGAGGACGATACGGAGGAAGGGAAAACCGAATGATACAAAGTCTTCTGCGCTCCATGGAGCTATTAGAAGTTTTAAAAGAAAAAAACCGTAATTTCTCGATTGCGGAGCTGGCGGAAGCGATGGACCTGCCCCCGAGCACGGTGCACCGGATCCTGCAGACGTTCTGTGAGAAGAAATACGTGATCCGCGATGACAGATCCCACACCTACCGTCTCGGTCCGGCACTGATTCCCCTGGGAAAAGCCGCCGCGAGAGGGATCCGTCTCCAGGATGCCGCCCACAGCATCTTAACGCAGCTCGCAAAACAGACAAAAGAGGACGCTTATCTCGTGATCCCGGTGGGAAATAAGGGACTTGTGATCGAGAAGGTAGACGGTCCGAGCCACTTAAAAGTAGTCGAGGAGTTCGGCTACGAAATGTACATGCACTGCGGCGCGATCCGTAAGGTTCTCCTCGCATGGCAGACACCGACCTTCATCGACGAATACTTTAAAAATATTATTCTCCACGATCAGGCATTTCCGCACGTCCGTCCGGATGACTTGCGGGAGGAATTAAAAAAGATCCGTCAGGACGGCTACGCCATCACTCACGGAGAGTACGTCACCGACGCTCTGGGAATCGGAGCTCCGGTCTTTAACTCTGACGGCGAGCTCGCCGGTTCCATCGGCATCATCGCCCCTGAGATCCGGGTTGATACTCCGGAACTTCTCGACACCCTGAGAGATCTCGTACAGTTCTACGCATCATCCCTCTCCGCCGATCTCGGATATGAGAAGCATGATGTGTTCCAGTAAATATAAGCATTCATTGGGATATACGTTTTCGGACGTATATCCCATTTTTTATATTCTCTGCTTTTTCCTAATACATCCTGATCACAAATATATGCTTTGCCTATTCTTGCACTCAAGGCAGCCGCACATCGTAAGTCGCATCTTAATCGATGACGAAAAAACTGACATGCGCCTATGCATGCCAGTTTTCTTCTATTCAACTCTATTATTTTTTACTCAAGCGCTTCCCGCAGAAGATTTACTCCCCTGCAGATCTGTTCCTCCGTGAGTCCCGCATACCCAAGAACGATGGTGCTCGTCTCCTTCGCCTGCGATTCCTCCATATAGAACCCGGAAAGTCCGTAGACGCGGACTTTTTTTGCTGCCGCCTTTTCTAAAAGCTGCTGTTCCGGCTCTTTTTTCCTGTCTTTTAAGAGCACATGAAGTCCCGCGAATTCTCCTGTAATCTCGAACCGCTTTTCTAACGGCTTTAATTCTCCTAAAAGCACATCATGTTTTCCCTTATAAATCTCACGCATCCGGTTCAGATGGCGCTCAAAATATCCGCCGGAAATAAACTTCGCCAGGATCCTCTGATCGACCCTGGACACCGTGGAGGAATAAAATCTTCCTTTTTCCAGGTATACCGACAGCAGCGCCTCCGGCAGCACCATATATCCCACACGGATCGCCGGGGCGATGGCCTTCGAGAAGGTTCCCATGTAGATGACACAGCCGTTCTGGTCCATCCCCTGAAGCGCCGGAATCGGCTTTCCCTTGTAGCGGAATTCACTGTCGTAATCGTCCTCGATCAGGTATCTTCCGGGTTGCTCTCCCGCCCAGGAAAGGAGCTCCTGTCTTCTTCTCACAGGCATGACGGTTCCCGTCGGGAACTGGTGGGACGGCATCACATAGGCCGCCTGCACCTCCTGCCCCTCAAGTTCCTCCACGCAGAATCCATTCTTATCGATCCCCACCGGCAGCACCTTATGCCCCACACCGGACAATACCCGGTATGCCTGGCGGTAAGTGGGATTCTCCATGGCGATCACCGCGTCCCTTCCGATGAGCTGGGATAACAGCATCAGGAGGTATTCGTTTCCCGCGCCGATGATGATCTGGGACACATTGCAGTTCACGCCGCGGGCCGCGTGGAGATACTCCCGGATCGCCTCCCTGAGGATCAGATCTCCCTGGGGCTCTCCCTTTAAAAACAGCTCCCGGTCCTCTTCCTTTAGGACGGAGCGGCTGATCTTTCTCCAGGTCGCGTAGGGAAATCCCTCCAGGTCGATGCCCCTCGGCGAGAAATCAACTTCAAATTTTTCACGAAAAAGCTGTCCCCGGACATTTTCCTTTTCCATGCCCAAAGACAGCTCTTTTTTCTGATCCATCCGGGCAGCAACAGACCGCGCCACCGGCGGAAAGATTCCGTCCAGTGACGTCGCAAAATAGCCTTTTCTCGGGACCGCCTCAAGGTAGCCCTCGGACACCAGCTGCTCATAGGCGAGCTGTGTCGTGCTCCGGCTGACCTTCAGGCTCTTCGCAAGCTCCCTCGAGGAAGGGAGCTGCTTTTCCGGCCTGATATTGCCCTTTCGGATCTCATCTTTGATATACTGATATATCTGTTCATACAGAGGTCTCTCCCCCTGCACGTTTAACGGTACGATCAATTCCATAAATCTTTATTTCGGAAGCTTGAAGGAGCTCTTTAAGGAAACGATACGGTTGTATACCGGCTGTCCTTCCTTGCTGTCCTTGCAGTCTACACAGTAGTAACCGTTTCTCATGAACTGGAAGCTGTCATATGCCTTTGCCTCCATAAGCTTCGGCTCAACATAGGCAGTTGTGATCGTCTTGGAGTTCGGATTTAAGTTCAGGGTTCCGTCAGCGTTAAGCTTGCCCTTCTCCTCGTCGACGATATTCTCGTAGAGACGGCACTCTACCTTTCCGGCTGTCGAAGCGGATACCCAGTGGATCGTTCCTTTTACTTTTCTGCCGGTAAAGCCGGAACCGCTCTTTGTCTCCGGATCGTATGTGCAGTGGATCTCTGTCACATTTCCGTTCTCGTCCTTCTCGAAGCCTGTGCATGTTACAAAGTAAGCGCCCATGAGACGTACTTCGTTGCCCGGGAACAGACGGAAATACTTCTTCGGCGGGTTCTCCATGAAGTCCTCGCGCTCGATATAGAGTTCTCTTGAGAACGGAACCTCTCGCTCTCCCATCTCCGGGTTCTCAAGGTTATTCGGGATGCTTAACATCTCTGTCTGGCCTTCCGGATAGTTGTCGATGATAAGTTTTACCGGGTCGAGAACAGCCATCATTCTCGGGCGCTTTAACTTCAGATCCTCACGGATGCAGTACTCAAGCATCGCGTAGTCCACGGAGCTGTTTGCCTTGGAGACACCTACGAGTTCTACGAACATTCTGAGGGATTCCGGTGTGTATCCTCTTCTTCTGAGGGCTGCGATCGTTACAAGACGCGGATCATCCCAGCCGTCTACGATTCCGTCCTCAACGAGTTTCTTGATGTAACGCTTACCTGTTACCACGTTTGTCAGGTACATCTTCGCGAACTCGATCTGGCGCGGCGGATTCTCGAACTCGCATTCTCTTACGACCCAATCGTAGAGCGGTCTGTGGTCCTCGAACTCCAGAGTACAGATAGAGTGGGTGATGTGCTCAACTGCGTCCTCGATCGGATGTGCGAAGTCATACATCGGGTAGATGCACCACTTGTCACCGGTGTTGTGGTGTGTCATGTGAGCGACACGGTAGATAACCGGGTCACGCATGTTGATATTCGGGGATGCCATATCGATCTTCGCGCGGAGAACTTTCTCTCCGTCCTTGTACATGCCGTTCTTCATATTCTCGAACAACTGGAGGTTCTCCTCAACGGAACGGTCACGGTACGGGCTGTTCTTACCAGGTGTTGTGAAGTCACCGCGGTATTCCTTGATCTGCTCAGCGGAGAGGTCGCAGACGAACGCTTTTCCCTTTTTGATCAATTTTACAGCGCACTCGTACATCGTATCGAAGTAGTCGGACGCGAAGAACAGTCTGTCCTCAAAGTCAGCGCCGAGCCACTTTACATCCTCTGTGATGGAGTGTACGAACTCCGTCTTCTCCTTCGTCGGGTTCGTATCATCAAAACGAAGATTGAACTTTCCGCCGTACTCTTTCGCGAGGCCGGAGTTTAAGATAATTGATTTTGCATGTCCGATATGAAGGTAGCCGTTCGGCTCCGGTGGGAACCGGGTCTGGACATGGTCATATACTCCTTCCGCAAGATCTTTATCAATTTCCTGCTCGATAAAGTTTTTGGAAACTACTTCTTTTGTTTCCTCAGCCGGTGTCATATTCTCAGCCATATCAATTCCTCCATTTCGTTTTTTCCATAACATGCCCGTACATCTTTCTTCTATTGTTTTAACTCCTGCCATTTTCCGGCGGAATCAGATATCGAACTGTTATATATAATATTTAATAC
>CAVFLH010000188.1:0-4790 GCA_963622995.1 uncultured Eubacteriales bacterium | reverse complement strand
GCCGTCGTCACAGTGCCTATGCCACCCGGGACCGGAGTTGCCGCGGACGCTTTTTCTTCCAGGCCGTCCCAGAGGACATCACCGCAGAGCTTTCCGTTCTCATCCACATTGATTCCAACATCGATCAGCACAGCGCCTTCCTTTAAGAAGGACGCGTCCAACATCTTCGCCTTTCCTGCTGCCGCGACGAGAATATCCGCTTCCTGGCAGACAGCCCTTAAGTCCTTTGTCTTTGTATGGCACACCGTCACCGTCGCATTTTCCTTCAACATCAGCATGGATAACGGACGTCCAACGACCATGCTGCGTCCGACGATCACCGCGCGCTTTCCTTCCATCGGAATATCAAAGGCCTTTAACACCTCAATGACCGCCTCAGCCGTGCACGGCGCAAAGCCGTCTCTCTCCCCTGCAAACACCTTCGCCGTATTCACCGCGCAGATTCCGTCGAGGTCCTTTTCCGGGCGGATCATCTGCTCCGCGCGCTTTTCATTGATATGCTTCGGGAGCGGACGGAACAGCAGGATGCCGTTGATGGTCTCATCGTCGTTGATCTTCTGGAACTCCGCAAAGAACTCTTCCTCTGTAATATCCGCCGGATACACATAGGACTTCGTCTCCATTCCATATGCCGTAATGCGTTTCATAACATTTTTCTCGTAGGAGAGGTCATCCGGCCGCTCACCGATGCGGACGATGGCCGCTGTCGGCACATAGCCGCCTAACTTCTCATTCATCGCAAGAACCTGTTCCTTGATTTTCGCAGAAACCTCTGCACCTTTTAATGTGATCATCCTCTTACCACCTTTAACACAATCTCATAGATCCGGTCTGCCTGTTCCGTTCCCTTCTTTATAAGAAGTTCCGCCTGGCTGTTCACCGCCTCGGCATACTCCCGGTCCTTCATCATCTTCGTATTGATATACACGCTCATGACCGCCCCGAGAAGCGCCGACCGGATTCCCTGGATCCCGACACCCGCGTCACTCACCGCAAGCCTGCTTCCGTAAAGCGCCAGGAACTCGATATCGTCCATCACGCTGACCGCACGCTCCATAACTTCCATCGGTACCTTCGCCGCAGCCTTCAGGCACTCTTCCATTCGCTCTTCCTTTACTTTCTTCTCTTCCTCCGTCTCCGCCTTCATGCGGTAGACCTCCGAGAGCGGCCGGAACGCCTCCTCGTCCGCCTTCTCAAGCCGTACAAAATCCATTCTCGCCTCGTCCAGTCTCACAAGGATCTTCTGGACATCTTCCTCATATATTGCAAACTTTTTCTTACCCGCAGTCAGGTTTCCCACCATCTCGCCGAGAGCCGCTCCGATCGCGCCGTAAACCGCCGCCGCGCTTCCGCCTCCCGGAGTCGGTGCCTTTGATGCCAGCACTTCCAGGTATTCGTTCCACTGTCCCATCAACATATTTCCTTCCAAAATTACTCTGCATATCGCTTCAATTCCCTCACCTGCTGAACCTGCCTCCAGATACAGCTGATACATGCACAGGAAAACTTTTCTTTTCTCAGACGATTTACAGTCTTGCAGACTATTATCCATGATTTCATGGTTCTTGTCAATCCTGGCATTATATTTCCTATCATTTCTATAGGATTCGAGTCCCGGTAGCCGCTCTGATTTTATTCCCTGTCCGCCGTTCTTCCCCTCTTCTTTTCCACTGCCAACTTCTTTATTTTCCCCCTGACATCACATTTCTTTCTCCCTTAGTCCCAAATTTATACATCCCAATTGCATAATATGCAAATTTTCTTCATAAAAGCACATTTTATACTTGACATTATGCATATTCCGATGTATATTTATGAAGCACAAAGCAAACAACGTCTGAATAAATCGGAGGACATCAATTATGAAAGAGAAAGTTATTTTAGCATATTCCGGCGGACTCGACACAACAGTTTTGATTCCGTGGTTAAAAGAAAATTATGATTACGATGTAGTTTGTGTCTGCATCGACGTAGGACAGGGAAATGAGTTAGACGGTCTGGAAGAAAGAGCAAAATACTGCGGCGCTTCCAAATTATACATCGAGCATGTTGTCGATGAATTCTGTGACGAGTACATCGCTCCGTGCGTAAAAGCAAACGCAGTATACGAGAACAAGTACCTCCTCGGTACAGCAATGGCTCGTCCGCTGATTGCAAAGATCCTCGTTGATATCGCTAAGAAGGAAGGCGCTGTTGCGATCTGCCACGGTGCTACCGGTAAAGGAAACGATCAGGTTCGTTTCGAACTCGGCATCAAAGCTCTTGCTCCGGATATGAAGATCATCGCTCCGTGGAGAACATGGAACATCCAGTCCCGTGAGGAAGAATTAGAGTACTGCGCAAAGCACAACATCGATCTTCCGTTCAAGAAGAACGACAGCTACAGCCGTGACCGCAACATCTGGCACATCAGCCATGAAGGTCTTGAGCTTGAAGATCCGGCACAGGCTCCGAACTACGATCATATGCTCGTACTCGGCGTAACACCGGAGAAGGCACCGGATGAAGAGACAGAAATCTCCATCTCCTTCGAAAAAGGATTCCCAGTTGCATTAAACGGCGAGAAGATGAAATTCTCCGAGATCCTCACAAAATTAAATGAGCTCGGCGGCAAGAACGGAATCGGCATCACAGATATCGTTGAGAACCGTATGGTCGGCATGAAGTCCCGTGGTGTTTATGAGACTCCTGGCGGAACCATCCTTCTTGAGGCTCACAAGCAGTTAGAGGAGCTGATCTTAGACAAAGAGACATTAAAATATAAGAAGAACATCGACAACGAGTACGCTGATGTCGTTTACTCCGCAAAATGGTTCAGCCCGCTGCGTGAGGCATTACAGGCATTCGTTGAGTCCACACAGGAATACGTAACTGGTGAGTGCAAGATGAAACTCTACAAGGGCAACATCATCAAACAGGGTACAACCTCCCCGTACTCCTTATACAACGAGAGCATCGCTTCCTTCACAACAGGCGACCTCTACGATCACCACGACGCTACCGGCTTCATCAACCTCTATGGTCTTTCCACAAAGGTTCGCGCAATGAAGAAGGCAGAAGTTGAGAAGAATCAGAAATAATAACTCTCTTTCATAAAAAACTTAGGCTTGATCCCGGCAGGATATATTCCCGCCGGGATCTTTTTTGCGCAAAAAAGGCACCGCCGAGATCTCAGGGAAAGGACCGGCGGTGCCGCGGATAAAAGGCTGGAGGTAGTCAGCCGCTGGAATACGCAAAAACCATCTTTTGAATCTTATCAAGCATCTGCTTCAATTCTTCGTTTTCCTTCTGAAGCCTGATACAGCGTTCCCGGTCAGACTCTTCTGCCCGGCTCTTACTTTCTGTTTCACTTGTGAATCTTTCTGCTGTTTTCATAACCTATCTCCCCTGACAGTCATCCACATTTTTAATCTTATTTCCATCTCCTGCTCTTTTCAGTTAGAACAGAAAACGCAACGCCCCGTCATGCAGTCTTTCCGGCTCTCACAATTAGATGCCAGATTGGAAGTAAATACAGGAACACCGCCGCCGCAATGGACACGAGCGGAGCCGACACAGATGCCAGCGGAACCGCCCCTGCAATGGACCACGGAATTAACGGAGCTGTGACGATAACGGAGTTTTCCATATCGATTGCAAACTTCTGCTGATCCGGCTCCAGATCCTTGCAGACCTGATCCACCAGCATCGTCGCCAGTGTCTGGTTGCAGGCCACCATGCCCGCTACCATGGACGTCATAAGGATCGTGCCAAATACAGTGATCTTTCTGCTCACCACCCCCATCTTCGACTTTAAACCGTTTAAAAGTCCGGTTCCCTCAAAAATTCCCGAATAGGAGGACGAGATCGTGATGATCAGTGCCACCCTCACCATGGACATGATCCCGCCGCCATCGATCATGGACGAGATCGACGGATCCGGAGATTTATAACCGTTGACCAGGATCCCAACGATCAGGGACGGGTCCGTGTGCTGCCAGAAAAGGCATACCCCAAGCGCCGTCACAATACTCGCTAACATCGCCATCCGCACCTGCACCCGGAAAAGTGATAATACCATGATCACCACCGCCGGAAGGATTGGGATCAGCCCCAGGCGGAATACACCGGAAAAGCTCTCCGCCAGCGACAGATTTCCGGCTTCTGCTACCGGAAATACGATCCCGCAGACGCCGTAAAACACGCAGGTCAAAATTAGCGGCACGATTGCCGTCTTCACCATCAGGCGGATATTGTCAAAAATATTCGTGTGGGTCAGCTCCGCCACCAGCAGCGCACTGGTAGATACCGGAGAACACCGGTCCCCGAAGAATACACCTGAAAGGATCGCGCCACCCGCCAGAATCTCATTGCATCCCATCACCTTCGCCATAGTCATGCAGATCACGCCCATAGTCGCCGCCGTTCCGAATGCCGTTCCCGTGAGGACGGACACCAGGCAGTTTAAGAGAAACGCCATCAGGATCATCACCGACGGATTCATAAGCCCTGCGCAGTATGACACGATCGCCGGGATCGTTCCCGCCGCCCGCCAGAGCGCCGTCAGCATGCCGATGAGTAAAAACGTAATTAAAATATTTTTCGCCGTCTTGATTCCCTTCCAGGACATCGCGAAAATATCTCTGACCGTATAACCGCGGCTTAACGTGTACGCAAAAAAGATCAGATATCCAAGCGCCAGCGCCGCCAGGATCGGAATCCCCGCAAGAATACATCCGATCAGCGTCACCGCGAACACGACCAGAACGACCGTCTCACTGATGTGTACCTTCATAATAGTTACCTCTTCC
>CAVFLH010000187.1:0-4816 GCA_963622995.1 uncultured Eubacteriales bacterium | reverse complement strand
ATGTTATATTTCAGGAGTGTCTGCTTTTGACGAAAATACCGTGAAAATGACGGATTTCAACAGCGGACGCGACCGGATGGTACGCTATAAGTGAAGGTGGGAGATATTATGGAAGAAAATAAACTGAAAACGATCGAAGGCGAGCTGGAAGCGCCTGCTGATTTCACGAGTCCTGATGTTCTTTACCAGGACCTTTTGACCAGCATCAGAAAGTACCATCCGTCCGATGATCTGAGCATGATCGAGAAAGCATACCAGCTTGCGGATAATGCCCACAAAGATCAGAAGAGAAAATCCGGGGAACCGTATATTATCCATCCGCTCTGTGTGGCGATCATCCTCGCGGACCTTGAGATGGATAAAGAGACGATCGCTGCCGGACTTCTTCACGACGTGGTAGAGGATACCGTGTATACAGCGGAACAACTCACCGAGATCTTCGGAAAAGAGGTTGCCCTCTTAGTCGACGGTGTCACAAAGCTGACCCAGTTATCCTGGTCGGCGGATAAGGTGGAGATGCAGGCGGAGAACTTAAGGAAAATGTTCCTCGCCATGGCAAAGGATATCCGCGTCATTATCATCAAACTTGCGGACCGTCTCCACAATATGAGGACGCTCCAGTACATGCGCCCGGAAAAACAGAAAGAAAAGGCCAGAGAGACCATCGAGATCTACTCCCCGCTGGCCGACCGACTCGGTATTTCCAAGATCAAGATCGAGCTGGATGACCTTGCGTTACGGTACCTGGAGCCAAATGTATACAAAGAACTGGAAGAAAAGATCGCCCTGACAAGCGAAGCCCGCCAGAAATTTATCGATGATATTATCGCCGAGATCAAGACCCATATGGAAAATGCGGAGATCAAATGCGAGGTCAACGGACGCGTCAAGCATTTCTTCAGTATTTATAAGAAGATGTTGAACCAGCACAAGACGCTGGACCAGATCTATGACATTTTCGCAGTCCGCATCATCGTGGACTCCGTAAAAGACTGTTATGCGGCGCTGGGCGTGATCCACGAGATGTACAAACCGATCCCGGGCCGTTTTAAAGATTATATCGCGATGCCGAAGCCGAACATGTACCAGTCCTTACATACGACACTGATCGGCACGAACGGACAGCCTTTCGAGATCCAGATCCGTACCTTTGAGATGCACCGCACCGCTGAATACGGTATCGCCGCCCACTGGAAATACAAGGAGAGCGGCAGCGGACAGGTTGCCGCAGGCGACGAGGCGAAGAAGTTAAGCTGGCTGCGCCAGATCCTCGAGTGGCAGCAGGATATGTCCGACAACAAGGAATTCTTAAATGCCATCAAGAGCGACCTGGATATGTTCTCCGACAGTGTTTACTGTTTTACACCGACCGGAGACGTAAAGGCACTGCCCAGCGGTTCCACACCGATCGACTTCGCTTACTCGATCCACACGGCGGTCGGAAACAAGATGGTGGGCGCGAGAGTCAACGGAAAACTCGTAAATATCGACTATGTGATCCAGAACGGCGACCGGATCGAGATCATGACATCCCAGAACTCCAAGGGGCCGAGCCGTGACTGGTTAAATATCATCAAGAGCAGCCAGGCAAGAAACAAGATCAATGCCTGGTTCAAGCAGGAGCGCAAGGCCGACAATATCTTAAAGGGCCGTGACCTGATCGACCGCTACTGCAAGGCAAAGGGAATCAACTTCTCCGACATCAACAAGCCGGAGTTCGTGGATAAAGTCTTAAAGCGCTACGCCTTCCAGGACTGGGATTCTGTTCTGGCTTCCGTCGGACACGGCGGCTTAAAAGAGGGCCAGGTCATCAACAAGATGATCGAGGAGCGCACAAAGAAGATGAAGCGCGAGGTGACAGACGCGACGATTCTCGACGCCATCGGTGACAACAGCAAACCTGCGGTCGTTCCGATCAAGGGCAGCAAGTCAAAGAGCGGCATCATCGTAAAGGGAATCCATGACCTTGCGGTCCGCTTCTCCAAGTGCTGCAGCCCGGTTCCGGGCGATGAGATCGTCGGATTCGTGACGAGAGGCCGCGGAATCACGATCCACAGAACAGACTGCATCAACGTGTTAAATCTCCCGGAAATCGAGAGAAGCCGCCTGATCGATGCGGAGTGGCAGGGCGTTGAGGAGGACAACAGCGCCGCAACCTACACTACAGAGATCTCGATCTTCGCGAACAACCGAATCGGCATGTTCGTGGATATCTCCAAGATCTTTACGGAGCGTGAAATCGATATCAAGGCCATGAGCTCCCGCGTGAACAAGCAGGGCAAGGCGACGATCACCATGAGCTTCGATATTCATGGAATCGAAGAATTAAACAACCTGATGGCAAAGCTCCGCCAGATCGAAGGCGTGCTGGATATCGAGAGAACCACAGGCTGATAACTACAATTTCAAACGAATGTCTGCAGTCGGCTGATCTGAAACAGAACAGGTCGAATGCAGTCGGAAAAAGGTCTGCCGGAGGTGTTACGGACGGTAGACCTTTTTATACATGGATTTTAAAGGAACATTTCCTGTTGAGGCAGGATGTAAGCAGAAACAGAACTGTACACGGCACAGGGTCGGAGTCCCTGCTTTGTGCTAGGAAAAATGGAGGAAAAGTAAGATATGAGCGAAATTCGCATTAAGACTCTGGTAGTCGGCATGGTCGGAACGAACTGCTACCTGGTCTATGATAATGAGACGAAAAAAGCCGCTGTCGTGGATCCGGGCGACAGCGCTGATAAGATCGCCAATATGGCAGTCTCCCTGGATTTAAAGCCGGAGGCGATCCTTCTGACCCACGGTCACTTTGACCACATGATGGCCGCAAAGGCGTTGAAGGAGGCCTGGAATGTGCCGATCTATGCCTGTGAAAAGGAGATCGAGGTACTCTCAGACAGCAGAAAGAGTCTCGTGGCAAGCTATTACAGGGAACCGTACACGATCACACCGGATGTGACGGTGAAAGAAGGTGATGAGCTTTCCATCGCCGGATTTATCTGGAAAGTATTTGAGACGCCGGGACACACCATCGGTTCCTGCTGTTACTATATCGAAAAAGAGGACGTCCTCTTCTCCGGAGACACCCTGTTTGCCGGTTCCTACGGACGCACAGATTTCCCGACAGGAAGCGGACGCCAGATCGCGGAATCCGTGAGACGCCTGCTCTCCACACTGCCGGATGACACGATGGTCTATCCGGGGCATATGGACGCGACTACCATCGGTTTTGAAAAGAAGTATAATCCTCTTTCGGGGGCAATGAGATGATTGGAATTTTATTAAATGATACTGCTTATGAGCAGGATATCCGGGAACTTTTGATGGCGTTTTATCCGGGCGAGACTTTTGTTCATGAAAAGCAGGACGATGTGACATTTTATGTGGAGGGAACCCGGACGGACTCGGAGGACGGAACACACTTCCGCCTGCAGGTCATGGACCCGTACGGAGCAGTCCTGGACGAGGCAGAATTTCCCCTCGATTACGCGGTGCGCATAAACGCGAAGACCACGATCAAGAAGGAACTCTACGGAATCTTAAATAAACGCACCGGAAAAGAACTCCCATGGGGAACTCTCACCGGAATCCGCCCGACAAAGATCGCCATGACGAGACTGGACCATGGCGAGGATGAGGACAGCATCCGCTCCTTTATGCGGGATACCTACCTCACAAGCGAGGAAAAGATCGACTTGAGCGTCGAGATCGCAAAGCGGGAATGGGAACTTTTGAGCCATATCGACTATGAGAACGGATACAGCCTCTATGTGGGAATTCCGTTCTGCCCGACCACCTGTCTCTACTGTTCCTTCACTTCCTACCCCATCGGGGCATGGGAGAGGAAGGTCCACCTCTATCTGGAGGCGCTGTTTAAAGAGCTTGATTACGTGGCGGAGAAGATGAAAGGCCGCACACTGGATACGATCTATTTCGGCGGCGGTACCCCGACTTCCTTGAAGGCCGAGGAGCTGGACGCCCTGATTACAAAGATCGAGAATACCTTTGACCTCTCCCATGTGAAGGAGTTCACCGTGGAGGCCGGACGCCCTGACAGCATCACCGAGGACAAATTCAAGGTGCTCCGCGCCCACAACATCTCCAGGATCTCCATCAACCCGCAGACCATGAAGCAGGCGACCCTGGACCTGATCGGACGCCACCACACCGTGGATATGGTGAAGGAGAAATTCCGTATGGCGAGATCCCTTGGATTCGACAACATCAACATGGACCTCATCATCGGACTGCCTGAGGAAGATATCGACGATGTCCGCAGCACCATGGAACAGGTCAAGGAGCTTGCCCCGGACAGCGTCACCGTCCACTCTCTCGCTATCAAGCGTGCGGCAAGACTCAATATCTTTAAGGAGCGCTACGCAAACTTAAAGATCCAGAATACCCAGGAGATGATTGATCTCACCGCGAAGTATGCCCGTGAGATGGGTCTGGAACCGTATTACCTGTACCGTCAGAAGAATATGGCCGGAAACTTCGAGAACGTCGGCTACGCGGCACCTGGAAAGGCATGTATCTACAATATCCTCATCATGGAGGAAAAGCAGACCATCGTTGCCTGCGGCGCCGGAACCACCACGAAAGTAACATTCCCGGCGGAAAACCGTCTGGAGCGTGCGGAGAATGTGAAGGATGTGGCTTCTTATATTGAGAGAATCGATGAGATGATCGAGAGGAAAGATAAGCTGTTGAGTAAGCTGGTTTAAATATACCTGCTGTGCTGACTGTAAGAAAATGCATACCGACAGGTCGGCATTTCCATCAAAAATCAGTCTGGACTCGGTATATAAATAGTTTTTAT
>CAVFLH010000186.1:2628-4901 GCA_963622995.1 uncultured Eubacteriales bacterium | reverse complement strand
GAATTAGACAAAGGTGTCAGAGTCTCAGTACTTCTGTCACCTTTTTTCCATTTACATATATGAAACTACAGTTTCCCCACATTAACAGTAATATAAATTTGGAGGTAAGGTATGGCAGTTAAATACGTATTCGTCACGGGAGGCGTTGTCTCCGGACTCGGCAAAGGTATTACAGCCGCATCCCTTGGACGTCTCTTAAAGGCAAGAGGTTACCAGGTAACGATGCAGAAGTTTGATCCTTATATCAATATTGATCCGGGTACCATGAATCCGATCCAGCATGGAGAGGTGTTCGTCACAGACGATGGAACAGAGACCGACCTGGACCTTGGACATTATGAGCGCTTTATCGATGAGAGTCTTGATAAGAATTCCAATGTAACCACCGGAAAGATCTACTGGACCGTTCTTCAGAAAGAGCGTCACGGAGACTTTGGCGGAGGTACCGTACAGGTGATCCCCCACATCACAAACGAGATCAAGGCGAGATTTTACCGCGCGAAATCCCCTGATGAGGACCGCATCGCGATCATTGAGGTCGGCGGCACCGTCGGCGATATCGAGAGCCAGCCGTTCTTGGAGGCGATCCGTCAGTTCCGCCACGAGATCGGATATCAGAATTCCGTTCTGATCCATGTAACTCTCGTTCCATATTTAAAGGCATCCGGCGAATTGAAGACAAAACCGACCCAGCAGAGCGTAAAAGCCCTTCAGGGAATGGGAATCTCCCCGGATGTGATCGTATGTCGTACTGAGGTACCGCTTGAGGACGGCATCGAGAGCAAGATCGCATTATTCTGCAACGTTCCTGAAGATCATGTTCTCCAGAATCTGGATGTTGAATATTTATACGAAGCCCCGCTCGCAATGGAAAAAGAGCGTCTGGCCCAGGTCGTATGTGAGTGCCTGAATATTCCGTGTCCGGAGCCGCAGCTCGGTGACTGGAAACAGATGGTAGACGCTTTAAAGAATCCGACGAGCGAAGTGACCATCGCCCTGGTAGGAAAATATATCCAGCTGCATGACGCGTACCTCAGCGTTATGGAGGCATTAAAGCACGGCGGCATCGCAAACCGCACAAAGGTAACCATTAAATGGGTGGACTCCGAGTTCTTAACCCCGGAGATCCTCGACGATACCTTTGCCGGTGTGGACGGAATCATCATTCCGGGCGGCTTTGGTTCCAGAGGAACCGAGGGAATGATCCTGGCTGCCAACTACGCGAGGGAGAACAAGATTCCGTTCCTCGGAATCTGCCTCGGCATGCAGATGGCCATGGTGGCATTTGCGAGAAATGTTCTTGGATATGAGGACGCAAACAGCTCTGAGCTGAATCCAGAGACGACACATCCGGTAGTCGACCTGATGCCGGATCAGAACGGCGTTGAGAACCTCGGCGGAACCTTACGTCTCGGCTCTTATCCGTGTGTTCTCGACAAGAAATCCAAGGCATATGCCCTTTATGGAACAGAATTGATCAATGAGCGCCACAGACATCGTTTCGAGATCAACAACGATTACCGCGATGATTTTACATCCCACGGCATGATGATCTCCGGTCAGTCCCCGGACGGCCATATCGTTGAGATGATCGAGCTCCCGGATCACCCGTTCTATGTGGGAATTCAGGCTCATCCAGAGTTGAAATCAAGACCGAACCATGCACATCCGCTTTTCGCAGGCTTTGTTGAGAGTGCGGAGGAGCAGGGCGTGCTCAGACGCGCGAAGAAGCTTCTCATGAAGAGAAACCATCTCTCCGAGCCGGAGGCACACCGCTATCTCCAGAAGACAAGCATGGACACAGGAAGAACCATGGCGGAGAGCGCACATATGGTTACCATGCTGATACAGGAGGATTAATGGGCGTTTGTACGCTGTGCATAGGGTCGTATTAGGCCTTCAAGTCGGTAATGATTCGACACTTTATCTGGTTATTGCGAAAAAAGTTAAAGGATTTGCCGGATTTTTACTGCAGTTTTTGCATAGGTGTGGTATATTTATTCATGAAATTTCCCATATGCATTTACAGAAAGAGAGGATTTTAGACATGTTTAAAGTCAACGAAAATTTTGCCAAGCTGCCGGGCAGCTATCTCTTCGCAAATATCGCAAAGAGAGTATCCACATTCCAGGCAGAGCACCCGGAGAAGGAGATCATTCGTCTCGGAATCGGTGATGTGACACAGCCAATCGCACCGGCGATCATTGAGGCGATGCACAAAGCTGTCGATGAGATGGGACATGCCGAGACTTTCCGCGGCTACGCTCCGGAGC
>CAVFLH010000186.1:0-2618 GCA_963622995.1 uncultured Eubacteriales bacterium | reverse complement strand
CTCCGGAGCAGGGCTATGACTTTTTAAGAAATATTATCGCAAAAGAGGACTTCCAGGAGAAAGGCTGCGACATCTCCGCTGACGAGATTTTCGTATCCGACGGCGCAAAGTGCGACTGCGGAAATATCCAGGAATTATTTTCCTTAGACAGCGTTGTCGCTGTATGCGACCCGGTATATCCGGTTTATGTGGATTCCAACGTTATGGCAGGCCGCAGCGGCCTTTACAACAATGAGACAGGCCGTTTTGACAAGATCGTATATATGCCGTGTACTGCTGACAACGGATTCCTTCCGGAGTTCCCGAAGGAGCATGTAGACCTGATCTATCTCTGCTTCCCGAACAACCCGACTGGTGAAGCCATCAAGAAAGCAGATCTCCAGGAATGGGTAGACTATGCAAACAAGAACGGCGCTGTTATCATCTACGACGCTGCTTACGAGGCATACATCACAGAGGCTGGAATCCCGCACTCCATCTATGAGTGTGAGGGCGCTAAGACATGTGCCATCGAGCTGCGCAGCTTCTCCAAGAAGGCTGGATTTACCGGAATGCGTCTCGGATTCGCTGTAATTCCGAAGGACTTAAAGTGCGGCGATGTAAGCTTAAACGCTATGTGGATGCGCCGTCAGGGCTCCAAGTATAACGGAACTCCGTATATCATCCAGCGCGCTGGCGAAGCTGTGTACTCTCCGGAAGGAAAGGCACAGGTCGCTGAGCAGATCGCGCGCTACATGAAGAACGCGAAGACGATCTATACAGGCTTAAAGGATGCAGGCTTTACCGTATACGGCGGCGTAAACTCCCCGTACATCTGGTTAAAGACTCCGAACGAGATGAAGTCCTGGGATTTCTTTGATTTCCTGTTAAACAACGCAGGTATCGTGGGCACTCCGGGTGCAGGTTTCGGTCCGTCCGGCGAGGGCTATTTCCGGATCACTGCTTTCGGAACCTACGAAAATTCTTTAAAAGCACTTGACAGAATTAAAAATCTCTGATAAAACATAAAACATCAAAAAGATATCAAAAAAGGCGTTGAAGGAAACTCCCTTTCGAAAGACTTTACAGAGAACCGTGTGACAGCTGAGAGCATGGAAGAAATGAGAAAGGCGGGAACGCTCCGGAGCCGGCTGCTCGAAGATCGGATACGATGGTAGGACAGCACGCAAGCCGCACGTTACGCGGCCGAGTCGTTAGGATGATGGTCCGACAGTGAAAGCGGCGACTCATGAGTGGCATGGAAATGCAATGCGGGTGGTACCGCGGGTGATATAGATCCCGTCCCGGAGAACTTTTAAAAGCAAAAGTCTCCGGGGCGGGATTTTTGTTGTTCTAAAAAGAATACGCTTTGGCACAGTTTTCGCTGGGCGCAGCTAAAAAAGCCTCAAATTTTATCCCACAAATTTAGGAGGAACAGATTATGGAGTTTGTAACAGGATTAGAAGACAGAAAAGTAAAAACTCTTGAAGAACTGGAAAGAGAAGAGTCCGTTGGTACCGAAGTAACCGTAGAAGGTATGGTGCACAGCATCCGCGATATGGGAGAGATTTCCTTCGTGATCTTAAGAAGCCGTGATGGTCTCTTACAGACCGTGATCCAGACGGGAGCCGGAAAGGAAATCCTCTCCGAGATCCGTGAAGGCCAGGCAGTCCGCGTGACAGGAACCGTTTTCAAGGAAGAGCGCGCACCTCACGGAATGGAGATCCACCTTGCTGATGCCGTGATCCTCTCAAAACCGGAAGAGTCGATGCCCATCGCCATCGATAAATGGAAACTGCCGACATCCCTGGAGGCAAACTTAAACCGCCGTGCCATCGCATTAAGAAACGTCCGTGAGCGCGCGAAATTCCGCATCCAGGAAGGCATCTGCAGAGGTTTCCGCGAGTTTATGATAAGCCAGGGATTCACCGAGATCCATACCCCGAAGATCGGTGCGAAATCCGCAGAGGGCGGCGCGAACCTCTTTAAGCTCCAGTACTTCCACAGACCGGCAGTCCTGGCACAGAGCCCGCAGTTCTACAAGCAGATGATGGTCGGCGTGTTCGACAGAGTCTTTGAGACCGGCCCGGTGTTCCGTGCAGAGAAGCACAACACAAAGAGGCATTTAAACGAGTATACAAGCCTTGATTTCGAGATGGGATTCATCGACAGCTTTATGAATATCTGCAGGATGGAGACAGCGATGCTGCAGTACGTGGTAGAACTCCTGAAGAAAGACTACGCGAAGGAGATCGCCCTCTTAAAGATCGAACTCCCGAACGTGGAAAAGATCCCGTTTGTCCGCTTCGATGAGGCGAAACGGCTGATTGCCGAAAAGTATGACAGACAGATCAGAAGCCCACACGACTTAGAGCCGGAGGAAGAGGCGCTGATCGGCGAGTACTTCAAATCCGAGTACGGCGCAGATTTCGTCTTCGTTACCCATTATCCGTCAAAGAAACGTCCGTTCTACGCGATGGACGATCCGGAGAACAAGGAATTCACCTTAAGCTTCGACCTTTTATTCCGCGGTCTTGAGATCACCACAGGCGGCCAGCGAATCCATGATTACGAGACGCTCTTAAAGAAGATCGAGGAGAAAGGCATGGACACCGAGGGAATGGAAGATTACCTCGACT
>CAVFLH010000185.1:0-4912 GCA_963622995.1 uncultured Eubacteriales bacterium | reverse complement strand
CATATATTGTTTGGAGTGACAATTAGTGAATGCCAAACAAGGAGTGTTATTATATGTACAAAAATAAGTCAATATCCGGCAGGAACAACATCTGCGGAATCAAGATCCGTGAACTTCGCTGCAGGATGAACGATGTTTCACAGAAACGTCTGGCAGATATGCTTCAGCTTCTCGGGCTGGACCTTGATAAAAACGCGATCCAGAGAATCGAGAGCGGAAAGCGGTTCGTGACCGATATTGAACTGAGATACTTCGCGAAAGTCCTGAATGTCAGTTACGAGGAACTTTTGAGTGAGGACGCTCCTGAGGCAGATTAAAGATTCCTGAGTAACAGTTTCCCGCGAAGGTATCTGACCGTGCAACATGACGCCTTTTTACGGAAAAGTCATCTATGTTCTGAACCAGATAAGCGACTTCGTAGGGAAGGCTGTCATCGAAGATGCGGTGGTAAGCGACACTTCCGTCCTCGCGGACCAGAAGTCTTTCCAACGGAACCTTAAACAGCTCACCGAGAACCAGCATATTCGGAAGAGAGGGGAGCGATTCCCCGCGAAGCCATTTGTAGATCGACTGGGGACTGTCCAGTTCCAGCGCGTCCTGGAGATCACGGACGGTCATTTTTCTTTTCAGCATTTCATCCCGGATCTTTTTTCCGGTCAGTTTTTTCGATAGTTCTTTCATACTTCATCCTCCAATTTTCCCATCAGGGCAGGCTGATGTTAGCTGTCGTCCATAAAAATGTTTCTGGCAGCGGGTAATGCAAGTATTTATTATTTTATATAGGGAAACGGGCGGCGGATCCATGCCGGCCGGTATATGAGACTCAGAACTTTTGTTCTGTAAGTAGCTATATCATACTATAAAATTCACGGTTTGTCTTGAACTAAAAGGTTAAAATCGGAACTTTTTTGAAAAAAATTTGAGAAAATACTGTCGGACAGACATGTGGATCATCGTAAAATTCGAAAAGGCAGAAGATGGTTTTAGTGGCGGAACGAGATAATAAAACAGGCATGTAAGCTCATATCCAGCTCAATCGTTTCACTTGCGGAAATAACCGAGAGAAACGATCTGACAGGATTTAAGCTTACATGCCTGAAAAATTCGATGATCTAATGAAAACTGGAAATTACTTTCCCTGCGCCGCCTTCAACGGAATGATCTCCTTCCGGTACACATGAAGAAGGCAGACGCCGCTGAAGATGATGGCGAAAGCCTCGGCGATCGGGAAGGCGAACCATACTGTGTGAAGTCCGCCGATCTTTGAAAAGACAAATGCCACCGGCAGAAGGATCACAAGCTGACGGAACACGGAGATCCATAAACTCAGCATTCCGTGTCCAAGTGCCTGGAACAGGGAAGTGCAGACGATGGAACAGCCCGCAAGCAGGAAGCTTAAGGAGATGGTCCGGAGTGCCGGGATACCGATGGAGAGCATCGTATCGGAGGCGCTGAAGATCATTAAGAGCTTATCCGGCATGAGCTGGAAGACAGCGAAACCGCACAGCATGATCGCTGTGGCATACATAGCTGCAAGCTTTATGGTTCCCATGATACGGTCTGGCTTTCCGGCACCGTAGTTGTAGGCGATGATCGGCACTGTTCCGTTGTTTAAGCCGAAGACCGGCATGAACACGAAGCTCTGAAGCTTGAAGTAGACGCCGAATACGGCCGTTGCCGTGGATGAGAATGCGATGAGGATCTTGTTGATTCCGAAGGTCATGACACTTCCGATGGATGCCATGACGATGGACGGAACGCCCACCGCGTAAATGTGGCAGATGATCTCGCCGTTCGGTTTAAAGCACTTGAGGGAGATCGTGATCTCATGGTTCTTCGTCTTATTTAAGTAGAAGCCAAGGCAGAAGGCGACAATCTGTCCGAAAACGGTAGCGGCCGCTGCACCGGCGATTCCGAGGGCCGGAAGACCGAAGTGGCCGAAGATCAGGATCGGGTCCAGGATGATGTTGATGATGGCACCGAGTCCCTGGGTGTACATGGAGTAGATCGTTTTTCCGGTGGACTGCAGGAGACGTTCACATGCGATCTCCATGAAGAGTCCGAAGGAAGCCAGTGTGCAGACTCTTAAATAGGTAGTTCCGAGGTCCACGATCTCCTCGATATCGGTCTGGAGGCGGAAGAACTGTCTCGCAAAGCAGAGGCCGAAGAGCGCGAAGACGATGTAGCTCATAGCCGCCAGGAACAGCGCGTGATCCGCGATCTTGTTAGCGCGCTCGAAGTTCTTTTCACCGAGGTTTCTTGAGAGAGCAGCGTTGACGCCGACACCGGTTCCGGTCGCAACGGCGATCATCAGGTTCTGTGCCGGGAACGCCAGGGATACGGCGGTCAGGGCATTTTCGCTCAACTGGGCCACGAACATACTGTCCACAATGTTATAGAGTGCCTGGACGAGCATTGAGATCATCATCGGCACGGACATGGAGATCAGAAGCCGGTTTAGCGGCATGATGCCCATTTTGTTTTCTGTTGCCATTTGGGTAACTCCTTTCGTAAAACATAGATAACCGTGAAGAAAATTCACGGTTACGAACATACATACTTCCCCTTGTGAAGGGACACTGAATGGCATTATAAGGCAAATGCTTATGTTCGTCAACAGGAACTGGGAAATATGTAGCGGATTATGGCGAAGTGTTACTGTTCACACCCTGCGCAGACAGTAACTGATTTTGCCGAGGCTTCGCTATGGGACTATGCGGAGAGGAAGATTTTGATGGATTGACAAAAACGAATGCCCGTCGTATTATGGAAATGATGTGTAAATATCAGGGTTTTGCCGGTCCGGCAGCAGAAGATGAGAGATGCTGCGGGGAGGCGGAAACTTATGTCAACGAATAAGGAGTATAGGAATGATCCAGGATATCAACCCGCATAAATTTGACCTGACCTACGGACATCCGAAGGCGCAGGATGAGGACTTTGTTCTTTATATAAAGAAGAGTAAGACGCTTTTGAGAAAGGTGGACGAGGACAATCACGAGATCCCGAAGTTTTCTGATTTCGCGGAGGACAAGGAAGCGCTGAAGGCAAACGCGTATTATCTTTTTGCCATCGATGGAAACCACTATTACTATGTGACTGAAATGCCGGAACATGTTTCTGACGCCTACGAGCTCTGCCCGACAGCGGCTTACAGAAAGATGCATCCGATGTACCAGGCTTTCGCGGGAATCACAGCGACGCAGATCCATCGCTTTAAGGAGAGCAGAAAGTACTGCGGATGCTGCGGTCATCTGATGGAGAACAGTAAGACTGAGCGCGCTCTGGTATGCCCGGAGTGCGGCCAGACAGAGTATCCGAAGATCTCCCCGGCCGTCATCGTTGCAATCTCCGACGGGGACAGACTTTTAATGTCCAGATACCGCGTGAACAACAACCCGTACCGCGGATACGCGCTGATCGCCGGTTTCGTGGAGATCGGAGAGAGCTTTGAGGAGACGATCCACCGTGAGGTCATGGAGGAGGTCGGACTGAAGGTCAAGAATATCCGCTACTATAAGAGCCAGCCGTGGGCATTCTCTGACACGGAGATGATCGGATTCTTTGCGGAGTTAGACGGACCGGATAAGATCAAGCTTCAGGAGGATGAACTCTCCGAGGCGGGATGGTACCACCGCGACGAGATCCCGGATGAGACGATGATGAACAGCATCGGAAGTGAGCTTAAGATGGTGTTTAAGTATGGAAGCCTTGAAAAGTTTTATGAGGCGACGGGGTATAAGGATCAGAATTAGGGATTTGATTTGTGAAACCGCGTGCAGAGATCGCGCCGGGAAGAGCGGTTGAGCGTACATAAGAAAATGAGAAACTAAAAGGAGCCGGGAACTGGATTTTGTGATTGATCGAAATTCAGTTCCTGGCTCTTTTTCGTTGATGATTCGTGCTTATATTTTCGTGGATTTTGTTTGTCGGTTCTGGGAAAATCAGTGCTTGAACTGCCCGCAATTATTAAATCATGCCTTGTGGAATGTACGGGAGAATTCCAGGAATTCTCTCAGGGTATCCGGCACATCCTGCGGGTGGTAGCAGAAGCCGATGACACGTTTCGGAATCGGGATGTCAAGCGGGATCTCGATGAGTGTACCGTTTTTCAGATCATCCTCGACGAAATCCTTGATGACGCAGCCGATTCCGAGTCCGATTCGGGAAAACTCGATGAGGAGTTCCATGTCGGTGGTCTCGAGGATCTGGTTGATCTCGATCTGGTTGTCAGCCAGGTAGGCGTCCACGTGTTTCCGGCTCATGTTGGAGCGGTTTAAGAGCATGATGTTTCCGGTCTTGAAGATATCGGTGTCATTGCCTTCTCTCAGATGGAGGTTTTCCAGGTAGGCAGGAGTACAGACGAATGCGTCGCTGATCTCCATTACAGGCTGGAAGTGGAGTCCTTTTCTGTTTTTCGGTTCCGCCACGAGACCGATATCGATCTTTCTGGCATCCAGCATGTCGAGGGTCTGGTAGGTGGACTGGCTCTCGATGGCGATGTTTACGTGTGGATATTTTCCGATGAATCCTTTTAAGTAGGGGAGAAGGACATATTTGCACAGGGTGTTGCTGACGCCGATCTTTAGGTTTCCGATGTGGAAATCATGGATCCGCTTCAGTTCGCGTTCGCCGCGGCCGATGGAGTCGAAGGCGGTGTTCACGTGTTGGAAGAGGATCGTGCCTTCTCTGGTGAGTTGGACGCCGCGGGAGTTTCGGTTGAAGAGTTTGATGCCGAGGCTTTCTTCGAGTTTGCTGATGGCTTTGCTGATGGCGGGCTGGCTGATGTAGAGTTCTTTGGCGGCGCGGGAGATGTTGCCGCAGCGGGCTACTTCGTAGAAGATTTTGTATTGTGACAGGTGCTGTTCCATAAAAATACTGCCGTCCGGGTGGGACCGCAGGAGTATAACCC
>CAVFLH010000184.1:2684-4940 GCA_963622995.1 uncultured Eubacteriales bacterium | reverse complement strand
ATACTCAATTTTTTTGTGCGATATCTCCAAACCAAGGTTACAAAAATTGGGGGCGATGGGATATTGCAGGGGAGCAAAGAAATGAGGACATTTTTAGTCTAAATTAAATTCTAGGAGGAATAAAAACTTATGGCAAAGTGGGTTTATAAGTTTAACGAAGGCAGCGCGGCTATGAGAAATCTTCTCGGCGGCAAAGGCTGTAACCTTGCGGAGATGACAAATCTTGGCATGCCGATTCCGCAGGGATTCACAGTAACAACAGAAGCCTGCACAGACTATTACAACAGCGGAAAGCAGATCACAAAAGAGATCCAGGATCAGATCTTCGAAGCCCTGGCATGGCTCGAAGGTGTAAACGGAAAGAAATTCGGTGATACCGAGGATCCGTTACTTGTATCTGTACGTTCCGGTGCGCGTGCATCCATGCCGGGTATGATGGACACTATCTTAAACCTTGGTTTAAACGATGTAGCGGTTGAGGGCTTCGCAAAGAAGACAGGAAATCCGCGTTTCGCATACGACTCCTACAGAAGATTTATCCAGATGTATTCCGACGTCGTTATGGAAGTCCCGAAGTCCTACTTCGAGAAGATCATCGACGAAATGAAGGAAGCAAAAGGCGTTCACTATGATACAGAGTTAGACGCTAACGATTTAAAGGAACTCGCTGAGAAGTTCAAAGCTGTATACAAAGAGGCTATGAACGGCGAAGAGTTCCCGCAGGATCCGAAGGAACAGTTAATGGGCGCTGTTAAAGCCGTATTCCGTTCCTGGGATAACCCGCGTGCAATCGTTTACCGTCGTATGAATGATATTCCGGGTGACTGGGGTACCGCAGTAAACGTACAGACCATGGTATTCGGTAACAAGGGTAACACTTCCGGTACAGGTGTTGCGTTCACACGTAACCCATCCACAGGTGAGAAGGGTATCTTCGGTGAGTACCTGATCAACGCACAGGGCGAGGACGTTGTTGCCGGTGTTCGTACACCGCAGCCGATCACTCAGCTTGAGAAGGATCTTCCGGATTGCTACAAGCAGTTCATGGAACTGGCTATGAAACTTGAGAATCATTTCCACGATATGCAGGATATGGAGTTCACAATCGAGGAAGGCAAGCTCTACTTCTTACAGACACGTAATGGTAAGAGAACCGCTCCGGCTGCTATCCAGATCGCATGCGATTTAGTAGATGAGGGACAGATCACTCCAGAGGAAGCTGTTTGCAGAATCGAAGCAAAATCCCTCGATCAGTTATTACATCCGACCTTCGATCCGGCTGCATTAAAGGCAGGCGAAGTAATCGGACAGGCTCTTCCGGCTTCCCCGGGTGCTGCAGCTGGTAAGGTTTGCTTCACAGCAGAGGACGCTAAGGCAGCTGGTATCGGCGGCAAGGGAGAGAGAGTTATCTTAGTTCGTCTTGAGACATCCCCGGAGGATATCGAAGGAATGCACGCTGCACAGGGTATCTTAACAGTCCGCGGCGGTATGACATCCCACGCAGCAGTAGTTGCACGTGGTATGGGTACCTGCTGTGTATCCGGATGCGGCGAGATCAAGATCGACGAGGAGAAGAAGGAATTCAGCCTCGGCGGACATACCTTCCACGAGGGAGATTACATCTCCTTAGATGGTACAACAGGTAAGATCTACAACGGCGACATCAAGACTCAGGAAGCATCCGTAGGCGGAAACTTCAAGAGAATTATGGACTGGGCTGACAGCTTCAGAAAGCTCGGCGTTCGTACAAACGCTGATACACCGGCTGATACAAAGAACGCTGTTAAACTTGGTGCAGAGGGCATCGGCCTTTGCCGTACTGAGCATATGTTCTTCGATCCGGAGAGAATCCACAACTTAAGAAGAATGATCGTTTCTGATACAGTAGAGGCAAGAGAGGAAGCATTAAGCAAACTCCTTCCGTACCAGAAGAGCGATTTCAAGGCTATGTACAAGGCACTTGAGGGCAGACCAATGACAGTCCGCTACTTAGATCCGCCGCTGCATGAGTTTACTCCTAAGACAGAGGAAGAGATGGAAGAGCTTGCTAAGGATATGGGCAAGAGCGTTGACGAGATCAAGAAGAAATGCGATGAACTTCATGAGTTCAACCCGATGATGGGTCACCGTGGATGCCGTCTTGCAGTTACCTATCCGGAGCTTGCAAAGATGCAGACACGTGCCGTTATGGAAGCAGCAATCGAAGTTAAGGAAGAAGATGGCTACGATATCGTTCCGGAGATCATGATTCCGCTC
>CAVFLH010000184.1:0-2674 GCA_963622995.1 uncultured Eubacteriales bacterium | reverse complement strand
GCTCGTTGGTGAGAAGAAAGAGCTCAAATATGTCAAGGATATCGTTGTTGAGACAGCTGAGCAGGTTAAGAAAGAGAAAGGCTCCGACATGCAGTACCACATCGGTACAATGATTGAGATCCCGCGTGCAGCTCTTACTGCAGGCCAGATCGCTGAGGAAGCTGAGTTCTTCTCCTTCGGTACAAACGACCTTACACAGATGACATTCGGCTTCTCCCGTGATGATGCTGGTAAGTTCCTTGATTCTTACTACAAAGCAAAGATCTACGAGTCTGATCCGTTCGCAAGACTTGACCAGACTGGTGTTGGCCGTCTCGTAGAGCTCGCAGTTAAAGAAGGACGCGCAACACGTCCGGAGTTAAAGTGCGGTATCTGCGGCGAGCACGGCGGAGATCCGTCTTCCGTAGAGTTCTGCCACAAGGTTGGCTTAAACTACGTAAGCTGCTCACCGTTCCGTGTACCGATCGCAAGACTTGCTGCTGCACAGGCTGCTCTTCATGAGAAAGGTTACAAATAGGATATAAGATCGTAAGATCATAAAGAGGCCCTTGGGGAATTTCCCTGGGGGTCTTTTTTGCGTTGCCATGCATCGGAAGAAGCTGCCGGTGGCAGGTTTTGTAGGTGTGCCTGGAAGAGATTGTTGGTGGTTTCATCAGCAGATTACAGAAAAATAAAAATGCCCGGATACTCTTTGCACAAAACATTGCTTGATTTGCGTACAAAGAATATTCGGGTACTTTAAATGTATTAATTCAGATTTCTATTCAACAGCTCCGGTTCCACCTGATGAATATAGGCTTCCAATGTATGTCTGTCCGGCAGAGAGGATGTAGTTCCCTGGCGGGTGACCTCCAGTGCTGCAGAACAGGTGGCGATCTTTGCAGAGGTGACAAGGTCGTATCCGTACATCATGTAGGAGACCAGGGCACTGATAAAGGCATCGCAGGCACCGGAACTGTCGATGGAGATAATGTCCCTCGCAGGGATCCGGCATTCACAGCCAAATTCCCGGCTTTTGATGTAGGAGCCGTCAGCTCCCAGCGTCACGATCACGGTTCCGATTCCGGAATCAAGAAGACGGTCTACGGCTTCGTTGATATCTGCGGCATCCGGGACGATCTCAAACAATTCGCTGTGGTTCGGAATGATCATATCGATCATGGAGAGAAGCTTATCCGGGAGAACGGAACAGGCACTTGGCTTTAAAACAGTCCGGATGTGTTTGTCTTTACAGATCTCGCATGCCGCGAGGAGTGTCTCTGTCGGGACTTCCGTCTGCATCAGGCAGCAGCGGGCGTTTGCGAAAAGTTCTTCATTGCGGGCAATGATCTGTGGAGTCAGGGCGTTGTTTGCGCCGGACATGATGGAGATCATGGAGTTTCCGTCCTGCTGTACAAAGATATAGGCCTGTCCGGTCTGTTCATTCCGGCAGCGTTTTATGCCGGCCTTGTCCATCGTATAGCCGTGAAGATAATCGAAGATCGTATCCGCGTCCACATCATCCCCCATACAGCTGATCGGCACGGCAAAATGACCGAGCCGTGAGAGTCCCACGGACTGGTTTAAACATTTTCCGCCCGGATAGGTGGCGGAGCTTGCGGTGCGGACTGCTTTTCCAGTGTGCGGCAGCTGGTCAAAGTTCAGATACCGGTCCATATTTGTACTGCCGACGATGATCACTTTTTGGGAGCCGGACAGGTAAGGCGCGCCCACCGAGGAAAGATCGGTGAGGACCGGGTGTGCGGTGAAAGGTTCCGGCTTCCCGCTTTTCGATTCTATGATCTTTACCAGGGAGATGAGCGCATGACGTCCGCATTCGGTGTGCGGCACCGGAATCGCGGAGATCGGCGGGTACGTCTGTGGGAGTTCATAATCATCGATCAGGGAGACGACGGAAAAGTCGTAGGGAATCGTATAGTTCCGCTTTTTGCACATCTCATAGAAGAGCAGGGCATCCTGATGATCGCTGACGACAAGACCGGTAAAAGTCCTGCGGGTCAGAAGAATGGAGAGATCCATATCCTCTAAAGTCAGGATCAGGTGATTATCCAGCTTGATCTGATGGTCAAAGAGACATTTCCGATAACCCTCGAGAAACTCTTCGTTGGGATCTTTCTTTTTTAAGACACAGGCAATGGAGGTGTGGTGGTTTTCCACGAGAACCCTGGCGGCCTGATAACCCAGTTCGGTATAGTCCACCCGGATAGAATTTTTTGCAGGGGACCGGAAAAAGATAAAAGGAATCTGGCTTTCCTCCAGCAGAAGCTTATTTTCTTCAACAACAGGCAGAACCGGTTCCCACAACACTCCGTCGACCCGGGTGGAGATCATCCGGTGAATATTCCGGCGCTCTTTTTCGGCAGAATTCCCGCTCTCACAGACCATCACAAAATATCCGGCCCGGTTTGCCGCCTCCAGAATTCCGGAGAGAAAAGGGGCAGGATTCTTTAAAGTCTTTAAGATCACACCCAGGGTCATGGTCTTTACATCCGGGGATGTGAGAGCCTGGGCGGGAACATAATTATACTGTTTCGCAATGGAGAGAACGTGTTCTCTCGTCTCGGCGCTGATGTTGTCGTCCTTCTGATGCATGATCTTTGAGACTGTGGAAGGAGACACGCCGGCAATTCTTGCAAGATCTTTTATTTTCATAGAATACTCCAAATATATACAG
>CAVFLH010000183.1:0-5028 GCA_963622995.1 uncultured Eubacteriales bacterium | reverse complement strand
AACTAATTGCAAAATATTCAGAATCATAATAAGGAACAACTATGGGAACATGGAAAACCAGGGGCCTTCGGGGCTCCACACTGGAGGATCTGATCAACCGGACCAACGACAGCTACCGGGAAAAGAAGCTGGCGCTGATCCAGAAGATCCCGACCCCGATCACGCCCATCGAGATCGACAAGAAGAGCCGCCACATCACGCTGGCGTATTTCGACATGAAAAGTACGGTGGACTACATCGGAGCCGTCCAGGGGATCCCGGTCTGCTTCGACGCGAAGGAATGTGCGGTGCGGACGTTCCCGCTCCAGAACATCCATCCGCACCAGATCGCCTTCATGAAGGAATTTGAGACCCAGGGCGGCGTCTCCTTCATTATCCTCTCCTTCACGGCGGAGGACGAGATCTATTACGTTCCCTTTGATGTGTTGAACCGCTTCTGGGAACGGATGGAAGAGGGCGGAAGAAAGAGCTTTACCTACGACGAGGTGGTGCCGGAATCATTCCGGATCCGGAGCCACCGGGACATGTTTGTCCACTATCTGGAAGGGATCCAGCAGGATCTCGACCGGAAAGATGAAAAAGGAGGAGACAACGAATCATGGAATTGATCATCTGGCTCGTTGTGATCGCAGCGTTCGTGTTCCGCGCATTAAAGCAGAACGGAACACTGGACGGTCTTTTTGCCAGGGCAAAGAAACGGAAGGAAAATCAGGCGGAACGCGTGGTGTATGAACAGACGGAAGAAAATTCCGGAAAGAAGGAGAAAAAGAAAGGTCCGGGGATCCGGATGCCGAAGCACACAGGCCTGGCTGTGACAGCGGTTGTGGTCGTCCTTGCAGCGGCAGTGCTCTCCTTTGACAGCTTTTACACGCTCTCCGAGGAGGAGATGGCGGTTGTTACCACCTTCGGAAAACCGGCGGTGGAAGAGGCGTCAGGACTTCACTTTAAGATCCCGGTGATCCAGCGCGTGACGAAAGTCTCCAAGGCCATCACGGGCATGCAGATCGGCTACACGACAGATCCGGCCCGGGCGGACGGCGCATCCATCGACAATCCGGTGGCCATTGAGAACGAGAGTCTCATGATCACAAAGGATTTCAACCTGACGAACGTGGATTTTTATGTGGAATACATGGTCACAGACCCGATCCAGGCAGTGCGCCACAGAAGCGTGTACGAGTCCATCATCAAGAACCTGGCCCAAAGCTACATCCGTGACACGGTAGGCGTTTATAATGTCGATGATGTCATCACCACCGGAAAGACCCAGATCCAGGAGCGGATCAAGGAACAGCTGACGAACCGTCTTGTGGAGGAAAATATCGGATACGGCATCTACAACGTGTCGATCCAGGATACGGTGATGCCGAGAGACGACGTGGCGAATGCCTTTAAAGCCGTTGAGGACGCAAAGCAGGGCATGGAGACAGCCATTAACTCTGCGAAGAAATACCAGTCCGAGAACATCCCGGAAGCAAAGGCGAAGGCCGATAAGCTTTTACAGGACGCGGAAGCTTATAAAGAACAGAGGATCAACGAAGCAAACGGACAGGTGGCCCGCTTTGAGGACACCTACGCGGAGTATGTAAAGTACCCGCTGATCACGAAAAAGCGTATGTTCTATGAGACCATGGAGGAAGTCCTCCCGGATCTCAAGGTCATCATCACCGGCGGAAACGGCACACAGACGCTGCTGCCTCTGGCACCGTTTTCCAGTACATCCGCCGGAACAGCAGCGCAGACAGGAGGGGAGAACTAATGAAAAAGACAGGAAGAAAGATCATTGGGATCATTGTTCTCCTTGCGGCAGTCATTCTCCTGCAGGGCAGCATGGTGAGCACCTACAATGACGAGTATAAGCTGATCCTCCAGTTTGGAAGAGTGGTCCGCGTCGTAGACACGCCGGGTCTGAGCTTTAAGATCCCGTTTTTACAGACGACCCAGTCCATCCCGAACTACGAGATGATCTATGACCTGATCCCGAGCGAGGTAAACACCAGGGATAAGAAGGTCATGGTTACGGATTCCTTCGCACTCTGGAGCGTGACAGATCCGCTGGCGTACCTCTCCAGACTCGGCGCCAATAAGGCGAATGCGGAGAGCCGAATCTCCGTTGTTGTATACAACGCGGTAAAGAACGTGATCTCATCCACGGACCAGGCGGATGTGATCTCCGGCCGTGACGGAAAGCTGGCGGAGATGATCACGGAAAAGATCGGTTCCTCCCTGGACAGCTACGGAATCAAGGTCAAAAAGGTGGAGACGAAGCTTCTCGACCTGCCGAATTCCAACAAGGAAGCCGTCTACCAGCGTATGATCTCCGAGCGCCAGAACATCGCTGCCGGATATATTGCGGACGGCGAGTACCAGTCCAACGTCATCAAGAACAGCACTGACAAGGAAGTCTCCATCATCATCTCCGAGGCTCAGGCCCAGGCGGAGAAGATTCGCGCGGAAGGCGAGGCGGAGTATATGAGAATTCTTTCCGGCGCGTACAATGACGAAGGTAAGGCGGATTACTACAACTATATCCGCAGCCTGGATGCGCTTAAGGCAAGTCTTAAAGGGGACAACAAGACGATCATTCTGGATGAAAATTCCGAGATTGCGAAGATCCTGAGGGGGAATTATTAAGGGAACGGACAGGATATAACCGCAATGGCGGAAAAGTTCTGTGAAGCAGCGGAGGCCGCGGATCCGGAATATCACGGATAACGCGGACCGCTGCAGGACATAGCCGGTGGTCAGTAAGAATGAGACCGGGAATGTCCGATAAATAATGATACGGTAAAGGAGAAAGTTTATGTCAAAAGTAGTTGATTATTTCCTCAAGTATGTAGCGTTCGACACCCAGTCCGCGGAGGATGCGGCGACAGTTCCGAGTACGGAAAAGCAGTTTGCCCTGGCAAAACTTCTGGCGGAGCAGTTAAAAAATATCGGGGTCAAGGATGTCTCTATGAGCGAACATGGATACGTGTACGGAACGATCCCGGCAAACGGGGATTACAACTGCCAGACCGTCGGTTTCCTCGCACATATGGACACTTCACCGGACTGTCCGGATGAGAATGTCCGTCCGCAGCTCATCAAGCACTATGACGGAAAGGACATCACCTTAAATAAGCAGCTGGGCATTAAGATGACGACAGAGATGTTCCCGTTCTTAAAGAACTATGAGGGACAGGACCTGATCACCACAGACGGAACCACACTTTTAGGCGCGGATGACAAGGCAGGAATCGCCGAGATCATGACAATGGCGGAGACACTCCTGACACATCCGGAGATCCCGCACGGAACAATCAAAGTCGCCTTCACACCGGACGAGGAAGTCGGACACGGCGTTGACTTCTTTGACGTACCTGGCTGGGGCGCGGATGTGGCTTACACCGTTGACGGCGGCGCATGGGGCGAGATGGAGTATGAGACCTTCAACGCGGCATCCATGAAAGTCATGATCCACGGGAGCAACATTCATCCGGGCAGCGCGAAGAACAAGATGAAAAACTCCATCCTGATCGGTCTGGAATTCCAGTCCATGCTGCCGGAGAACGAGAAGCCGCAGTACACCGAAAAGTATGAGGGATTCTTCCACTTAAACAACATCGGCGGCAACGTGGAGAACACGACACTCCACTACATCGTCCGTGACCATGACATGACCCGCTTCGAGGAGAGAAAAGCCCTCGGAAAGAAGATCGGCGAGTTCTTAAACGCGAAGTATGGCGAGGGAACCGTCGAGGTGGAGATCACAGACACCTACTACAACATGGCTGAGAAGATCCGCCCGCATATGTATCTGATGGACGTGGCAGCAGAGGCCTTCAAGGAACTCGGCGTCGAGACCCCGGTGATCAATCCAGTCCGCGGCGGCACCGACGGATCCAGACTTTCCTACATGGGACTTCCGTGCCCGAACCTCTGCACCGGCGGACATAACTACCACGGAAAGTATGAGTTCATCTGCATCCAGTCCATGGAGAAGACGGTGGAGCTACTGCTTAAGATCGCGGAGAAGTTTACGAAGGTTGAAAAGCAGGCGTAAGGGTCTGAAAACATAAGAATATCGTTGCGAAAATGATGCGGGAGGCGTTATAAAGCGTTTTCCCGCATTTTTTCGTTCACAAGAGCAAGATGGAGTGCCGATAGGACTTTGACTATAGAAAAACGCATAGAACGCGTTTCCTACAGATAAATGAAACTGCTTTTTGCAGACATTTGCATTCTATAAAAAGCAGCCCATAAACATGATTTAGAACATTTCTCTGTGTTGAATCGTCAGATCATTCATGGTATAATCATGCGCAGAAAGGCGGGACAAATGATGATAAAAACGATTCAAAAGCGCCAGGACGCGCTCCTTCACTGGAACATCTCCTTTGTAGGCGGGTTTCTCGGCGGTTATGCAATACTTTCCCACGCCGGAGTCTTCGGCTCCGCCCAGACGGGAAACTTAATGGAGATGGCAGCCAATGTCCGCTTTATGGAATGGGCGGAACTGGGACTCAGAATCCTCGCGATGGTGATCTTCGCCTGCGGTGTGATCGCGTCCTACATGCTTACAAACTACACAAACTTACATATGCGCAAACTGGCGATCTGGGTAGACGCGGCAGGCCTGGCATTAACAGCCCTGCTTCCAGGAACACTCCCCGCGATCGCAGGCGTATACCCGATCTTTTTCTGCTCCGCATTCCAGTGGGGCGTATATTCCGGAGCCGACGGCTTCAACAGCGCGACGGTCTTCATTACGAACAACTTCAAGCAGTCCGTACTTGGCTGGACGCAGTACGCGTTGACGAAGGACAAAGAATTTAAGCGGAAAGCAGTGCTCTATTCGCTTACGACGTTTCTTTTCTTCCTCGGCGCACTTTTAGGCGTGACTGCAGTTGATATTTTCGGCAACTCATATGGCGCATTTGTCGGTCTCCTTCCGCTTGCAGTGGCGAGAGTTATCATCAGCATCGGCGAACTTCCGGTAGAGGATGAAACTCCGGAAGAGACGGAAGAAGAGGCAGAGGAGATGCT
>CAVFLH010000182.1:0-5049 GCA_963622995.1 uncultured Eubacteriales bacterium | reverse complement strand
AATATATAATTATAACAGTGTTATATAACGATGTTATATGACATGATTTCAGGAGGAATTTGATGGAAGAAGCAGGAAAGACGACGCTTACGCGGATCCATGAGGCGGCGGTGGCGGAATTTAAGGAAAAAGGATTTCAGAAGGCATCGCTGCGGAATATTGTGAAGAACGCAGGCGTGACCACCGGTGCGTTTTACGGTTATTATGGAAGCAAGGAGGAACTGTTTGACGCTCTTGTTGAGGAGACTTATGAGCACTTTACAAACGGGTACAAGACGGCGGTCCGTGCATCCGAGACGCTGCCGCTTGAGGAACAGCCGGATCACATGGGAAATGCCGGGCATGACTATATGGTCGAGATGCTGGAGTATTCCTTTGATCATAAGGATGCCTGTCACCTGATCCTGCAGTGCTCGGAGGGAACGAAATATGCGGGGCTTGTGGATGACCTGAGTGAGATCGAGGTGGATGCCACCAGAAATTTCTGCGAGGTCTTAAGAAAACTGGGACATGAGGTCCCGGTGATCGATCAGAGGCTGGAACACATTCTCGTGACAGGTATGATGAACGCGTATTTCGAGATCATGATCCATGACGTCCCGAAGGAGGACGCCCTGCGGTATGTGGAGGAACTGAATGCGTTCTACACGGCTGGCTGGGAGCGGATCATGGGGCAGTAATCGATCCTGAAAATATTGGCAGAAGACGATGCCGATATTTTTTGAACCGCAGGTTAGGTAAAACTAATCCATCAAAAAAATCCCCCTTATCACACAAACAGAAGGGAGAGAAAAGCTTTGAGCGAACCCAAAAAGCAGAAAGAAAAAAAGGAAAGCTCCATGAAACGCCTTTTTGAATATGCCGGTTCCTTCCGGTATCTGACGATCGCGTCGTGGGTACTTTCCGTGATCAGCGCATGGCTGGCGCTGGTTCCATTTTATTTTATCTGGCGGATCATAAAGAAGGTGCTGGAGACGGCACCGAACTTTGAAAACAGCGGCAGCATCGTTACATACGGCTGGCTCGCGGTGGCGGCGGCCATCGGATCGATGTTCATCTACGTGATCGGACTCATGTGCTCCCACATCGCGGCTTTCCGCGTCCAGGCGAACATGAGATCCCAGATGATGAGACACATTTTGACACTCCCAATGGGCGTCATGGACCAGGCGGGAAGCGGACGGATCCGTAAGATCGTAAATGAGTCCAGCACCGCGACAGAGACATACCTGGCGCATCAGCTCCCAGACATGGCGGGCGCATACGCGACACCGGTGGGACTTCTCGTCCTGCTCCTGGTGTTTGACTGGCGTCTCGGACTCTTAAGCCTTGTTCCAGCGGTCATCGCCTTCTCCTTCATGGGAATGATGACCGGCGAGCGCATGAAGCAGAAGATGAAAGAGTACGAGAATGCCCTTGAGGACATGTCCAACGAGGCGGTGGAGTACATCCGCGGCGTCCCGGTCGTAAAGACCTTCGGACAGACCGTGTTCTCCTTCCGAAAATTCAAGGAATCCATCGAGCGGTATGAGAAGTGGACTATTGCCTACACCCTGGAGCTGCGCACTCCAATGGTGCTCTACACCACAGCCATCAACGCGGTGTTCGCGGTCCTCATCGCGGCGGCATTCCTCTTCGGCGTGAAGGATGCGGACAGCACCCTGTTCTTGAATCTTTTATTCTATATTATTGTGACACCGGTCATCACCGTGACCTTAAATAAGATCATGTTCTCCAGCGAGAACGCCATGATCGTCGAGGATGCCATCGGCAGGATCGACAGCATCCTGAACATGAAGCCGCTGGCGGAGCCGAAAAAGCCGGAGAAACCGGAACATTACGGAATCGAGTTCCAGGACGTTTCCTTCCGGTATCCGGACGCGTCGAAGGATGCCATCGAACACCTGAACCTTTCCCTCAAAGAAGGCGAACATATCGCCCTCGTGGGTCCATCCGGCGGCGGAAAGAGTACGCTGGCGGCACTGACGGCGAGATTCTTTGATGTGACAGGCGGAAAGATCATGATCGGCGGAAAGGATGTCCGGAATATTTCCAGCAAAGACCTTATGAACACGGTATCATTTGTGTTCCAGGACAGCCGCCTTTTAAAGACATCGATCTATGAGAACGTGCGGATGGGAAGACCGGACGCGACGAGGGAAGAGGTGCTTGCGGCGCTCAAGAATGCGCGGTGCGAGGACATTCTTGAAAAAGTTCCGGGCGGCGCGGACGCTGTGATCGGATCGAAAGGAACGTATGTGTCCGGCGGCGAGGCACAGCGAATTTCCATCGCGAGAGCCATGTTAAAGAACGCCCCGATTCTGATCTTAGACGAGGCGACGGCATTTGCGGATCCGGACAACGAGGTGAAGATGCAGGAGGCGTTTGCGGAACTTTCTAAGGGAAAGACCGTGATCACCATCGCCCACAGACTCTCCTCCGTCACGAATTCGGACTGCATCTGCGTCTTAAAGGACGGTAAGATCTGTGAGTCCGGGCGCCATGAGGAGCTTTTGGCGAAACAGGGCGTCTACGCAGATATGTGGCGGCAGTACACCGAGGCCGTAAACTGGAAGGCAGGTGAACGATAATGAGTATGTTGACAAAATTACAGCATAAATACGCGCTTTCCGAGCAGGGCGCGAAGGACATGGGAAAGGCGATCGTCTCCGTGACCGCATCGGACCTGGTTCTCATGCTGCCGGTGGGACTTCTCTATAAGATGACCGAGGATATTTTAAATGGAACCTTCGGAAAGGACAGGATCCCGTTCTACCTCATCGGCTGCCTGATCTGCCTGTTCCTTGTGGGGCTGACCACATGGATCCAGTACAATGCCACATTCCTGGCGACCTATGTGGAGAGCGGCATCCGGCGGACGAATCTTGCGGAGAAGCTTCGAAAACTTCCGTTATCGTATTTCGGCAAAAAGGACCTTGCGGACCTCACCAGCACGATCATGGCGGACTGCGCTACGATCGAGACGGCATCCTCCCACTGGATCCCGGAGCTCTACGGCGCTGTGATCTCCACGGTCATTGTGGCGGTTATGGTGCTTGGAATGAACTGGCAGCTTGGAATCGCGGCACTTTGGGTACTCCCGGTGTCCTTTGCCATCGTGCTCAGCGCTTCCGGCGTTATGCATAAGCTGAGCGCGGCGCAGATGAAACTGAAGGTGGACTGCGCGGATGGAATCCAGGAGTGCTTAGAGACTGTGCGGGACCTTCGGGCGAACAATGCGTCGGAAAGCTACATGGTGGGACTGGAAGAAAAGATCCGGGCGGTGGAGAAACATTCTCTCGTCAGTGAGCTTGGGACGGCAGTTTTCGTTGTCAGCGCCCAGATGATCTTAAAGATCGGAATCGCCACGACGGCGCTGTTCGGCGGCTATCAGCTAATCCACGGACAGGTGGATGTTCTCACATTTTTCATGTTCCTGCTTCTCGTGTCGAGACTCTATGATCCGATGAACGGATCCCTGACGAATCTCGCGGCGATCATCTCCGCGGATGTGCAGTGCGGCAGAATGGACGAGATCCTGTCCCATGATGTTCAGGAAGGAAAAGAGGAGCTGACGAATCAGGGAACGGATATCGTGTTTGACCATGTGGGATTCACCTACGACGGCGGCGAGAAGGTCCTTGAGGATGTGACATTTACGGCGAAACAGGGTCAAGTGACGGCGCTTGTGGGCCCGTCCGGCGGCGGAAAGACCACGGTATCGAGACTTGCGGCGAGATTCTGGGATATTAAAAAGGGAACGATCACGGTCGGCGGCATGGATATCAGCAAAATCGACCCGGAGACGCTGTTGTCCCTGTATTCCATCGTATTCCAGGATGTGATGCTGTTCAACAATACGATCATGGAGAATATCCGGATCGGTAAAAAGAATGCCACGGACGAGGAGGTCCTGGCGGCGGCGAGACTTGCCCACTGCGACGAGTTTGCGGAGAAGCTTCCGGATAAGTGGAATACGGTGATCGGCGAGAACGGTTCCGAGCTTTCCGGCGGAGAGCGCCAGAGACTTTCCATCGCGAGAGCGTTCTTAAAAGACGCGCCGATCCTGCTTCTCGATGAGGCGACGGCATCTCTCGATGTGGATAACGAGACGCTGATCCAGGAGGCACTGTCGAAACTGATGAAAGACCGCACGGTGCTCATGATCGCGCACCGGATGAGAACGGTTGCGGCGGCGGATCAGATCGTTGTGCTGAAAGACGGACGCGTTGCCGAGGCGGGAGCGCCGGAGGAGCTGATGAAGAAAGAGAATGGAATTTACAGACATATGGCAAAGATGCAGGGACTGTAAATATAAAAAACTGCGGCGGTTGTGTACCGTCGCAGTTTTAGTTTGCCTTAAAATATGAAGTCCACCAGCCGGAGCGTGTTCCCGGGATTATCAGTGTGAGACCGGACACCTCCGATACAGCTGTTGCGCCGCACTCCTTCCCGGAACTGGCGGCTTCATAAGGAAAATTATAGAACTATGATAGGAAAAAAGCAAGAGGCAGAGCACAGGACTTTGACTCCTGTGCTCAACGATTCAATGCCGCCAATTTCTCAAAATACGGCGCAAACAGTTCCTTTTCATACGCATATCCCGCCATAAACACGCTGTCCATAAAGAGGCGCGTAATTTCAGGGTCTTCCTGATCCGCGAGGATGCGCTTCCACTCCGCTTTCGCGTGCTGGCTGAGCTCTGCAAGCAGACGGTTCCGGTCCTCGAAGAGGCCGTCGTCGGTGCGGTTTAAGTCTTCCGGGAGGAAATCTGCGGTTCGTCCGCAGGGGGACGGGCAGGCGGCGCAATCCGGGGAGATGATGGCTTTCTGCTTGTGAATCTGTTCCACGAGGTCATTGGCAGCAGAAGCGGAGAGCGGACTGCCCGGTGTCACGGATGCCAGGGCGGCGAAGAGGACCGGGGCAGTACTGGTCGGAATTTCCTTTGCCTCTGCGGCGCGCGCAAGCCCGATGAGGGCACAGATGACAGCATCCTGCTCCGGGGTGCGGCCGGAGACAGGGGGAGTTGTTGAATGAGACATCATATAG
>CAVFLH010000181.1:0-5068 GCA_963622995.1 uncultured Eubacteriales bacterium | reverse complement strand
CGGCGTGCAAACGGCGAACAGTTCGGGGGAGATGTCCGTTTTTGGCGCTTATCTTATGGGGGTACATTTATGGAAATTTCCCAGTATCTTGATTTTGACTTCCTGATCCGTTTTCTCGAAGGTCTCCAGAAATTCTTAGGCGAAAACAGTGAGATCCTGATCCACGACTACCGGAAAGGATATGACCACACCATCGTCTACGCCTTAAACCCTGCAGTCAGCGGACGTGCCGTTGGCGGCTCACCCAAGGGCGGAATGATCACACAGCTCGGAAAAGACATCGAGCCGATGAAAAACAGCATCCAGACATTCTCAAACGGCCCGAAAGACCGTTTCTACAAGTCTTTCACCACACTGATCCCGGATGAGAACGGAAAAATCGTGGGCGCTGTCTGTGTAAACCTGGACGTCTCCGATCTTCTGAACGCGCAGCGTGCGCTCGGCGCCTTCGTCCAGTATCCGATGACCCACCACGCGCCGACAAACGACATCGATGCCCTGGCCACAAAGAACGTGGACGATATCCTTCAGTACTATATGAAGCAGGCCGAGCTCCTTGTGGGAAAACCGATGGGGCTTATGAACAAAGAAGAAAAGGTCCGCGCCCTGGACTATCTGGACCAGAAAGGCGTCTTCAAGATCTCCAAGACCAGTGTTCTTCTCTGCGAGACACTGCAGGTATCGAAATATACGCTCTACAACTACCTCGAGGAAGCTCGGAGCGGACGCGGGGATAACGGAAGCGAAGAATAATAAATCGAATTAGTTTGCTCATAAAAATGGAGTACAAGTATCTCGGTATACCTGTACTCCACTTTTCATTTTCTTATGAATTGCCACCTTGTCTTCAGCCTATATCTATAATATCTGTCAGAAAACTCCTGCATATTGACTTTGATAACATCATATTGGTTCAGATGAGCAGAGTAAGAGGCTGTCCTGCTTATTTTCAGGGATGCAAACAAAGCAGACGAATCCTCTCCCCGGTCATAATATGCAGCCAGCATATCCGCGGCCATCGATTTTCCAAAACGGCGGGGACGACTGACGCACAGAAACTTCTGCCGGGTATTCAGAACCGCATTTGTCTTCTCGATCAGTCCCGTTTTATCCACATAGATTTCCGAATTTAAACTTTCCTGAAATCCTTTACTTCCCGGATTCAGATAGCTTCCCATGTGACTCCCTCCCTGCGAAATATATTAATGTTACGCTTATTATACTCGATTCTGATTGGAATCACAAGAACCGTTCGTTTTTATGCCCTCCGAAACTCCTTACAGTAACAAAGTGTCCCGATTACGACCGACCGGTGAACAACCGACTGCCGAACTCACAGATTCAATTTTCTCTTAAATCGTCACGTCCTCCAGCACTTTCAGCTGATCCAGACCCGCGCTGCCGCCAGAGATCAGGAAGCAGACTTTCTCGTTCTTTTCCACCTTCGCGAGTCCTTGTAAGACAGCGCCCACACCGATGGCGGATGATGGCTCGCAGAAGATCTTTCCTTCTGTCAGGAGCAGCTTCCACGCCTTTAACAGATATTCGTCCTCCACATCAAAGAATCCATCCACATTCGCCGCAACGTACGGATAGCACTTATCTCCCGGCATCTGTGACACGAGAGCATCCGCAATAGATTTCTTCTGCTCGACCTTCACCGGCTTTCCGGCAGCCAGACTTGCGCTGTATCTCGGAAGTGCCGCCGGTTCTGCGCCGTAGACTTTGACGCAACTGTTCATACCTTTCACTGCCGTCGAGACACCGCCGATGAGTCCGCCTCCGCTGACCGGAACGATGATCGTATCGATCTCCGGACACTGTTCCATGATCTCGATTCCCGCAGTTCCCTGTCCAGCCATGATGTCCTCGTCGTTATACGGCGGAACCATCGTCGCGTTTCTCTCCTTGCAGATCCGCTCTGCAACGTCAAATCGCTCAGACGTCTCACACTGAACGACCTCCGCGCCCAGTTCTTTGATCGCGTTCACCTTGATAGCCGGTGCCGTAAACGGCATCACGATCGTCGCCTTTGCGCCCAGCTGTTTTGCCGTATATGCCACTGCTTTTCCATGGTTTCCCGAAGATGCCGCAACGATTCCGCTGCTCAGCTGCTCCGGTGTCAGCATCTTGATCTTATTGACCGCACCGCGAAGCTTAAACGCGCCGGTGATCTGCATGCACTCCGCTTTCAGATAGACCTGACAGCCCAGGTACTCATCCAGCTTTTCTAAGCGGATCAGCGGCGTTCTCGTCGTATACGGGGCGATCCTGTTTTTCGCTTCAAAAATCTTTTCCAGGGTAAGAGACATATGTTTTTCCTCCTCTGCGTTGATACTTTGATTGTATCACCCTGGAACTGTGATGTAAAATCTTTATACAGAAAAATTCCTGCGGAGTACAGAAAAAGACAGGCTTAGTTCCTGTCTCTTTTCCGTCGTACACATTTTCCCTGTTATCTAGTCTTTATATTCAAAAAGTTTTTCCTACTTCACACCAATTCACATTTTCCTACTTAATCCACGTTTCGACCTTTTCCACCCGGAATCCAACCGCACGGGCGATCTGCTCCGATGTCAATCCTAATTTTCTGAGATTTACGGCTGTCATCTCTGCCCGCGCTTCGCGTCCTTCTTCATAGCATTCTTTTTCCACCTCGTCCATAGTTCGGTACATCTCATACACTCCTTTCGAATTCTCCTTGAGATACCTTGTCCTTTCTGCCATCAGTTCATAATGCATATCATCTGCATTTGTACAGTTGAAATCATGCATCAGTTTACCGATAGCAGAATCGTCACGATACTCTCCGTTCACGTACAGGATATGCGCTCCATCATCAAACGGCTGATTCAGTGTTCGATTCATATTCTGAATCATATACACCGCTTTTCCTGCCTGATAATAATCCTTTTCCGTAATAAAAATCACATATGTATCCGTTTCTCTCCATGGCTTCATGGTAGCACAGGAACATTTTTTCGCAAGCGACTCGAGTTATAAAATGCCCCTGTCAAATTGTAAGATTTATACAAAATTGTAATCTGACTTTCCAGATGCTGCAGTTTCTCCCCTTGATTATAATTGACGGAAAATGTTGAACTCGTTATAATGACCTTAAATTCACTGCAATTATTAAGTTTGCCCGTTTGAGAAGATGATCTGTCAGGAAGGAGTACTGCCGAATGTTCAGTAAACGAGAATATGAATATGTGATGGAGATCGCCAAGGAGGGCAGTTTTTCAAAAGCCGCCCAGATGCTCTATATCTCCCAGCCGGCGCTCAGCGGTGCCATCAAAAAGATCGAGCAGGAGCTCTACGGCATCCCGCTCTTTGACCGCACGGTAACACCGGTGGCCCTGACTCCCGGCGGGCAGTATTATCTGGAACAGACACGGAAAATGTATGAGATCAGCAATGAGATCGAGCAGCATTTCGCGGATCTGGCGGGAATCCGGACTGGGGTCATCGACATCGGGACCTCCGGGTATTTCTGTGCCTATTTACTGCCGGAGATCATCCGCGAATATCACCGGCTGAATCCGAAGTGCCGAATCAATGTGACGGAGACCGATGCCTCCGGCATGGATGCCGGGCTACGGTCCGGACAGTTCCATATCACCATCGACGTGGAGGAACTCGATTCCGAGATGTTTGAGAGCGTTGTTCTTGGATACGAGTACATGATCATGGCGATTCCGGCCTCTTTTACGGTCAATGAGAAATTAAAGGATTACCGGCTCTCCAGGGAGTCTATCTTAAGCCGGAGTTTCCTGGAAGATTCTGTCCCGGCTGCTGATCTTTCCCTTGTGGCGGGGGAGCCGTTCCTGATGTTAAAAAAGCACCATGACTCCTACCGGCGCGGCATGAGCATCTGTGCCCACGCTGGTTTTGAGCCGAATATCGCCATGTCCTTCGACCAGCTCCAGACCGCCTACAATGTGGCGAGAAGCGGACAGACTGGAATTATTTTCTTCCGTGACTCCATGTTGAAATACTCTGAGCCTACGGAAAAACTGTATTACTACAAGATCGGCGATCCCCTCTCGAAGCGCGCGATCCTGGTGACGATGAAGCGGTATCCGGGTGTTGGACCAACGGTAGATGATTTTGTCAAATATATTCTGCTCACAAAGAAATAATTGGGCTGCAAGTCCATGAATTTGTATCTCAGCCACAATATCGACCTGATTTTTTGCCAGTTAAAAGTTTCTCACAATCCTCAAAAATCGACGCAAGATCATGTCGGACAGTTCTTTTATTCTTATGATTTTATCAGTCTTTTTCATACCATTTGTCATATGTTAATAAATTAGCAAACAAAATATTTTAAATTCCTCTTGGCGAAGACTTTTGATGATCCTGCGGCCGGCGCATTTTGTTTTATCACAGCCGCTTATACCCTATAAGCATTTGCTTATACGTCCATGCTTGAAAGCGAATTGGAAAATTTTTTCCGCAGGTGTTAAAGTAAGCCCAGAAACAAACAGAACACATCAAACCAAACATTCAATGAGGAGGATTGCAATATGAGATTAGCAACGATCAAATTAAACGGATCAGAGAAAGCCGGCATCGTATTAAAAAGCGGTGTTCTTCCGATCGAAGCGCTGAACGCGTCAAAAGGAACCGCATGGGCAGAGGACATGATGAGCCTCATCCAGAAACAGCAGATCCCGGGCCTGACAAAATGGTACAACGAGGGCGGCAGGGAAGAGCTTGAAACGATCTCCGGACTCGTTCCGAACGCAGACGTCGTATACGGACCGCTGTACCGCAACCCGAAACGTATCTTCGGAATCGGTCTTAACTATGTAGACCATGCAGGAGACATCGGATCCGCAGCTCCGAAGGGATTCCCGGGAAGCTTCTTTAAGATGGCCGACACACTCATCGGACCTGGCGATGAGATCCAGCTTCCAAACTATAAATGAGCAAATTTGAAAAACTGCATAATTAAATTCGTGATGTGCGGACAGCAAAGGAATTAAATCAGCTCAATGTTTGTGTGATACGCACAATCAGCTACAGATTTTGTGCACTTTTTGGTATTTGCTCATTTATAGTT
>CAVFLH010000180.1:0-5078 GCA_963622995.1 uncultured Eubacteriales bacterium | reverse complement strand
ACGAGAAACTCGTCTACGAGGCCATGAAGAAGGCGAAAGAGTTAAATGTACCGTTAAGCTTCCATGAGGAAGACCCGGCATTCATCTCCGAGAACGGAATCAACGCCGGAGCCGTGGCAAAGGAGCTTGGAATCACAGGTTCCCCGGCACTTGCAGAGGACTCCCTTGTTGCCCGCGACTGCATGATTGCCCTGCACACAGGCGCAGCGGTGAACATCCAGCATATCAGCTCCGCCACATCCGTAAAGGCTGTGAAGCTCGCAAAAGAGCTGGGCGCAGATGTGACAGCGGAGGTCACACCGCATCACTTTACATTAGATGAGACGGCAGTTCTCGAGCACGGCGCTATGGCGAAGATGAACCCGCCGCTCAGAACCGCGAAGGACCGCGAGGGAATCATCGAGGGAATCAAGGACGGCACCATCGACATGATCGCTACCGACCATGCGCCGCACAGCATGGAGGAAAAGTCAGTTCTCCCGGTATGGAAAGCTCCGAGCGGAATCATCGGTCTTGAGACCGCTCTCGGACTTGCGGTGACAGAGCTTGTGAAGAAAGGCCATCTGACAACACTGCAGCTCGTTGAGAAGATGTGCGTGAACCCGGCGAAGTTATATCACTTTGATAAGGGATACCTCGCAGTGGGAGGAGACGCGGATATCGTGATCTTCAACGAGAACGAGGAGTGGACCGTCACTGACGATGAGATCGCGTCCAAGTCCCACAACACGCCGTTTATCGGAAGAAAGCTTTTCGGACGCGTGAAGTACACGATCTGCGGCGGAAATATTGTATACAAGGACTAAGAAATACCGCAGAGATCTCGGACATCGTACCAATAAGCCTCGGGCGGTTAGGACTGGTCCGGTGGATGGGAAATATAGATATTTTCAGCATGTGGGAGCAGATAAGGCTGAAAATTGCAAGAAACAAAGAACAGGAGAAAACAAGTCATGAAAAAATACCAGGTGCTTCTTTTTGATGTGGATGGAACACTTCTGGATTTCGACAAGGCGGAGAGGATCGGCATCGAGCGGGTGCTCACCCACTTCGGTGTGCCGGCTACCGAGGAGAACATGCAGAAATACCACCATCTGAACAAAAGCTACTGGCAGAAGTTGGAGCGCGGGGAGATCACGAGAGAGCAGGTATTAAGCCTGCGATTCGAGGACTTCTTTAAGGATTTCGGGATCACCGTAAACGGAGCCGAGGTTGACGGTCTGTACCGTCAAACATTGAATGAGAGCGCGTTTCTTTTAGATGGAGTTATGGATCTCCTCAATGGCTTAAAGGACCGCTATGAGCTCCATATCGTCACAAACGGCGTCGCTGAGACCCAGTATAAGCGCCTTGCGGCATCGGGGCTGGACAAGCTTTTCAAGGGAATCTACGTTTCCGAAGAATCAGGATACCAGAAGCCGCAGCAGGAGTACTTCGATTACTGCTTCAAAAAGATGGGCAGAAATGACGTGGAGAACATGCTGATCATCGGCGACTCCCTGACATCGGATATCCGCGGCGGAAACAATGCGGGGATCGACACGCTGTGGTATAATCCGCACCACCAGGAGAATACGGCCGGGGTGCATGTGGATTATGAGGCGGACACGCTGGAGAAGATCGGTGAGATGCTGAGCTAATCGCAGAAAATCAGCAGCAGGCAATTTTTCTTGGGAAAGTTATGTAAACTAAAATGTCCGGAATGAGATAAAATCCATGGGAAACCATTTTGAAGGCTGGTTTTGATGCTGAAACCGCTTGAAATTGCAAAAAGTCATAACGCTGTTGAGAAATATTGTCAGACATCTTGACAAATACGAGGATTTTTCTTATAATTAAGCTTTCCCGGAAGACATTGTCCGCCGCATACGGATCCGGTGAAAGGATAGAAAGAGCGGCGGCGAATATATAGAAATGAGGGGTGTATTTCATGAACAAGAACACGACAGATATCACATTATCAGCTTATTTTAACGACATCGTAATCGGATACTACGAGGACGAGGACCTGGTAAAACAGTTTGGAAGACAGCTTGGATTCGACGTGGATATGGACACCTTTATGGCGGTATCTTTCCAGTATCCGTCTGATATGAATGTAAAACCGGAGGACCGTGAGAAGCTCACAAACGCTGCAAACGCGATCATCGCTCTCTCCGATATCAACAAGAAGATCGGCGGAAAGCAGATCATCACCTGCGACAGCGGTGACTGCGTGATCCTGATCATGAAGGATAAATCCGCAATGCGCGACCTGATCCCGCAGATCAAGGACACTGCGATCCAGGAAGTTGAGAAGATCAGCTCCGACAGAAAGATCCGTGTCGGTATCGGTACTATCGAGAACGGAATCAAGGGCATCAAGCATACATACAGCAACGCTCAGGACGCAGTAAAGGCCGGCGAGATCTTCAAGAAAGACCGTGTGATCCTTGAGTACATGGGAATGGAGATCTACAGCAGCATCAACCAGATGGTTGTCAACTTCGGTGACCGTCTTACCAGAACTGTATTAAAGCAGCTCGGTGAGACTGAGAAGCGCGTTCTCGCAAAATACTACAAATGCAAAGAGGATATCGCTGAGACTGCAAGACAGCTCGGAATGTCTGAGGATGATGTAAAGACAAGCTTAAATATGGTCCGCATCAACACCGGACTCGACGTAAACGATACAGAGGATAACTTCAAGCTTCACTTCATTATGATCGCGAAGAAAGTCCTTGAGAACGACGAGAAGATCAAGAGAAACCGCTAATTAAATAAGAACCGAATCTGTCCAGGATCTGCACAGATTCGGATATCAGCAACAGCCCTGCGCATATCATGTGCCGGGCTGTGAGCCGTTATGTACGGCAAAAATCCAGGCAAGACAAAAATTACCCGGAGAAAAGAGGATGCACATATGAAGACAATGCTGGAGCGCGGAGCCGGAATTCTGATGCCGGTGTCAAGTCTGCCGTCATCATACGGAATCGGTACATTTGGCAGTGCGGCCTATGAGTTCGTGGACTTCTTAAAGAAAGCAAGACAGAAATACTGGCAGGTTCTGCCGGTGGGCCCCACAAGCTATGGGGACAGCCCGTACCAGTCATTTTCCGCCTTTGCGGGAAACCCGTATTTTATCGATCTGGACACTCTGGTGAAAGAGGGACTTCTCACACAGGATGAGATCAACGCCTGTTATTGGGGGGATAACCTGACCCAGGTGGCGTACGACGCGGTGTTCTGGTACCGGTTCCCGCTGTTGAAAAAGGCGTATGCGAGAAGCGAGTACCGCGAGGAACAGGGCTACGAAAAGTTCTGTATGGACAGCTGGTTCTGGCTGAACGATTACGCATTCTACATGGCGTTAAAGTTCCATTTTGACAATAAGGAATGGCTGGCATGGCCGGAAGATATCCGGTTCCGGAAGAAAGAGGCGGTGGAGTCCTACCGCGAGGAGTTAAAGGACGAGATCGACTTCTGGAAGTTCTTACAGTATAAATTCTACCAGCAGTGGGGAAAACTCCGCGCTTACGCGAACGAGCAGGGAATCTCCATCATCGGCGATATCCCGATCTATGTGGCGCTGGACAGCGCGGATGTCTGGACACATCCGGAGTTATTCCTCTTAGACGAGGAGAATCTGACCCCGATCAAGGTTGCCGGAGTTCCGCCGGATGCCTTCAGTGAGACGGGACAGCTCTGGGGCAACCCGCTTTACCGCTGGGATGTCCAGGAAAAGACGGACTTCGCATGGTGGAAAGAGCGAATGAAGGCGTCCGCCCGTCTGTATGACGTGGTCCGCATCGACCACTTTATCGGCGTGACCCAGTACTACGCGATTCCGGCGGGTTCTGAGGACGGAAAGACCGGCGAGTGGTTAAAGGGACCGGGCAAGAAGCTCACAGATGCCATCAACATGGTTATCGGTGACACGAAGATCATCGCGGAGGACCTTGGAATCTATGTTCCGGAGGTCAAGGAGCTCCTTGAGGAGACCGGATATCCGGGAATGAAGATCATCGAGTTCGCATTCAGCGGCGACCGCTTCAACGAGCACCTGCCGCATATGTATTCCCCGAACTCCGTTGTTTACGGCGGAACCCATGACAACGAAACGTTGGTCGGCTACTTTAAGCCGGAGGCGCGCCAGTGGTGGGAGTTACAGTACATCGCGGATTACATGGGCGTTTCCCATCAGCATGAGGTCGTAGACAAGGTCTTAAAGACTGCTTACGGCTCTGTAGCCAGCGTTGTGATCTTCCAGGCTCAGGATATCTTAAAACTCGATAACTGGGCGAGAATGAACACACCGGGTACGGTTGGAAACAACTGGAGATGGAGAATGAAACCGGGCGAACTGAACCAGGATCATATCAATCATCTGTCATGGCTGGTCGATACATTTGGACGTTTTTAGGTCGAAAAAATGTAAAAATCGCGGCGAAAATACCGAGTGAAAAAGTCGGCTTTTGTCGAGAAAAACAGATGTGCGCGGTACGCGGTACAGTACCGAAAAATAAGGAAAAACGGGCGGTTTGTAAGGATAAAACAGACCGTCCGTTTCTTGGAAATTCGATTGACACAAGACCAGAAGTGTGATATTGTTAAGTTAATTCCGATGCACTATTGAACTCACATGTTTTTGTAAGTCATTTGCGCGATACGATGAATTACAAAAGCATGTGAGTTTTTTGAAATAAAGACCAACAGCGATGTGTGGGGATTTCCAATAGTCTTAGTACGGAAAAATTCAATTTTTTATGGAGGTACCAAAATGAACAACGGTACAGTTAAGTGGTTCAATTCTGAGAAAGGCTACGGATTCATCTCCAACGATAACGGCGGCGACGACGTATTCGTACACTTCTCCGCAATCGTAGGCGAAGGCTTCAAGACTCTTGAAGAGGGCCAGAAGGTTACTTTCGATACAGAGCAGGATCCGAAGAACAGCAAGAAGCTTCGCGCTGTTAACGTAGTTAAACTCTAATTCGAATAGAAGAGAAACTAAAAGAACTGCCGTTCCGAGATATACTTGGAACGGCGTTTTTTTGTCCCGGTGTGTCTGAGAAAATGTCGGTGACAGGTTCTATCGG
>CAVFLH010000179.1:0-5151 GCA_963622995.1 uncultured Eubacteriales bacterium | reverse complement strand
CATTGATCTTATCCTGCTCCATGCCCTTTGCCCAGAAACGCTCACGGCTTCTTCTTACGTACCAGTTGCTCATGTCATCCACGAACTCCTGGAGTGCTCTTGCTGCCTCCGGGATGCGGTAGTTTGCAAGGTCATCATCCACTGCCTTTACAGTAGAGTTTAACTTGGATAACAGCCATTTGTCCATAACCGGAAGTTTGTCATATTCCAGTGTGTACTTGGTGGCGTCAAAGTTATCAATATTCGCGTAGAGAACGAAGAATGCATAGGTGTTCCAGAGAGTACCCATGAACTTTCTCTGTCCTTCCATAACGGCCTTGCCGTGGAAACGGTTCGGCAGCCACGGTGCGCTGTTGATATAGAAGTACCAGCGGATCGCGTCGGCGCCGTATGTCTTTAACGCGTCGAACGGATCGACCGCGTTTCCTTTGGACTTACTCATCTTCTGTCCGTTCTCATCCTGAACATGGCCGAGAACGATAACGTTCTGGTACGGCGGCTCATTGAAGAGAAGTGTGGACTCAGCAAGCAGGGAGTAGAACCATCCTCTTGTCTGGTCAACGGCCTCGGAAATAAACTGTGCCGGGAACTGCTGATGGAAAAGCTCCTGATTCTCGAACGGATAGTGATGCTGTGCGAACGGCATTGCGCCGGAATCGAACCAGCAGTCGATAACCTCCGGTACGCGGTGCATTTCTTTTCCGCAGTCCGGGCAGGTGATCACAACATCGTCGATGAATGGGCGGTGAAGCTCAACCTCTCCTTTATCTCCGTCCATCTCCTTGCTGTATTTCTTAACCACATCCTGGTAGTTCGGGCTCATCTTCTTTAATTCTTCACGGCTGCCGATGCAGTGCATCTTTCCGCACTCACACTGCCATACAGGAAGAGGTGTGCCCCAGTAACGGTTTCTGGAGATTCCCCAGTCCTGAACGTTCTCCAGCCAGTCGCCGAAACGTCCTTTACCGATGGATTCCGGAATCCAGTTGATCTTGTTGTTGTTGCGGATCAGGTCATCCTTGACAGCTGTCATCTTGATGAACCAAGACTCACGCGCATAATAGATCAGCGGTGTGTCGCAGCGCCAGCAGAACGGGTAGCTGTGCTCAAATGCAGGTGCCTCGAATAACAGGCCTTTTTCCTTTAAGTCCTTGAGGACCATCGGGTCAGCTTTCTTTACGAATACGCCTGCGTACGGAGTCTCCTTTGTCATGTCACCCTTTGCGTCGACGAGCTGTACGAACGGGAGGTCGTAGCGGCGGCCTACCTGGGCATCGTCCTCACCGAATGCCGGTGCGATGTGTACCACGCCGGTACCATCTGTCAGGGTTACATAATCCGCGCATGTCACGAAGTATGCTTTCTTGTGCTGTTTCTCGCAGATCTCAACTGCGCAGTCGAATAACGGCTCGTATTCCTTGTACTCAAGGTCCTTACCGGTGTATGTCTCGAGAACTTCGTATGCCGGAGTTCCGTTTTCCTTGTCTGCAAGCTTGCCGAGAACGGTGTCAAGCAGGGCTTCCGCCATATAGTAGGTGTAGCCGTCTGCAGCTTTTACCTTTGCGTATGTCTCTTTCGGGTTTACGCAGAGTGCCACGTTGCTCGGAAGTGTCCACGGTGTTGTGGTCCATGCAAGGAAGTATGCGTCCTCACCTTTTACTTTGAAGCGGGCGATGGCGGATTTCTCCTTGACGTCCTTATATCCCTGTGCTACCTCGTGGCTGGAAAGCGGTGTTCCGCAGCGCGGGCAGTACGGAACGATCTTGAATCCCTTGTAGAGGAGTCCTTTGTCCCAGATTTGCTTTAATGCCCACCACTCGGACTCGATATAGTCGTCATGGTAGGTAACATACGGGTTATCCATATCAGCCCAGAAACCAACGGTGCTGGAGAAATCCTCCCACATTCCTTTGTATTTCCAGACGCTCTCTTTACATTTCTCGATGAACGGCTCAACACCGTACTCCTCGATCTGCTCTTTTCCATCGAGGCCAAGAAGCTTCTCAACTTCAAGCTCTACCGGAAGTCCGTGGGTATCCCATCCTGCTTTACGCGGAACCATGTAGCCTTTCATGGTGCGGTATCTCGGGATCATATCCTTGATAACACGGGTAAGCACGTGTCCGATATGCGGCTTGCCGTTTGCGGTAGGCGGTCCGTCATAGAACACATATGGGGTTCCTTTTCTGCGGCTGTCGATACTCTTTTCGAAGATCTTTTCGTCTTTCCAGAATTTCTCAACCTTTTTTTCCCTGTCCACAAAGTTCAGGTCTGTTGATACTTTCTCGTACATGACACATTTCCTCCAATCAATGTTTTGTGTTTTGTGTGTCGTATGCTGAATTAGTAATAAAAAGCCCTGTTCCCAATGAGAACAGGGCGAAGATAACGCTTTTAACCACCTATTACTGCATACTGACATATGAGTTCCCGTTAACGGCGGAATCGCCGGGTACACCTACTTTCCGAAAACAGTCCCGCTTCCGGGGTTCAGCTTCCAGCTCGGGAGTGATCTTCCTTTCACGAAAAAGCACCGGGCTTCCATCGTCCCCGGCTCGCTTTGGCTTTCTGCTTGTGAACCTACTGTCTCCGTCATGGCTTTTTACTATGGATCGTCTGATTTTCACACTCAGACAAATTTTATTATAGTAATAAGGTATTTAAAAGTCAAGGGAATCCCTGGTGAGTTGCGAAATCTTTCCATATCGGTGCCGCCTCCCGGTTTTCTTCCTTAGGTTTTTAGGCACATTTTACATTCTTTTGAAATATTCGTTACTTTTTTAACACACAATTTGCCTTTTCGCACAAGAACTGATATAATCAACCACAACACGTTTGACAGCAGCCCGGTTCTTTTGGGGTGAAACGGACTTAAGCTGTCGTTATCGTCCGGTCTTTTTACACGCCGGATTGCTGCGTTTAATATTCCGCTGACACTCAACGCGGAGAAATTTAAGGAGAAACACTATGAGCGAACGAAACCTGACGCTGCTTACAGATCTCTACGAGCTGACCATGATGCAGGGTTACTTTCATGCAAAGGATGCAAATGAGACCGTCATCTTCGACGCGTTCTACCGCACGAATCCGGACGGAAACGGATTCGCCATCGCGGCCGGCTTAGAGCAGGTTGTCGAATACATTGAAAATTTACATTTTGATAAGGAAGATATCGATTATCTCCGCACCACAGGACTCTTCGGGGAAGATTTCCTAGAGTACCTGGCGACCTTCAAATTCACCGGTGATATCTACGCGATCCCGGAGGGAACCGTCGTGTTCCCGAGAGAACCTCTCGTAAAGGTCATCGCCCCGATCATGCAGGCCCAGCTTGTTGAGACAGCGATCTTAAACATCATCAACCACCAGAGCCTGATCGCTACAAAGACTTCCCGTATCGTCCATGCTGCCCGCGGAGACGGAGTCATGGAATTCGGTTTAAGACGTGCCCAGGGTCCGGATGCCGGAATCTACGGTGCCAGAGCCGCTATGATCGCCGGCTGCATCGGTACTTCCAACGTGCTCTGCGGCCAGATGTTCGATGTCCCGGTAAAAGGAACCCATGCCCACAGCTGGATCATGAGCTTCCCGGATGAACTCACTGCCTTCCGCACCTACGCGAAGCTCTACCCGACCGCGTGCATCCTGTTAGTCGACACTTACGATACCTTAAATTCCGGTATCCCGCACGCGATCCAGGTATTTAAAGAAATGCGCGCCGAAGGAATCCCGCTTACGTTCTACGGAATCCGCATGGACAGCGGTGACCTGGCTTACCTCTCCAAGGAAGCGAAGAAGATGCTCGACGCGGAAGGCTTCACGGACGCTGTGATCTCCGCATCCAACGACCTGGACGAGACCCTGATCACAAGCTTAAAGAACCAAGGCGCGACCATCAACTCCTGGGGCGTCGGCACAAACCTGATCACATCCAAGGACTGCCCGTCCTTCGGCGGTGTGTATAAGCTTGCCGCAATTATGGACAAGAAGACAGGAAAATTCATCCCGAAGATCAAGCTCTCCGAGAACGAGGAGAAGATCACAAACCCGGGCAACAAGACCACCTACCGTATCTACGGAAGGGACAGCCACAAGGTCATCGCGGATATCATCTGCCTCGTAGACGAGACCTTCAACGAGGACGAGCCATTACTGCTCTTCGATCCGGTTGCGACATGGAAGAAGACTCTTCTCGCTCCTGGAACTTACACCATGCGTGAGCTTCCGGTCCATGTATTCAAGGACGGCGAGTGTATCTACCACTCCCCGAAGGTCATGGATATCCAGAAGTACTGCAAGGAAGAACTCAATACCTTGTGGGATGAGACAAAGCGTCTCGTAAACCCGCATGAGGTCCATGTGGATCTTTCCAAGCCGCTTTGGGATATGAAGCATGAGCTGTTAGATAAATACCATTTCGAATAAACGAGAATGTGCCGCGGCACACCCTATGCAGCTTGTCAACTGAAATGCCCGGATACATCCCGTATTCCGGGCATTCCTTTTATACAGTATTTTATCAGGAGGTAATTGCCATGAGCGCAACAGATATCGCTACATCCGTCGATGTGGACCTTGACTTGATTTATGAACAGACAAAAGCCGTTGCCGAGGAACTGATCGGGATCGCGGGAATGAAACCGGGACAGATCCTTGTGGTGGGCTGCTCTTCCAGTGAGATCGCTTCCCATGCCATCGGCTGTTACTCCAGCAAGGAAGTCGGACACGCAGTCTTCCGTGCCCTCTATCACACGACGAAAAAACACGGTCTCTACCTCGCCGCCCAGTGCTGCGAACATTTAAACCGTGCCCTGATCATCGAGGAGGAATGCGCCGAGAAATATGGTCTGGAGATGGTCAATGTGAAACCGCAGTTAAAGGCCGGCGGCTCCTTCTCCACCGCTGCATGGAACGAATTCGATCATCCATGCGCTGTGGAATATATCCAGGCACACGCCGGAATCGACATCGGTGACACCCTGATCGGCATGCACCTGCGCCATGTTGCCGTCCCGGTCCGCACCAGCGTCAAATCCATCGGCTCCGCCCATGTGGTATGTGCGAGAACAAGACTCAAATATATCGGCGGCGAGCGGGCTGCTTACCAGAAATAAAAAAGTGGTTCACTCTTTCGTATTTGGAATGAAAGAG
>CAVFLH010000178.1:0-5158 GCA_963622995.1 uncultured Eubacteriales bacterium | reverse complement strand
TGTCTACTCCATGTACACGAAAAAATCACGCGAATTTCCAGTATTCCTGAACGGCCTTCTCCTCGGCCTCTTTCATGATCTCCTCCACAGAATTGCCCTCGATATCAAGACCTTCTGCAGTATAGCACACAGTCTTATTGATTCCATAGTATACCTTGCAGAGTTTCTCCAGATACTGGTATCCAAGATTCAGATCCCCGATAGAACCGCCGCTGGTGGTCACATAGTGGAGACTGTCGGCATGGCATAACCCGCCTGGGATTCCTTTGGAGGAAAAGGTAAATGTCAGCCCTGTCACGCAGATCTGCTCCAGGTAACATTTCATTCGCGCCGGGAAGGAAAAATCCCAGTACGGGGCAGCCACAACGATCCGGTCTGCAGATGCGAACTGTTTCGCGTAGTCGAACATTGGTCCCTCGTAGTTTCCTGCTCTTGTAAGACGTTCTCTGCCAGCGCTCTCCTTTCCTGTAAAGAGCTTCAGATCCTCGTCCTCCAGGCACAGCGTCTCGATCTCGTATTCCCCGTCCTTGTGCATTTCCTTTAATAAGGCCTGCGCAAGTCTCTCCGTTCTTGAAATATCGCGATTTACGCACGCGTCAATATACAATAATTTTTTCATACCTTTTCTCTCCAAATCTTCTTGATTAAATGTATTCACCCTGCCGTTTTTGCCATAGTTTCTTCCCGGTGATCCCCATATTTACCCAGTTCGATCCTGACTTTATGTAAACCATCCGTCCCAATACAGCGTCCGGATTGCATTAGTTTTATGAATTCAACAATCTTCTTGAAAGCTCCAGAACATCCTCCGTATTCTTACTGTTAAAGATCGTCACCTGCCCGCCATCTTCCTTTCCAGACAGCAGTCCGCACTCTTCCAGGCGCTTTCTCGTCTGCTTCGCGGTTCCGAATCCGCCGTCATAGATCGCGACACCTGGCAGATGTTTCTGGATCTCATTTCTCACCAGCGGATAATGCGTGCAGCCAAGCACCACCGCGTCGATCTCCGATTTGTCATACGGTGCGAACTGCTTTTCCAGATACTCATCCAGGACAGGTCCCTCTAACATTCCGCTTTCAATATACTCCACAAGTCCCGGACACGGCATCTTGATGATGTTCGCCTCATCCTCGTAGACATGCAGCATGGAATTAAATTTTGTCTGGGAAAGTGTCATCGGGGTCGCCATAACGACAACCTTTGAGTGCTCTTTCGCCAGCACCGCCGGCTTCAGTGCCGGTTCGATTCCGATCACCGGAATATCATCCTTCTCATATTCCGCTCTCAGTTCCTTGATCGCCACGCTGGTCGCCGTGTTGCATGCCACAACAATGGCTTTCGCCCCACGCTCCAGCAAAAATTCCACATCCTTTTTCGTGAGGTCGATGACCTCCTCCGGGATACGCGTCCCGTAAGGGGCATTCGCGGAATCCCCATAATATAAGAAATCCTCACCCGGCATCAGCTTCACAAGTTCTCTCAGAACACTGATCCCGCCGAGTCCGGAATCCAAAACACCGATCGGTCGATTGTCTGTATGCATAATTGTCACCTCATTGACTGCTGCAGCGATCCGCCTGGATCTCATGCAGCATATTATATGAATAATCGTGTCTTTCGGCTGTCATTTTTCATTTCCATGACCGCACATTTCATTCCTGCATAACATCAATTATCTCATCGAATTTTTATTTGCGATGATTTCTTATATCTTATCACACTTTCCCCAATTTGAACATCCACAGACTTTCTCCGTCCTGTTTTTGTGCACTTTTTAAAATTTGGGCCTTGAATTTTTTCATTTTTGGTTAATCTGTTTTGTCAAATACTGCTATACTTACGGCGTAACAAAGAGATACAGTAATTGCATTGAGCAATTACCCGACACAAACTTAACAAAACCCCTTTATTCGAATAATCGAAATCCTATAAAGCTGAGGGCTGCTAAGCGAATCCGGTAGAACGAATACTGGTTCGTTTGCCGGGAATCAGATTTTTGGAGGAAAAGACAAATGAATACTTTAAAAGCTGAAAAAAGAAGCATGGATGTAAAGGCAAAGAGATTAAGACGTGAAGGATTTGTTACAGGCAATGTTTTCGGACATGCCATCGAAGGTTCCATTCCGGTAAAAATGAGCGTTGCAGACGCTGAGCGTCTTTTAAAGACCGAACATAAAGGCGGCCAGATCAATCTGGATATTGAAGGTCAGGTATATGATGTCTTGATCAAGGAAGTTGACTTCAACGCAGTAACCAGAAAGGTTGATGAGATCGATTTCCAGGCACTGGTAAGTGATGAGAAGGTTACTTCTACTGCTGAGATCGTTATCCTGAACCGTGAAGCTGTTATCGGCGGCGTTCTTCAGGAAGACTTAAGCGAAGTTGCTTACAGAGCATTCCCGTCCGCACTTGTCGAGAAGACAACACTGGATGCCGCAGGTCTCAAAGTTGGTGACACCGTACATGTCAAAGATCTTGACATCGCAAAGAACAAAGATATCGACTTAAAGACAGACCCGGAAGCTGTTGTACTCTCCGTCATCCCGGTTCACAACGTTGTTCCGGCTACAGAAGTAACAACTGCACCTGGCACCGCAGCTGCCGACGAGAAAGAGACCAAATAATCTCCGCACCCATATATAGAAATGGACATAAAAATGGCGGTATCGCTTCCATGTTGAGCGATGCCGCCATTTTTTTTTGATCGTGCCACTCCTGTCGCATAGATTTTTCTTATCTCTCTCCCTATCAGTTGACAAGTCAAAAATCCCCTGCTATACTGTTTTACAGCTCATCGGAGGGCTTGTAAACGCATTTACAAAGCTGGATAAGATGCCGGAGGATCGTTCGGTATTTTATCCGGCTTTTTTGTATAACAGGGAATTTCTGGAGGAAATGATATGAAAAAGACAAATGATTTCACGGAAGGCAGCATTCTCCCAAAGCTTCTCGGCTTCGCCTTCCCGGTACTTCTGGCGCTGTTCCTGCAGGCCATGTACGGCGCGGTGGATCTTCTCGTGGTGGGACAGTTCTCTTCTGCCGCCGCGGTATCCGCTGTCTCCACCGGCAGCCAGATCATGCAGAGCGTCACAACGGTGATCACAGGAATCGCCATGGGCATCACCGTCCTTGTCGGCCAGAAGATCGGCGAAAAAAGGCCCCATGAGGCGGGCACCATCATCGGCAGCGGCATTGCCATGTTCGCGGTAATTGCAGTGATCCTCACGATTCTCATGACTTTCGGTGCCGGAACACTCTCCGCTATCATGCAGGCTCCGGAGGAGGCGTTCTCCGAGACCACCGCCTACATCCGGATCTGCTCCGCGGGCGCCGCCTTCATTATCGCCTACAACGTCCTCGGCAGCGTATTCCGCGGGATCGGTGACTCGAAAATGCCGCTCCTCACGGTGGCTATCGCCTGCGCGATCAACATCGCGGGGGATCTCCTGTTCGTCGCCGAGTTCCACTGGGGAGCCGCCGGAGCCGCAGCCGCCACGGTCCTCGCTCAGGCGGTCAGCGTGCTTCTCTCCATCATGCTCATAAGGAAACGACCGCTCCCGTTTACCATGAGGCGCTCCGACATCCACTTTGACCATTCGATCATCGTCAAAATTCTGAAACTCGGATGTCCCATCGCTCTCCAGGATTTCCTGGTCAGCATCTCGTTCCTCGTGATCATCGCCATCGTAAACGGCATGGGTGTCATCGCTTCCGCCGGTGTTGGTGTAGCCGAAAAACTCTGCGTCTTCGTCATGCTGGTCCCGTCCGCCTACATGCAGTCCATGTCCGCCTTTGTTGCCCAGAACATCGGTGCCGGAAAAATACCGAGAGCCGAAAAAGCCCTGTTCTGCGGCATCGCGACCTCCGTGCTTGCGGGACTCTGCCTCGGCTATCTCTCCTTCTTTCATGGAGACTGGATGGCATCCCTGTTTGCGAGAGACCATGACGTAATTCTCGCCGCGGCGGACTATCTGAAAGCCTACGCCATCGACTGCATCCTGACATCGTTCCTGTTCTGCTTCGTCGGCTTCTTCAACGGCAGCGGCCGCACACTTTTCGTCATGACCCAGGGAATCGTCGGTGCGTTCGGCGTGAGGATCCCCGTCGCGTTCCTCACAAGCCGCCGGGCCGGGGTAACTTTATTCCAGATCGGCCTCGCGACACCAGTCTCATCCCTGGTGCAGATCATTCTGTGCCTTGGGTACTTTTCGATGTTTCATAAAAAGATGCTGAAACAGGCAGAATAAAGAAAATGCAGTTACAGGGCATAATTCTGTAGCTGCACTTTTATTGTAGAATCGATATTCTTCTGTTCTTTCTCTTTTTTTATACAAACAGTCAATTCTCTGATTCCAGCTTAAAAAATCACGGTCCATGTCATTGCACTTATCCGCATATCGGCTGAATCCGGATCCGACCATGATTGCGGCATGTCCGGCTTGCAGGGCCTGGGCGATGTAGGGAATATAGTTACTCTCTAGGATCATAAGGATACCTCGATTTTCAAAAATGCTTGTCCCCTATTGAGTATACGGTACGTTATATATTACAATGGGTAAATCAAAAACTACAGGAGATATTTGACATGCTATTTTTGATCTTATGCACTTTTTCCGAAGATGAGCAGGCACAAATTGAACAGTTATTCAAGGAAAATCATGATCTTTTATATAAGATTTCCTATCAGCTGCTTCGATCAGAGACGGACGCCGAAGATGCTGTGGCGCAGGCATTCTTAAATATAATGGAGCATTTTGAAAAAATCAGCTGGTTGTCACGTCCCGAGCGGCGGCCTTACTGCGTTGTTATTGCAAAGAATACGTCTTATGATATTCTTCGGAGAAAAAAGAGGATGATTCCTGTAGAAGAGTTTTATGGCGATGAAACGGACGATGATGTGGCTGATACTTTTTTTGAAAACTTTGAGAAATCTCAGCTTATTGATGCATTAAAGCTGCTGGATGAAAATGACCGTACACTTCTGACTTCTCGCTTCGGGCGAGACATGCCATTAAAAAATATTGCAGTACTGATGGAAATCTCGGAAGAAACAGTGAAGAAACGGAGCCAGCGGGCGTTAAAAAAGCTGAGAAAGATTTTAGGGAAGCGCTGATTTAATCATTGTTTCTGGTGAAAGTCATGCACCATTCTGGTATA
>CAVFLH010000177.1:0-5175 GCA_963622995.1 uncultured Eubacteriales bacterium | reverse complement strand
TAGCTCAGTTGGTAGAGCAGAGGACTGAAAATCCTCGTGTCGCTGGTTCGATTCCAGCTTTGGGCACTGAGGTAATGGCAAAGTTGCCTCTCATCTTTATATGCGGGTGTAGTTCAATGGTAGAACACCAGCCTTCCAAGCTGGATACGTGGGTTCGATTCCCATCACCCGCTCTTTTTATTAATTACCGGATCTCTAAGCTTAGAGGTCCGATTTTTTATGCCAAAATCAAAATACATTACAGTTGCATTTACCCCACGATTAATATCGATACCCCACAGGAGGACGAGCATGAATTTACGCGAACATCTGAAAACCACAAACCTCATCACCGACGGCGCCTTCGGAACCTATTTCGCCGCGAAATACCAGACTCAGGATATCCCGGAGCTGGCGAATATTACGGCGCCGGAGAAGGTAAAGAAGATCCACGAAGAATATCTGGATGCCGGAGCGAAATTTATCCGGACGAATACCTTTGCGTCAAACACAGAAACACTGCAGGAAGACTTTGCGGAAGTTGAGAAAAACATTCAGGCGGCGGTTACGATTGCGAAGGACGCGGTAAATGGAAGAGATGCCTGGATCGCGGGCGATATCGGTCCGATTCCGGTGAACGGCGCGGAGGATGCGGCGGCAGCGGCGGATGAGTATTATCAGATCGCGAAGACATTTGCGGAGTGCGGCGTTACAGTCTTAGATTTTGAGACTTTCGCGGACCTCGACGGAATTCTTCCGGCGATCAAAAAGATCCGCAGCGAGTACGACATGTTCATCACGGTCTCCTTCTCCGTAAACCAGTTTGGCTACAGCGCGGCGGGACTCAGCGCGAAGCGCCTGCTGGCGGACGCGGCAGCTGTGCCGGAGATCGATGCGGTGGGCTTAAACTGCGGTGTCGGCCCGGCCCATATGCGCCAGATTCTGGAAAAAGCGGGACGTCCTGAGGATAAGTTCCTGCTTGCGGTCCCGAATGCGGGATATCCTACGCTGACGAGAAATAAACTCCAGTTCGGCAACACACCGGCGTACTTTGCGGAGAAGATGAGGGAACTCCAGGCACTGGGCGCCGATATTCTCGGCGGCTGCTGCGGAACAGCACCGGAATTTATCAAAGGGATGTCTTCCAAGGACGGAATCTTAAATAAGATCGTCCCGGATGCAGAGACAGAAAACGGGGAGCAGGCGGAACATGTCCAGAGACATGGATTCCTCTACGATGAAAACGGAGAGAGAAAGCAGAAAAAAATCATTGCGGTGGAGCTTGCCCCGCCATTTGACGCGGATGATGAGAAGCTTTTGGAGTCTGCCCACCTCTTAAAGAACGCGGGCGTGGATGTCCTCACATTCCCGGATTCCCCGTCGGGACGTACGAGAGTGGATTCAGTCCTCATGGCGAGCAAGGTGCGCCAGGCGACGGGACTCGATGTGATGCCGCATATCTGCTGCCGTGACCGGAACGCCATCGCGATGCGTTCCCTGTTTTTGGGTGCGGCCATCAACGATATTCGCAATTTCCTGATCATTACAGGAGATCCGATCCCGTCTACAGCGAGACAGACCGTAAAGGCGGTGTTCAACTCCGACTCCACCGGCCTTATGAAGATCGCGAAGGAGATGAATGAGGACGTCTTCGCAAAGAATCCGCTGTGCTACGGCGGTGCCATCAACCAGGGACGGAAAAATCTGGATGTGGAGATCGGACGTGTGAAGAAAAAGATGGAAGAGGGCGCGGAGTTCTTCCTGACCCAGCCAGTATTCACGGAGGAGGACGCTGCGAGACTGCGCCGGATCAAGGATGAGACAGGGGCGAAGATCCTCTGTGGAATCATGCCGCTCATCAGCAGAAAGAACGCCATGTTCATGAAGAACGAGATCGCCGGCGTCAACGTGACGGACGAGATCGTGGCGAGATATCCGGAGAAAGGCAGCCGCAAGGAAGGCGAGGCAGAGGGAGTCCAGCTCGCGAAGGAAGTCATGAAGATGGTGGAAGATTTTGCGGACGGATATTATTTCTCATTCCCGTTCAACCGTGTATACATGCTGCAGGATATTATGGGAAAGTAAAAGATTGGGAGAATAAAAAGAATGATTAAAACGATTACAGCCGCAGAGCTGATCAATGGAAGGACCTTCGACCGGACGATCATCGATATCCGACCAGCGGAGGAATACAAAAAGGGGTCCATGGACGCCGCCTTAAATATCCCGGAGGACAAGCTGGTAGAATACCTGGAGAATCCGGAGGAGGCGGACATGGAATCCGGCACCATCGGCGAGGGAAAAGCCTGGGAAGAGGGCGTGAATGTCGGAAAGCTTCTGGCGGCGATTCCGAAGGACAAGCCGGTCTGGGTGCTCTGCCACACCGGAAATAAGAGCCTGTATGTTGCGGAACTCTTAAGCGATGCCGGATTTGACGCCGGAAGCGTGGAGGGCGGATACCGTTCTTTCCTGCGCCTGTCCCTGTCCATGATGGTCATGAACGAGGAAGAGGTCACGGAGCGGACGAAAGCCATCGAGCGCAGCATCATCACAAAATACCGCAAATCCATCTGGAGACGTTTCACAAAGGGTGTCCATGACTACGAATTAATTAAGGAAGGCGACAAGATTGCGGTCTGCATTTCCGGCGGAAAAGATTCCATGCTGATGGCAAAGCTTTTACAGGAGTTACAGCTTCACGGAAAAGTGAAATTTGACCTTGTGTTCCTTGTGATGAATCCGGGTTACAACGAGGACAACTGGAACATCATCTTAAACAACGCGAAACTCCTGGGAATCCCGATCAACGTGTTCGACAGCGATATCTTCAATATCGTTGCCGATGTGGACAAGAGCCCGTGCTACCTCTGCGCGAGAATGCGCCGCGGCTATCTCTACTCCCACGCGAAGGAACTGGGCTGCAATAAGATCGCCCTGGGCCATCATTTCGATGATGTGATCGAGACCACACTGATGGGCATGTTATACAGCGGAAAAGTCGAGACCATGATGCCGAAGCTCCACAGCAAGAACTTCGAGGGCATGGAGCTGATCCGTCCGATGTACATGGTCCGCGAGGCGGATATCAAGGCATGGAGAGATTACAACCACCTCCACTTTATCCAGTGCGCCTGCCGCTTCACCGAGCGCTGCGCGACCTGCGGTGGCGAAAAGGGATCGAAGCGCGACGAGATGAAGGAGCTGATCGCGGAGCTCAGAAAGCGCTGCGACACCATCGACATGAACATCTTCAACAGTGTCCACAACATCAACCTGAAAACGGTCATCGGTTATCATAAAGGAGATTGGACATACAACTTCCTGGATGACTATGATAAACAGTGATGAAAAAGCAGATCTGGCAGGAGCCTTAGGCTGTCGCAGGGGCAGCCGGGAACTTGTTCAGATATACATCAACGTAAAAACTCCGGACATTTATCTTCAGATGTCCGGAGTTTTCTTAAAAATATCTTCAGATTTTATTCCACATCATTCAAGGCGTACAGATCTTCCTCGCCAGTGCGGACCTTGACGACTTTCATGACTTCGTAAACAAAGATCTTGCCGTCGCCGATATGACCGGTATAAAGCGCTTTCTTTGCGGTCTCAATCACTTTCTCCACCGGAATATTTCCGACAACAACCTCTACCTTCATCTTCGGAAGAACATTGACATCCATCTCAACGCCACGGTATTTTTCGCCTGCGCCTTTCTGGATGCCGCAGCCCATGACCTGTGTGACGGTCATGCCGGTAACACCGAGTTCATTGAGGGCATTTTTCAGGGCCTCATACTTGGCGTGTTTCGCAATGATGCATACAGAGTACATGCCGGTGGATGTTCCGCCTACATGGTCGGTGCGGACAACGGGCACAGATTTTTCAATCTGTTTCGGAGTTGCCTTGGAGTAGTCATCTTCGCCGAGATCCGTATTGCTGTTGATCTCCATTCCGGTAGATACATCGTTGATGGTGAAGCCGGAGTATGCGCTCACGAGACCATGCTCATGGAAATCAAGACCGTCGATCTCGACCTCAGCCGGAACGCGGAGACCGATGACACGGTCGATGATATGGAAGATGATGGTCATGGTGACAACGACCCAGGCGATGACGGAGACAACGCCGAGAAGCTGTACCCCGAAGAAATGGAATCCGCCGCCGTAGAGGACACCGCCGTCAACGGCGAAGAGTCCGGTTAAAAGAGTTCCGGCAGCGCCGCATACGCCGTGGACGGAGATCGCGCCTACCGGATCATCGATCTTCGCGACGTTATCAAAGAACTCAACAGAGAGAACAACGAGGAACCCAGCGATGACGCCGATAAAGAACGCGCCTACCGGGGAAACCATATCGCAGCCGGCGGTGATGGCAACGAGACCGGCCAGAGCGCCGTTTAAGGACATGGACACGTCCGGTTTTTTGTAGCGGATCCATGTAAAGATCATGACGGTGCAGGTGGAGACAGCGGCTGCCAGGTTTGTGTTCATGAAGATCAGGCTCGCGCTGATCATGTCCTCATCGGTGCTCATTGCGACGGTGCTCGCACCATTGAAACCGAACCAGCAGAACCAGAGGATGAAAACACCGAGCGCCGCGGCTGTCAGGTTGTGACCTGGGATCGCGTGTGCTTTTCCGTTCTTATCGTACTTTCCGATTCTCGGTCCAAGGATCTTCGCACCGATACATGCGGTGACGCCGCCTACCGTGTGGACTGCGGTACTTCCGGCGAAATCATGGAAGCCGAGCTGTGCCAGCCAGCCGCCGCCCCAGATCCAGTGACCGGAGATCGGATAGATGAACAGGGAGATAATAGCGCTGTAAATACAATAAGCTTTGAAGTTTGTGCGCTCCGCCATGGAGCCGGAGACGATCGTTGCAGCCGTTGCGCAGAAGACGGTCTGGAAGATCACGTAACAGAAAGTCGGAAGTGAGCCAAAATCGTATGTTCCGCGGATGAACGGATCAAAACCGCCGATCAGCGGAGCCGAACTTCCGAACATGATTCCGAAGCCGATAAACCAGTAAGCCGGAGTTCCGATACAGAAATCCATCAGGTTCTTCATTAAAATATTGCCCGTATTTTTGGCACGGGTCATCCCTGCCTCACAGAGGGCGAAACCAGCCTGCATGAAGTATACAAGTGCCGCGCCGATCAGGGTCCAAATTACATCAACGGCGCGGAGAAGCGTCCCT
>CAVFLH010000176.1:0-5265 GCA_963622995.1 uncultured Eubacteriales bacterium | reverse complement strand
ATATCAGATGTCCGTTGGAGTACGGGCTGACGGTGTTTGGAGGAAAATGGAAATCACGGATCATTTGTGTGCTGGCAGCGGGAGGAACGCTTCGGTACAGTGAACTCAGGAAAGAGATGTGCAATATTACGGACGCGGTCTTGGCGGCGGCTTTGAAGGATCTGATTGCGGATGGGATCGTGCAGAGGCGGTCGTATGATGAGATTCCGCCCAGGGTGGAGTATTCGCTGACGGAGAAGGGGGAGTCGGTGGTGCCGATCCTGCAGAGTATTTGCCGGTGGGCTGGGATTTATTATAAGGAGGATGAGGAGAAGAGGATGGGGCAGTGTCAGAGGTGTGATTATAGATAGAATTGCGTGTTTTCAACTTGGCGAAAGTGCGCCCCACCGCGCCTCCGGTCGCGGCCGTAGGCGCGGCGGGGCTGATTGTGGCGGTGTGAGATTGGCTTTCGGGGCAATGTTTCTTATAATATTATAGAATTAGGGTGCAGGTATAATGGGATGCTACAGATAGAGCTCAGCTTCCGAGTACAGGGCAGCCTTGCCGCTGATCTGTGTGCGTTGACCGGAGTAGCGGCAGTAGAGAATGCCTCCACGGGCGGATGCCTGGTAGGCGGTCAGGTCTGTTTTGCCGAAAATATTGGACCAGTACGGAATTACATGGCAGTGGGCGCGGCCGCAGACGGGATCTTCTGCGACGTTGCATTTTGGCGCAAAGCTGCGTGTCACACAGTCATAGTCGGAACCTGGGGCGGTGATGTGGAAGCAGACACCTTCCATGGTGCGGATGATTTCCTGGTTCGGCACTGCTTTGCGGACCTGGTCTTCGGATTCGAGGACGCATACCATATCTGCGCCGAGGAAAGCCTTTTGAGGAGTCACACCGATAGCCTGAGAGAGTTTTTCTGTTACAGGAATTGGGATCATATGGAAGGAGGGGAAATCCATAGTGAGCAGATCGCCGTGTTTTTCTACGGTAAGTTCCCCGCTGAGTGTCTGAAAGTGGACGACACGAAGTTCCGGTTCGATAAAACGTGTGATAATATAGGCGGTCGCCAGGGTTGCATGACCGCAAAGCTCTACCTCTCCGCCAGGTGTAAACCAGCGGAGGTGATATTCTTCTCCCTCTTTGACGGCGAAAGCTGTTTCGGAGAGGTTATTTTCGATTGCTATTTTCTGCATTGTGGAATCGTCGAGCCATTTTGGCATTACGCAGACAGCGGCCGGGTTGCCTGCGAAGATCTTGTCTGTAAATGCGTCTACTACATATTGTTTCATGTAATGTTCTCCTTTTGGTAATGAATCATATTAAAAAATCAAGAGTCAGATCTGGTGATCCATGAGATATTTGTCCAGAACCTGAAGGCATTCAGAAAAATTTTCCCTGCAGAGGCCGATTCTGAGATATTTATCGGAATCCTCCAGGACAGAGGATGGAATGATCAGGATACCGGTTTCTTCCAGAAGCTTTTGGCAGAACGTTGAAGCACTCAGTCCGTCTCGAAGTCTGACATATGTCATGGTGGCACCTTTGGGCGGAACATAGGAAAACAGAGCTCTGTGGTGTTCGATAAAGGTTTTCAGCAATGCAGCGTTCTTTTTTACGATGGCATTATTTCGCGCAATGATCTCATTCTGTTTATTGAGCAGTTCGCCTGCGATCCACTGACATGGAAGATTTGTGCATGTGCTTGTGAAATGGCGGTAAGCCAGGAGCTTATTTCTAAGATCCGGGTCTTTTACCGCGATCCATCCGAGGCGGAGTCCCGGTGCCGCAAAAGATTTTGAAAAACTTTCAAGAACGATGGACCGGTCATACAGATCTGCGAACGAAGCGTCTGTGCATGACTCGTCGAGCCGAAGAAAGCGGTATGCCTCGTCTGAGATCAGATATAGATCATGTTCCTGGCAGATATGGACGATGGTTTCCATCTCCTTATACGTCAGACATGCTCCGGTGGGATTATGGGGATAATTAAGGATCAGCCCCCGGGTCTTGGGAGTGATTTTTGCCTGGAGTTCATCAGGATCGAGTTGCCACCCATTTTCGAAGGAAGGCCGGTATTCATTGATATGGCATCCGATCTCTTTTGCAATAACGGTTAGGGACTGATAGGATGGCATCTGGACCAGAAGCTCATCCCCAGGTCTTAACAGGGTGCGCATGGTTACATAGATCGTCTCTTCTCCACCGTTCATTACGATGATCTGATCCGCATTTACGGTTTTATAAAGACCAGCCAGCTTTTCACGGAGTGGGAGCCAGCCGTTTCCGAGGGCATACTCCAGAGGTTCACCTGAATACCTGGACAGATCAGGCGCTGCATCTCTTAAAGAGAGGGACTCTGGATCCGAACTTCCCATCATGTATCTGGCCTGGGGTTCATGCTCTGTGAAGTATGCATCCACTAAAAATTTGCTCATATCCATTGGAATCACCTCCTGTACTTGCTTTTTGGATATCTGTATTATATACTCGGAAACATAGATAAGTAAAATTGATAATGATTATGCGAATATGCAGAAAGATTATATGAAACCATGCAGAGATACATAGCAGTATTGAAAGTAATCGAGGTAGGAAGTTTTACGAAGGCAGCAGAACTCCTAGGGTATACCCAGCCTGCTCTGAGTCAGATGATCGCATCCCTGGAAAAGGAACTGTCGATTAAGATTTTGTACCGATCTCGGTATGGGATCCAACTGACTCCGGAAGGGGAGCGGCTTTATCCTTTTATGAAGAATTCGGTGCAGCAGTATGAGACGATGAAGCAGGCGGCGGATGAGATCCGGGGATTGGAAGAGGGAATTGTGAGGATCGGGACGATATCCAGTATTTCCTGTCATTGGCTTCCAGGAATTATAAGACAGTTCTGGGAAAAGTATCCAAAGATCAAGGTAGTGCTTCATCAGGGAGACTACACAAGTATTCCGGATTGGGTGAGGACCGGGTCTGTTGATTTTGGATTTGTGAATCCGAAGGCAGTTCGGGGAATGGAGACAGTGCAGGTGAAATCAGGAGAATTCAGGGCTGTAGTCCCGAGTGGTCATCCACTTGTGAAGCGCGAGTCCGTTTCACTGAAGGATCTTGCGCAGGAACCGTTTCTGATGCTGGAAGAGGGAATATACAGCGAGCCGATGGAGGCATTCCGGGAAGCTGGGATCACACCGGATGTGAGGCTGCGGGTTCATGATGATTATTCTATTTTGTCTATGGTGGAACAGGGGCTTGGAGTATCAATACTGGCAGAGCTGGTACTCAGAAAAACAAATTATAATATTGCGGCATTGCCGATCGAACCGCCGGTGATCCGAGATCTTGGAATCATTATGAAGGATAAGCATTCGCTGCCTCTCGCAAGCAGGGAGTTTTTGAAATGTCTGATGGAGAACAGGGAGAATCTTTTGTAGAATGCCGACGCAGCTGATATAACATAAGTGGCGAAATGGCATAATACTGTGTATTCATTGAAGAGTATAAAGGATGGGGCAAGATGATTATTCAGACAGGAATGCGGACGGATATTCCGGCGTTTTATTCGGAGTGGTTCTGCAACAGGATCAAAGAGGGATTTGTGCTTGTGCGGAATCCGTATTATCCGGAGCAGGTGACGAGGTATCGGTTGACACCGGATGTGGTAGATCTGATTGGATTCTGTACGAAGAATCCGGAACCGATGTTAAGGAAAATGGATATTTTACGGTCATATGGGCAGTACTGGTTTGTGACGATCACGCCTTACGGGAAGGAGATCGAGCCGAATGTACCGGATAAGGAACGGGTCATGGAGAGTTTTAAGCGGCTGTCGGATATGGTCGGTGTGGATAGTGTGGGATGGAGATACGATCCTATTTTTATTGACGGGACGTATTCGGTGGAGAGGCATATTGCGGAGTTTGAGAGGATGGCACGAAATCTCTCTGGGTATACGCGGACGTGTGTGATCAGTTTTCTTGATCTTTATAAGAAGGTGGAGCGAAATTTCCCGGAGGCTCGGGAGGTTTCCTGGAATGACAGGAGCGTGATCGGAAGGGCGTTTGTAGAGATCGGGAGGAAATACGGTATGGTGATCCAGCCCTGCGCCGAGGGGGACGAGCTGGCTGCTTTCGGGGCGGACTGCTCTGGATGCATGACGGTGGAGACGTTTGAGACGGCGCTTCATGCGAGACTTGATGTGCCGAAGAGGAAAGTAAACCAGAGGAACGGGAAGTGCGCCTGCATGTTCGGAGTTGATATCGGGGCTTATGATACCTGTGGGCATTTTTGCAGGTATTGTTATGCGAACACGGATGTGGGGCAGTTAGAAAGAACATGCGAAAACATGATCCGAGGTCGCCGTTTCTGGTTGGAAATAGTATGGATGAGGATGTGATCCACGAGGCGAAGCAGGTGAACTGGGTGGATGGGCAGATCCGGATGGAATTCTGATAGCTTTTTATATGAGGAAGATAGAAATGACAGTGTATGAATATGGTGATGCAGGAGCGTCTGTAGTTCTGATCCAGCCGGTGGATGATCATGATATGGCGGGGATCGGGAGTGAGGTGGATGAGATCCGGAGGCTTACGTGGATGGAGTTTCGGCTGATCGCGGTGAAGGTGGATTGGTGGAATGATGATCTGTCTCCATGGAAAGCGCCTGTGGTGTTTGGGAATGAGGAGTTTGGCGGGAACGCTGAAAAGACACTGGAGACGGTTTTAGGTTTGTGTAAGGACAGGAGTAAAACATATTATATCGGCGGATATTCGCTGTCAGGGCTTTTTGCGCTGTGGGCGGTCTATCAGGCGGATGTGTTTTCTGGTGCGGCTGCGGCGTCTCCGTCAGTTTGGTTTCCGGGGTTCCTTGACTATATAAAGGAACAGAAAATTCATTGTGAAAATGTTTATTTGAGCCTTGGAGACAGGGAAGAAAAAACGAGAAATCCTGTTATGGCATTGGTTGGGGTGTGTATCAGGGGCGGATATGAGTGGTTGAAGGAACAGGAAGTTAATTGTGTGTTGGAGTGGGAGAAGGGGAAACACTTTAAGGAGGCGGATCTTCGGACGGCGCGGGCGTTTGCTTGGGTGATGAAGAATGGGGGCAGGGAGGATTGCTGACGAGGCTGCCTGGGGACTTGCTTGAGGGAGTTTGGTGTCGAGGGGTACGCCCCACCGCGCCTCTGGCCGTGTCCACTTGGGGATTTCGGGGCGGTTCCTCTAAGCTCCCGAAAGAATGCTAAGGGCGGAGAACAGGGGACACAACTCGCCTGCGGCTCAAACAAGTGTC
>CAVFLH010000175.1:0-5266 GCA_963622995.1 uncultured Eubacteriales bacterium | reverse complement strand
GTTAATGGTACAATCCTCAACAACAGTATGATCTGCACGGATGAAGCCGAGATAATTCTTCTCTGCGCTCTGCAGTGTCATATTCTTAAAAGTAACCGTACCTGCTCCGTCAAAGCTGTAATCTCCATTATATTCTGTACCATAGTTATCAGAATTCGGTACCTCCGCCCCGATATTCCAACCGGTCTTTGTCGCACCATTTCCGACAAAGGTCAGATCTTTTCCTTTTGTTGTATCTGTGCTGTCAATCTCATAAAGCGTATACTTTCCATCACCGAGCTTGATCGTATCTCCGCTCTTCGCAGTTTTAGCCGCCTTCTCTACGGTCTCGAACGCAGTCTCTTTGCTCGTTCCACTATTTGCATCATTTTCCTTTTTTTGCATCTACATAATAGTCATATGTAGCTTCCGTTTCCACCCCCCCTGCACATCCGCAAGAGAGCTCGCCGGCATGAGTCCGGCGATTAGGACTGCCGACAGAATCCCGGCGAACAGTCTTGTGCCAAATTTTCTCTTTTTCATACTACAACGCCTTCTTTCTTTAGTTTTTGCAAGAAACAGGGATGCAGTTTCCTGTTTCCGAAATCTCTGCATCCCTGTCCTGCCATTTCTTATAGATTCAGGAGATGCACCGGATCATCCTGTTCTGTTCAACAGTTTCTCCGATGTTGCTTCTGTGCTGTATCCAGCTTCAGCCTTACTGGATCATTGCACCGCTTGCATCAACCTTGTATCCATCCGGTGTCGTGGTATTCGCAAGCATTGCGCCGAGGGTTCCCTTGTCGGATGCTGTGTTGAAGTAATACCACTTGCCGTCGATCTCGTGCCAGCCAGTGTACATGTGGCCTCTTGTGTTGTCGTACTGGGTATGAAGGTAATACCAGTTGTTGTTCCAGAAGAACCAGCCGTCCTCCATCCAGCCGTCTACGTCGAAGAAATACCAGTCGGAATGTCCGTTCCATGTGAGGTATACCCACTCATTGTGCGGGAATGTGCCGTCATCATAGCAGAACCACCAACCGTTTAATCTCCAGGTTCCTGTTGCGTCACGGTAGCCGCCCTTTGCCTGGATCGCCGCGTCTGTGTAGTATTCCGGACGATCAAAATCGATAGCAAAACCATGTGTGTAGAAGCCGTAGATCGTATCACCGATCTTTAAGTACTCGTTAGACGGAAGCTTTCCATTGTCCTCCGTGAACTCGCCGCCCTCTAAGATCCAGCGCCCGGACTTTCCTGCTGCGTTTGTCGCTCTGCCTCTGGTGGTCGTGGAATCGGAGTCACTGTCACTGTCGCTGTTCGATCTCCACCGATAGGTGATCGTGAAGGTTGTTCCTTCTTCTTTTACAACATATCCAAGCGGATATTTATCCCATGTCTGGTCACAGTATCTGCTGCTCTTTCCTTTGGATGCCGGAATATCTGCAAGGGTAAGCTTCGTTCCAACTTCAAAGGACTTTGTGATCTCAGTCTGTCTGTTCTCTGTGAATGTACCGTTTACAACAATGAATTTAATGTCACTGTACTGTTTATCCGGATTCGGAGTTTCCTTCTCGCATTTTGCCTTGAAATTAATGCTGATCTCAGAATCTGTCGCGTACCATTTTGCGGTATCCGCATCGTAGTAGAGTTCTACTCTTGATGCGTCGTCTCCGGCATTTGTATGTGTTCCATCGAGATATGCTGTGATGTATTTCGCCGCGCGTACTGTTACAACAGCAGCGTAATCATCCTCATTATCCCTTGTAACACTATAGCTGCCGTCAAGAAGTCCGAATGTCTTCGCTTCGTGGTCCTTATCTGTCGTACAGCTCACAGTAATCGATTCACCAAAGAGATTCTTTAATTCTTTGTTTTCCGGAAGCTTCGGTTTCTCGTCTTCCTTTTTCTCCTCGCACTTTACGACAAATTCAACCGGGATCTCGCCCTCTTCAACATTCCAGAGACCATCGCCAATATATGTAAAGATCACTTTCTTGGAAGAATCACCCTGTACCGCATGGGTACCGTATTCCTTGTTGTATTCCGTTACATATTTTTCCGCATTTACAGTAACGATCGCAGTTGCGTTACTTGCACTTGCCACTGTGTAGCTGCCATCGATCAGATCATATTCCTTTTCCTCATGGGAAGCGTTGCTGCCTGTATGAACAAGCGTTACCTTTCCGATAACTTCTTTAATCTGATCATCCGTCGGAATCTCCGGATCATGGTGATCGTTTGAGCAATCAACCTTTACCGGAGCAATCAGCGTAATCGCATTTGTTGGTTCTATCCACTCACCATCTTTGTACAGCATCCACTCATTATTAGTTACATTCCACATGAGTGTATAGGTCACATCATTGACATTAGTAAGATCATGATCATATCCCACTTCAGTATTGTACATAGATGCATAATACTTACCTAATACAGTAATCTCGCTCGCATATTTTCCATTTACGCTTCTTACAGCACCAATCTCAACAGAATTCGGATCTGTTACATTATACGTTTTGGCTTCATGACCGGATGTTGTATTTACGCACTCGACAATGATTCCGGCAACAAGATCTGTTCCAACCGGTTTATCCGGAATAACCGGTTCTTCTCTTGTAAAGCATGCGTAGAAGTTTATTGTATCTCCACCCTTTACACCGGTCTGCTCTGTAAACGGATCACTAGCTGTCGTTGAATTGTTTTTTGTCCATTTTTCAAACTTATATCCGTTTGCCGGAGTTTTTGTGATACCATCTTCAGACGGTGTCACTGTATTCTGCTCATCAGTGAGTGTAAATACCTGAACAGTTCCAGTTCCACTTACAGTGCCGTTTTCGTCTTTATTTCCAAATTTGACGAGAACCTGTTTGATGTCTGCAATTCCATCCCCGCCTGTTTCACTGTCTGTATCGCCATCCTCTTGTGCGTCTTTCCATGAATCACCATAGTAGTAAATATCAATTTTGCAATCACCGGAGAATACAGTGGTTTCAGCATTGTAAGTCTCTGCGGCACCGTAATCGCCATCTGCATTTTTGAGGGAAACAGTTGTATGGTCATACAGATAATCTAAACCAAAAGGTGTACCTTTTTCATTTGCTTTCTGGTCAACAGTGCTTTCGGAAATGATCGTTGAAACCCTTGAACCTTTTTCAGCTTGCTGTCCCAGTTCAACAGACTCATTGTAAGCATTTCCTGGAGCAATATAGTGTTTACTTACAGAGTATGTGACATACTCACTCTGGCTTTCAGACTGTTTCCAGTGTGCCTCAAGTGTTACAGTGTGATCTGGTTGATCCGCCGCTACTGCTCCTATATTAACTGGAGTATAAAGCTTATTCTGACCTAGGTACCATCCGTCAAAGGTGTATCCTTCTTTTGTCGGTAAATCTGCTCCCGCAAGAACCTCTATTTTATCAGAGCTGTTCATTCCAGCTCTTGTGAGTTTATCAGCTCCTCCAGTCGCATTCAGAACGTATCCTGTTTTTTGGAATTGCAGATTCCAACTACCTTCATTGGCATCATAGATTACTGTATAAGTTTCCGGCTGCGGAGTGTTTTCAGATACCGTAACGGTTACAACATATTCTTTTGCCACAGTCGGAGAATTGATCGTATATGTTTTTGTAGCTTCTGAACAAGTAGTAATGTTGTCCGGATCAGCAACAGACTTTAAGTAGTATGTGTTTCCATTTTTACCGGTAAACGTATTCGGTATTTCTGTAATATTTCTAAATTTTACTCCACTGCTTGTAAGTCCAATCCAATCGATCCATTCTCCTTGCATCTCCACAGGGGTGCCATTCTCAGTAACGAACTGAACATTGAGCTTTGCACCGCCTACCGATGGAGTCGGGAAATCGATCTCATGCTTTTCTCCTTTGTATGTATAGTTGAGTTTTGCAGTTCCATTAAGAGCTACGGAACCCGGATCTGTGGTAGTAACCTTTACTCTGTAAGTAAGTGTAACTCCATTTTCATCCAGTCCATCCGAAACATTCCAGGTAATCGTGTTGCTACTCTTGTCATATAACTTCTTAATATAATCGCTGTTGCTCTCTGCAAGAGTAACATTATTGCCAAGATTATCAACGATTCTGCTCTTGATTTTCTCACTGATTGAATTTAACGCTATTTTCAGAGAGTTTTCGTCTGTTGCGTTGAAATTGCAGCCCTCATTGGCAAGGTCTGAGAAATCTTTGTTACTAAAAGTGAAGCCAACGGTATATACTTTACCATTCGCACTCTGAAAACCGCTTAATTCGTCTTTTGGATAATCTGGCTGACTTGTGTAACAAAATTTTGTGTGTCTATGATTATCGAACAAGCTATTCCAATATTGTTTCTTCCCGCAAGTTAAGACATCTTTTTTATCATCGGTTTCACCGTCTGCAACGATAATCAGAACCCTATCTTTATCTTTGTCAGCAGCTTCTGCTTTTTCAAATATATCAAGTGCATAGTTAACTCCAGCCGTTAAACGAGTATCGCCTTCAATTTTCTTATGATCATCGTACGGAATTGTCGTTTTGCTCTCACCCGGCTGATTACTGAAATAGACAAAATCATATGTGATTCCATCAGTACCCATCTGTGACTTCATAGTCTGAATTGCATCTGTGGCAATTTTCCAACGGCTCTTCGTCTTACCCTTATCCCTGTCAATCAGCGTACAACCATTTACATCACTATTTTTCCACCCCCCCAAGAGAGTACCATGAGCGCCGGCATAATAGTGATAATGTTCATTCAGATCCCCGTAATTTTTCTCCTCCACTGTATTATCAGTACACCAGTTCATCGACCCTGACGCATCCAGCAAAAATACAACATGTGTTTTATTTGTCGTAACCGCTTCTTTAGCCTTTGCGCTTAGAGTGATTTCATACTCATCCTTCTCAGCATCATACTGAGCTGTCTTTTTAAGTTCAATATCCGAATCTCCCTGTGTTACTGGGTCTCCATTAAATTTATATTTCTTGGAGCCTGGGTCTAAAACTTGGGACGAATCTGTCGTTGTCTCACCTGTCGTGACATCCGCCAGTGCCCCCCCCGGTACGGCTCCGACAATCATGCAGGCTGTCATGAGCGTTGCCAGGACACGTTTTTTAATTCCGTGCTTCTTCATACCTCTTTTCCTCCTTTTTTTTGATCTGAAGAAGTTGTCTTGTTTCTGCATACAAGCCCCGATACGTGTATGCACACAAGCCTCCTCCTTTCCGGCTTGTTTTCTCTTCATTTTACAGAAAGCACTTCCCGGACTGCGTTTCGCGCAGCAAATCAGTCT
>CAVFLH010000174.1:0-5270 GCA_963622995.1 uncultured Eubacteriales bacterium | reverse complement strand
ATATATCTCCGGATCGCAATGCGGGACAGATGGATTTGTTCGGCAATCTGTTCGCTTGTGAAGAAGCCGTCGGGATTTGCTCTCAGATACTCCCGGACCATATTTAATGTGGTCTCATTTAAACCTTTTGCCAGCGTCGGTTTTGATTCCGCCGCAGGCTCATTTCCCGTAAAGAGACGGTCGATGGCGTGCTGGTCGAGATTTGCGTGGGATTCCTCCAGATACTTTTTCATCTCCGCGAACCAGTCGAGAGCCGCCTTGAAGCGGGTGTACTCAAATGGCTTTACGAGATAGTCCGTGACGCCCCGGTTTAAGAGGGAGCGGACGATATCTGTATCGTTGGCGGAGGTGACCATGATCACGTATGGCGTGAGCCCGGCAGCATGGAGAGCATCCAGAAATTCCCCACCGTTCATCACCGGCGTATAGTAGTCCAGGATCACGAGATCCACAGGGTTTGCTTTGATATAGGGAAGAGCTTCCGCTCCGTTCTTAAAAAGCTGCTCCACGCGGAAGGCGGGGCTGACTTCGATATATTGTTTGTTGATGGCGGCGACCATCGGGTCGTCCTCGATGATGATTACATGGTACATGATGCATTCTCCTTTCCGGTAAATGTAATGGTAAAGCAGGTTCCCTCTCCCTCTTCGGTCTCGATGGAGATATCGCCGTGTTCGTTGTCGACAACTTGTTTGATCAGGAAGAGACCGGTTCCGCGGTTCTCGCCCTTGGAGGAGACTCCTTTTTCATAGATCCGGTCGATGAGGTCCGGGCGGATGCCGCCGCCGGTGTCCTCGCAGGTGATGATATTGCAGTCCGGGTCACAGTAGAGACCCAGAGTGATCTCTTTGATCTCATGATCCCCGCCCGAGAGTTCCTCGATGGCGTTTTCCAGCAGGTTTCCGATGATCGTAATGTAGTTTTCCATCGGCAGCAGGAGATCCTTTTCCAGGCACCGGCTGTCCGGGGACACCGAGAGCAGGATCCCAAACTCCGCTGCGTGCATCATCTTTCCGATGACCAGGGCACAGATCTTTGATACCCGGATGCAGTCGGCGGTCTGGCGGATCGACTGGCTTGAGAGCAGGCTGCTGTTGATGATGAATTTGGTGGCCTCGTCGGTCTGTCCCGTCTGGAGGTAGCCGAGGATTACATGAAGTTTATTTAAAAATTCGTGGTTGAAGGTCCGCAGAGTGTCAAGCATTGCTTTCGCTCCGGTGAGTTCATCCATGGTGGTCTCCATCGCAGTCCGGTCGTTGATGAGCGTGAGAATCACAGGGCTTTCAGACTGGGTGTACACGGGGATCTCGCTGACGAGGAGTCTTCGGTTCTCACTGGTGCATGCCCGGTGGTAGGACGGGGTGCCGGTGGCAAGGACCTGGTCGGCCTGGGACGCGGGGAAGAGATCCTTTAACGTGCGGCCTTCCAGGACCGTCCGTGTTTCCGCATGGGCTGCCTCCGGGGCATGATCCTGTCCGGAGACCGGATCGCCTGCGGGAGTGGGCGGCGTATCTGCGTCTTCCGTTTTTTCAGGCAGCACATGGAAAAGCTGCTTTGCTGCCTGGTTCGCGTATATCACGGAGCCGGTGGAATCCGTGGCTACAAGTCCCTCTTCCAGGGCGTTTAATACGGTGCCCTGGCGGAGATACAGTTCGAGAAGCTCCGTCGGGTGATGTCCCATCAGGGAATCCCGAAGGAGGGAGACAAGTCCACGGGCTAAGAGGACGCTGACCACCAGCATGATCATCGCGGCCAATAAATATGTAGGGAAAATAGCCTGTACCTGTTCAGAGATATACATGTTGAAGACCGAGGCCATGACAAAGCCCACGATCGCTCCCTCATGATTCCGGACTGCGTGAAAGGCGCGGCGCTGGGTGCCGTGGGTTCCGTAGCCGGTGGTAATATAGGGCTGGCTTCCCTTTAGGATTGCTTCCTCCTCGCCGCCCACAAAGGTCTCTCCGGTCTCACGCCGGTTCGTGTGGTAGAAGCGGAGACCGGTGGTGTTGTAGATCGCAATGACATTGAGGTCGGAAAAGTTTTCGGACAGGGAGTCCAGTTCCTCGCTGGCGGACCCGTCTGGATAACCGTTCTCCAGCATGGAGACGACGCTGTCCATGGAGGCGACGTAGGCAGCGAGGGAACGGATATTTTTATCAATTTCCTGTCTCTGACGCGTAATCGTCGAAGAAAGGGTTATACTTAAGGAGAGGAGAAGCAGGCAGATGGACACCGCCATAAAACTCAAAAACAGCTGGCTCTCCAGGGATAATTTTCGAAATTTCTGCATCATGAAATGTGTCCTCCATTGTGGAATATGAGGCATTATGTTTATGCCTTAGTATAAAGAAAAAAAGGAGGAGTTGCAAGAGTAAAGATGACGAAAAAATAAGCGTTTCCCGGCATTTGCCGAAAAACAGGGAAAATGTTCCATACTTATTGGGAAAAGTTTGTAAAAAGGACTTGCTATTTCTGGCAGAATTAGGTACAATAAAACCAAGGTTGATTAATATTTAACAATCATAACTGTTTGGCGTTTCAGAGATTCTTTTACGGCCTGTAATACATGCGGACATGCTGAATGGTTATGAAACGACCACACAACATTTTCTAGGAGGAAAGAAAAATGGCAGTTAAAGTTGCGATTAATGGTTTTGGCCGTATTGGCCGTCTTGCATTCAGACAGATGTTTGGCGCAGAGGGATTCGAGATCGTTGCAATCAACGACTTAACCTCTCCGGAGATGCTTGCACACCTTTTAAAATATGATTCCACACAGGGCAGATACGCTCTTGCAGATACCGTATCTTACGGCGAAGACTCCATCACAGTTGATGGCAAAGAGATCAAGATCTACGCGAAAGCAAACGCAGCAGAGCTTCCGTGGGGCGAGATCGGTGTAGACGTAGTACTTGAGTGCACAGGTTTCTACACATCCAAAGCAAAAGCACAGGCTCATATCGATGCTGGTGCTAAGCACGTTATCATTTCCGCTCCGGCAGGAAACGATCTTCCGACAATCGTTTACAATGTAAACCACGAGACATTAAGCAAAGATGACCACATCATCTCCGCTGCTTCCTGTACAACAAACTGCCTTGCTCCGATGGCAAAGGCATTAAACGACGCTTACCCGATCCAGTCCGGTATCATGTGCACGATCCACGCTTACACAGGCGACCAGATGACACTTGACGGACCGCAGAGAAAGGGCGACAAGAGAAGAAGCCGTGCAGCTGCTATCAACATCGTTCCGAACAGCACAGGCGCTGCAAAAGCAATCGGTCTTGTTATTCCGGAATTAAACGGCAAGCTCATCGGTTCCGCTCAGCGTGTTCCTACACCGACAGGTTCCACAACAATCTTAACAGCTGTTGTTAAAGGCCAGCCGACTAAGGAATCCATCAACGCAGCGATGAAGGCAGCTTCCAACGAGTCCTTCGGCTACAACACAGATGAGATCGTTTCCAGCGATATCGTTGGTATGAGATACGGTTCTCTCTTCGATGCAACACAGACAATGGTTCTCCCGATCGACGAGAACACATCTGAGGTTCAGGTTGTATCCTGGTACGACAACGAGAACTCCTACACAAGCCAGATGGTTCGTACAATCAAGCACTTCGGAAAGCTGTTAAACGCTTAATCTGTTTACGGCTATCGTGACAAAATAGACTCACTAAGGGTCCGGTCTTCTAAAGGACCGGGCCCTTTTTCGCGGGCAATTGCCTGTCAGTAAATATCAAGGAGGAATTCCGACATGTCTTTAAATAAGAAAACAGTTGATGATATCAATGTAAAAGGTAAGAGAGTCCTGGTTCGCTGCGATTTCAACGTACCGCTTAAGAACGGCGTGATCACAGACGAGACACGTATCAACGCGGCTCTCCCGACGATCCAGAAGTTAATCAATGATGGCGGCAAAGTAATTCTCTGCTCCCACCTTGGAAAAGTTAAAAACGGTCCGAACGAGGGAGAATCCCTTGCGCCGGTTGCAAAGAGCCTTTCCGAGAAGCTCGGCAGGGAAGTTGTATTCGTTTCCGATTACAACGTAACAGGCGAGGCTGCAACAAAGGCAGTGAACGAGATGAAAGAGGGAGACGTTGTTCTTCTCCAGAATACACGTTTCCGCGGCTCCGAGGAGACAAAGAACGGCGAAGAGTTCAGCAAAGAGCTTGCTGATCTTGCAGATGACTATGTATGCGACGCTTTCGGTTCCTCCCACAGAGCACATGCTTCCGTGGCAGGCGTTACAAAGTATATCTCCGCAAAGGGCGGCTCCAACGTTGTTGGCTACCTGATGGAGAAGGAGATTGCGTTCCTTGGAAACGCGGTTGAAAATCCGGTCCGCCCGTTCGTAGCGATCCTTGGCGGCGCTAAGGTTGCTGATAAGTTAAATGTTATCTCCAACCTGCTTGAGAAGTGCGATACTCTTATTATCGGCGGCGGTATGGCTTACACCTTCTTAAAGGCACAGGGCAAGGAGATCGGTAAGTCCTTAGTTGACGATACAAAGATCGACTACTGCAAAGAGATGATGGCAAAGGCTGAGAAGCTCGGCAAGAAGCTTCTTCTCCCGGTAGATACAACTGTTGTCGCTGAGTTCCCGAACCCGATCGACGCACCGGTTGAGGTCGAGTACGTTTCCGTAGACGCGATCCCGGCTGACAAAGAGGGTGTTGATATCGGACCGGAGACCTGCAAGCTCTACACAGAGGCTGTCAAGAACGCGAAGACCGTTGTATGGAACGGACCGATGGGCGTATTCGAGAACCCGACTCTTGCTGCAGGTACGATCGCGGTTGCGAAGGCACTTGCTGAGACAGACGCAACAACCATTATCGGCGGCGGCGATTCCGCAGCAGCTGTCAACCAGCTCGGCTTCGGCGACAAGATGAGCCACATCTCCACAGGCGGCGGCGCATCCTTAGAGTTCCTGGAAGGAAAAGAGCTTCCGGGTGTTGCGGCAGCGGATGATAAATGATAACAGTCAACCGTGCGCCAGATTGGGCTTGGAAAAGTGTTGCAAGCTTGCTTGCATAAGCTTTTCTAAGAACAAGCTGGCATAGGGGGACGCCCCCGGCTTCTTGTTTTCATGAAATGAAAACAAGAAGATGCACGGTGTTATAGATTATAGTGTCCGAGATTCCAGATCCGGGACGGTGATCCCGTCCCGGATTTTGTGATATAAAAAATTGGTATATATGGGGGTAGATAACCATGGCAAGAAAGAAAATTATCGCTGGAAACTGGAAAATGAACATGACTCC
>CAVFLH010000173.1:4961-5361 GCA_963622995.1 uncultured Eubacteriales bacterium | reverse complement strand
CTGCAAGACAGATCGACAGGTCGATCAAAGGCGCTCCATACCAGACTGTCTGAGCAACTGCGGTAGCTAGGGGAAGCATGATATAAGAAAGCATGGATAGAAATATATTCTTTCTTATATTCTTCCGAAACTGCACCAGAAGGGACAGATCGATCATCATTCCCGTCACCGGAATCAACAGTGAGATCACATATCCAGGATTCCTGTGGTAAAAATTATCCGCATCGAAATAGTAATACAGATCTGTAAACTGTGAAAGAACGACAAATGCCACGCCTGCCGCGCAGATATAGCTGACGATCTTTGCGCGGCGGATATCCCTCCAATTCCCATCTGCAAAAAGGTAACTACATACATAGACATGGAAAAAGAACAGGATCACATCACTTAACGCGAATAC
>CAVFLH010000173.1:0-4951 GCA_963622995.1 uncultured Eubacteriales bacterium | reverse complement strand
GACCATATAGAATCCAACTGTTCCAGGATGCCCGCGAAACATGTATGCAAGCGCGTCATTAAAGAGAAGCAGTGCCGTAAAAATCTGTATAAAGAGCAGCCACTTTCTCTTTTTACTGTCAAAATTGTTGCTTAAATACACACAAATCGCCATGACCAGGCAGAAAAGACAGCTGCAAAGAAGCAGTTTCGCCTGACCAAGCTGACTATGAATCATTTACTCCTCCCCCTGATTATTTTCCTTCAAATGTCACGATCCACACCGGATTCTGTCCCATCATCAAGTGGCTCGATCCGACTTTTTTCGACCTTGCGGCAGTCAGAGTCACAAGCTCCGGCTCCGTCACCGTGAGAGTCTTTGCGGCTTCGAGCACTGCCGCCAGGGACTCCGGAGTGATAAGGTTTACGACAAACCGCACCTTTGGATTTTTCTTGAGACATAATGCGATGACCTCTTCCATCTTTCCGCTGCTTCCGCCGATAAAGACATGGGTCGGGGCTGGGAGTGCCTCTAAGGCATCCGGGGCTGTTCCCGATATGATCTCCACGTTTGTGAGGGCGAATTTTCTGCAGTTTTCATAGAGAAGTTCCACCGCCTCCGGGTTCTTCTCGATGGAGTAAACTTTCACGGAATCGGAAAGTCCTGCGCATTCCACGGAGACGGATCCCGTTCCGGCTCCAACATCGTAGAGAACGGAATTTTCCTTGAGCTTCAACTTTGCCACAGACACGGTGCGGACTTCCATCTTCGTCATTGGGACGTTTCCGCGGGTGAATGCCTCGTCGGAAAGTCCGTGGGATAATGGTCTGCGGGCTCCGTTCCATTCTGCGTAAAGGACGGCTAAGGACGGCGCTTTCCGGTCTTTCAACCCCTCTGGTGTTGTCTCGAAGATCTGTTCGTCCTTGAGCGTCAGATTTTCTCCGGTGAAAAGTTTTGTATCCTGCATGCCAAGGTCCATGAGCTGACTGCAGATCTTTTCATAGAAATCCGTGCCGCCGCCGAGGACAAAAGCACGGCCGGAACGTTTTAATTCCGAGGCAAAGTTTGCCGCCTGCCCATGCATGCTGAAAAGTCTCGCATGATCCCAGGAACGGCGAATCTTTGCGAAAAAGTATCCCACAGAGGAAATTCCTGGGATCACTTCCACGGTATATCGCCCACGGCGTTCCAGAACCGCGCCAAGCTTTTCCGCGGCACTGTAAAACCCGGTATCACCGGACATGGCTCCGCAGATCACTTCCGCTTCCGGATGGGCATCCAGATAGTCCGCAATTTTTTCCGGCTGGTATGCCTCAAAGACAGGTTTGTGGAAGTTTTCCAGCTGTCTCACGCAGCGGCTTGCGCCGACGATCAGGTCGCATTCTTCCAGGTGCTTTTTTGCCTCGCCGGTGAGATAGGATTCGCTTCCGGGACCTGTACCGATGAGGAAGACCTGGCGTTTTTCAGAATTTTCTGATGCACTTCCCAGCGCAAAATGCTCCTCCAGATAAGCGATTCCCTCCGCCAGCGAAATCCCCTCTTCCACCGGCCGTCCGATCACGACAAGCCCGACTCCGGCCCTTTTCGCCGCACGGACCTTCTCCTCAAATCCGCCCGCCTTTCCAGATTCCTTCGTCACCATCCACTTCGCGTGGACGGCTCTCATCATCGCCACGTTCAGGTCCTCCGCAAACGGTCCCTGCATGGCGATCAGGTGGCTGCCGTAAAAGCCCATATCGGCGCAGGTCTTCACGACCTCCGGCATGGAGAGGACTCTCGCGTAGACTCTTGTCTCCCAATCCGGGAGGTCTAAAAACGCGGAGAGTTCCTTGCTTCCCGTCGTGACGAATACCGTACCTTCCGTGGTCTTTAAAAACTCAACCGCCGCCCTGATATTCTCCACCGTGACGATCCGGCCCTCCGAATAAGCCGCAGTTCCGGAAGCGCCAATGCCGCCCAGTTTCCCCGGATCTTTATCCCGCAGGATCCGAAGAAGCGGCGTCCCGGTCTTCTCGGCCGCCTCCCTGATATTCGCCGTGACCACCACCGCAAAAGGATGGGTCGCGTCGAGGATCAGGTCATACTTCTTTTCCCGGAATAATTCCTCCATCTGGATCTCATCGACGCGCCCGTCATGAACATGGAGGTTCTCCGCCTTCGGGATCTCCTCTTTTCCGTACTCCGTCGCAACGAACACGTCCGCCTGTACTCTGATTCCTGCTATGCGGGATGCCAGAAGACGTCCTTCCGTTGTCCCCGCAAAAATCGCAATTTTCCCTTCCGCTATCCTCATATCCGGTATCCTCTCGGTGTGACCATCCAGTCCTGTCCGCCGAGGACGGACTTTTCGGTCCGGCTGTTTCCAATAAATACGGTGGTGAACATGTCCGCCTCGTAACCTTTTAATTCCGCTAACGTCATGACCTTCTTCGTCTCCCCGTCTCTTCCGATGTTCTTTACGATTCCGCAGACGGTATCCGGGTTCTTGTACCGCAGAAAGATCTCACAGGCACGATGGAGATAGTCCGCCCGCTTCTTGCTGGACGGATTATAGAGGCAGATGGAAAAATCAGCCTTCGCCGCCGCGTCGAGACGGTTCTCAATGGTCTCCCAGGGCGTTAAAAGGTCGCTCAAACTGATCACCGCAAAATCATGCATGAGCGGAGCCCCAAGGACTGCGCCGCCGGAGAGAGCCGCCGTGATTCCTGGAATCACCTCGATCTCCACCTCCGGGTACTTTTCCCCCAGCTCCAGAATCGGTCCCGCCATACCGTAGACTCCCGCGTCCCCGCTGCAAATCATCGCGACGGATCTTCCTTTTTCCGCCTCCGCGAAGGCCATCTCACAGCGCTCGATCTCCCGCTTCATGGGTGTGGTCAGGAACTCCTTATCCGGGAAATACGGCTTCGCGAGCTCCACATAGACCGTATATCCCACGATCACATCGCAGGTGTTTAATGACTTCACGGCACGGAGCGTCATCGCCTCATATTCCCCCGGTCCCATGCCGACAACTGTCAGTTTTTTCATGCGTCCATCCCCTTTCTGAATTCCGTGGAGAAGTCCGGCGCGTAGAGCCTGGACTCCTCATAGCCGTTCGCCTCTCTCGTGCCGAACACATCCCCGATAAAGATCATGGCCGTCTTTTTGATGCCGTTCTCCTCCGCGGATCTCGCCAGCGTGGAGACGGTGCAGCGGACGATCTTCTCCTCCGGCCATGTAGCCTTATAGATGATCGCCGCCGGGGTGTCCGGCTCATATCCGGCTTCCGCCAGTTCCTTTTCCATCTGTGACAGCAGGCCTGTGCTTAAGAATACCGCCATGGTCGCATGGTGTGCCGCCAAGGAACGGAAGCTCTCCCGCTCCGGGACTCCGGTCCTCCCCGCCATTCTCGTGATGATCACGGACTGGGACACGCCAGGCAATGTGAGTTCCGCATGGAGACTCGATGCAGCACCGCAGAAGGAGCTGACTCCCGGGCACACATCGTATGCGATCTTCTTCTCATCCAGGCGGTCCATCTGTTCCCGGATCGCCCCATAGATCGCCGGGTCCCCGGTGTGAAGGCGCACGGTCATCTTTCCTTCGCTCTCCGCCTTCTCCATGGCCTGGATCACCTCGTCAAGCGTCATGTAGGCGCTGTTTAGGATCTCACATCCAGGCTTCGTCTCCTTTAAAAGTTCCGGATTTACGAGGGATCCCGCATAGATCACCACGTCCGCCTCCCGAAGGAATTTCTGTCCCCGGACCGTGATCAGGTCCGGCGCACCGCTTCCGGCTCCCACAAAATGTATCATGATGGTGTTTCCTCCCATTTTTATTCGTCTCTTTCTGCTATTTCCTTCCACGCATTTTCTAAAATTATCTCCGCGTCTTCCGTCTCCCCCAGGTACTCGCCTTTTGTCCCGAAGACGATCATTCCCGTCTTTACCTCATCCCTGGAACGGTGGGCTAGGTGCCAGGCGGCGCGCTTTAGGAACACTCTGATCGTGTCATCGAGAATTCCCGCCTGTTTTAAGTGGTCCATCGCCTCATCCGTCGTGTTGGATCCCTGGATCATTCTTAAAAGTTCCAGATCTTCGGTTCCGGTGGATAACGCGCAGGACAGCATCGTGTCCATGCGGCCGTCCGCCTCCCTGGAATGGGTGTTCATGATGCCGTTGCCGATCTTCACGAGCTTTCCCATATGACCGGCGATGAGGATGCCGGAGAAGCCAAGGTCCGCGGCGATGTCGATGGTTCTGCCGACGAAGTTGCTCATTGTGACGAGGGAGTTCATGAATGCTTCCAGAAGTGATGATTCTGTTCCCGTTGATGATTCTCCAGAAACCACCTGTTCTGCACCAGCTGCAGCCCCCGTGTCTGAAACATTACTCCCTTGATGAACATTGGTACCGTACTTACCATGTTCTTCGAGATATCTCTCCAAAAATCCCGCTCCCATATTTCCCGGCACGGCGATCACCCATTTTCTTCCCTCTGCCTTGAGGACATTTAAATGGGTGCGGATCGTCTCGACAAGTGCTTCCTCACTCATGGGCTCCACGATCCCGCTGGTCCCGAGGACAGAGATCCCGCCCTCGATGCCCAGAACCGGGTTGAAGGTCTTCTTTGCCGCTTCCACGCCTGCTGGAACTGATATGGTGATCGATACCCGGCGAAGCTCTCCGGCTTCCTCCAAAAGGGCGTACACGGCATCCCGGATCATCTTTCTCGGTATGGAGTTAATTGCCGCAGCGCCTACTGGCTGGTCCAAACCAGGCTTTGTGACGCGGCCGATGCCGATTCCGCCGTCGATTTTGACAAGTGCCTCTGGAAGCTCCACGTTCTGCTGAGCGGCGTTCGCTTTTTCCTGCTGTTTCTGGTTTTCTGGACTCAGACCAGGTTTTGCTTTTTCTTTTAAGAACTCCGCCCGCGCATACACCAGGATTCCGTTCGTCACATCATAGTCGTCCCCGGCGTCTTTCCGGAC
>CAVFLH010000172.1:0-5383 GCA_963622995.1 uncultured Eubacteriales bacterium | reverse complement strand
AAAGGATGCGGGAGTAATCCGCCCGGAAGAGAAACTTCCGGAAGCAGATTTTTATGTTCTTGTATGCGGGGGAAAATGGTGGGAGATCGACAGGACTGTGGATGCGGCGAAGTTCTTAAAAAGCCGTGGGAATGTGATCCTGCTCTTCAACCATATGGAGAAAAAAGCACGTCTGAAACTTCCAAAAGTTTTATCTGATATTCATTATTTCTTTCTTCCGTTCTTTTCAAATCCATTCAGAGAAGATAAAGCTGCCAACACCTGTTACCGGGATCTGTGGAATGATGGTACAGGGGGAACCAGATGGAAAAGAAAAAATTTATTACAGAGACTCAGGAGAAGCGATGCAGAATGATCGGAATCGCCGGGAGCAATACCGGGGTGGGGTGCACCCATTTTTCAATCATGCTGACAAACTATCTCGCGGGATACCTCAGAAGGAAAGCCATACTGCTGGAATTTAATGAGTCGGGGGACTTAGAAAAGCTCGAATACGTCTGCACGGGGCAGATGGGACAGAAAAATCCATACAGGATCCTGGATGCGGATTATTATAAGCATGCGGGACCGGAGGCTGTGAAGGAGGTGCTGCAGAGGGGATATGATGATATCCTGATCGATTTCGGATCGGTCAAAGATGGCGCGAACGAATTATATTGGAGATGCGATAAAAAGTTCCTGGTGGGTTCCTTTACGGAGTGGCAGCAGGAGAGTTTCCGGGAATTCGAGATGGAACAGAGGGCGAAACAGAAAAAAAGCTGGCAGAGTCTCGCGGTATTTGGAAGCGAGGAGACCAGAAGAGAATTCTCGAGAAGATTTCGAATCAATACAGAGCGGATTCCGTTTTCAGCGGATGCCTTCTCGGTCACGAAGGAATGCGGGGAGTTTTTTAGGCGGATCCTGTAAAAATAACATAAAAGGGCAATTTCCCTAACCGTTATAAAGGGAAAAGTCTGATACTTGAAAACGACACAATAATGAGATCTGACCGGCCAATGACACAGCAGCGGGGAGAGACATGTCACAGTATAACCTTCTTCAGCCAGCGCGGAAAGCCGGGGACAGAGGCATTTAAAGTACTTGGAATTGACAACAGGGGGAGAACATTCAATGAAAAGAAGCAATAAGACCGTGCACAGTATGAACATGAGTTATGAAAAATGGAAAGGTATATATGAGTATGGAAACAGCAAACGGAACGTATGGCTCGGAAAATCGAAGTGCCGAGGAGATGACGCGCTATCTGAATGGACTTAAACGGTACACGGAAAAGGGGATCCCGATCTACATGGACGGAAAAATTTCCGGGCAGAGAGAATGGGAGAAACTGTTTGAAGTTCGTGAGGATGGAATGTTCTATATGGGAGATTATGTCCAGGCAGAAGGCGGCGGACTGAAGGAGATACGGTTTGACAAGGTCTATCTGAGCGAGGCGGATATTACGGAGACGAGAGGACGGAGGAGAAAAACGAGAAAATAAGGAAAGACGGAAAAGGCCGCATAGAATGGATCTGACGGCACTGGATAGCAGTAAACTTCACTGAAATGAACCAGGTTACATGCGTAAAGTAATACAGACTCAGCAGGGGGATCGTTCTGCCAGATGATTCGTAAGGCTGCTGACAACAATTCGTTACAAAAAGTTAACAGACAGACATTCCGCGCTGTGGTATACTTAAGCTATCTTGAAGATCCGGCAAAGTATACGATCTGTGTATACCTTGCCGGATCATCCGTAATAAATAACGATTCAGTATGCGGCCGGTGAGAGACGGAAATGAACGCAGAGTTTCAGGAACCGGCATGCGGAAAGAGTGATAACGAATGAGAAAAATAGTTCCCGTATTGGTTGCTGTCGGCTTGATCATCCTGATTGCCGCCGGATTTGTCGGATTCCAGGTACTGGACCGGTATATGCCGACGAAAGATCGGGCGGATCTCGCGGAGGTCTATGATGTGTCCGGGGATGAGACGGCGGTCTTCTATAACTATGAACGGCAGGCGCAGACAGGAATCTATGAAAACGGCCAGACCTATCTGCCGGTCTCCTGGGTAAATGACCATATTAATGAGCGATTCTACTGGGACAGCACGGAAGACCTTCTCGTGTACGCGCTCCCGGATCAGATCGTCTATGCGGACGCGGAGACAAAAGGATCCAACGGTGCCCCGCTGCTCCTTGTAAAAGATGATGAGGTCTACCTGACACTGGGGCTGATCGCGAACTACACCGACGTGCAGATCCAGACCTTTGATTCCGGCGAAGGAAGACGTGTCCTGATCAACGACTGGGGAACAAGAAATATCGCGCGTGTGAAAAAGAACGGAAGTCTGAGAGTAAAAGGCGGCGTAAAGAGCAAGATCCTGACAGATCTCGTAAAGGACGATACGGTGACTGTTCTCGATACGATGGAGAAATGGTCTCGGGTCGTTTCTTCCGACGGAAATATCGGATATGTGGAGAATAAGCGCCTGGCGGCCGCGGAGAGCCAGAAATTCTCCGGAAATTTCACAGCTCCTGTATACAAGAATACCAGCATGAGCGGAAAGATCGTTCTCGGCTGGCACCAGGTGACAAGCCAGGATGGAAACAATACCTTTGACAGTGTTGTGGCGAAGACAAAAGGGATGAACGTGATCTCCCCGACCTGGTTTTCCCTGACAGACAATAACGGAAACTATAAGTCACTGGCAAGCAAAGATTATGTGACGAAAGCCCATGCAAAAGGACTCCAGGTATGGGCCCTGATCGACAATTTCAGCGTTGATGTCCAGACGGAGACACTGCTGGCTTCCACTTCCACCCGCCGCAAGCTGATCGACAGCCTGATTGCGGATGCGGAAAAATATGACCTGGATGGTCTGAACCTTGATTTTGAGAGCCTGAAAACAGAGGCGGGCGTTCATTATATCGAATTTATCCGGGAATTATCAATCCCGTGCCGCCAGAAAGGCATTATCCTGTCCGTGGACAATTATGTTCCGGCGAGATACAACAGTTTCTATAACCTGAAAGAACAGGGAATCGTGGCGGACTATGTGATCATGATGGGATATGATGAGCACTTTGCGGGCGGCGAGCCGGGATCCGTGGCTTCCATCAGCTATGTGAAGAATGGAATCTCCGGAATGCTCGAGGATGTTCCGAAGGAGAAGCTGATCAATGCGGTCCCGTTCTACACGAGACTCTGGACCGAAGCCGGAGACGGATCCATCACCTCCAAGGCGATGGGGATCGCGGACGCGAAGAAGTGGGTAGACAATAACCAGGTGGAGCTTACCTGGCAGGCGGATACCGCCCAGTATTACGGTGAGAAGCAGACGAGTGACGGCGCCCAGTTCCTCTGGATGGAGGAGGAGCGGTCCTTAAAAGAGAAGATGAACGTGATCCGTCAGAACGATCTGTCGGGAGTCGCGTGCTGGAAGCTGGGATTTGAAGATTTTGCCGCTTGGGATTCCATCCAGTGGAACTAAGATCATTATGGCGCGTTTACGCCGGACCTACCAGGTCACCATCTCATCCAGCAGAAGCTTCTGTTCCCTGCTGGAACGTGTGAGATAGATGCGGGTGGTCTCGATGCTCTCATGCCCGAGAAGATCCGCCAAAAGAGAGATATCACCGCTCCGGGACAGGAAATTCTTTGCGAACCTGTGGCGGAAGGAATGTGGGTACATGGTGTCGGGATCGATGCCGTACCGGACTGCATAGTGCTTTAACTGGGAATGGATGCCCCTGGTCGTCACGGGGCGTCCATTTTTTCCCACAAAAAGAAAGCCGGAGGTGATGCCGCGGCGGTCACACCAGGCCTTTGCCTCCTGGCAGAGGGAATCCGGGATGTAGATGCGGCGGATCTTCCCGCCCTTGGAGTAGAGATCAAGGTATCCGCAGGCTAAATGCTCCGCCTTGATCTGCACCAGCTCGCTGACCCTGGCACCGGTGGTCACCAGAAAACGGACGATGAAATACCAGAAATCGTGATGCTCTGCCTTCAGGTTCCTCTGGAGCGTCTCACAGTCCTCGTTTGTGATGATGGAGTCCTGAAAGGTGTCCCGGGGAATTTTTACTGAGTGAAGACGGAAGCCGGAGAGATCGGGGTAGAGTTCCGGCTGTTCTTCTTCCAGAAAAAGGAGAAAGTGATTTACGGCGTAGATCCGCTGATTGATCGTTGCGGGGCGGTAATTGGTAATTAAAAGACTCCGGTATTTCCGGAGAAGAGATTCGGTTGGAACGGGATAGATGGACAGAAGCTGTCTGATAGTCCGTCCATACGCGTCTCCGGTATTTTCAGACATATTCTTTTTTCTTAAGTACAATCTAAATGATTCTGCCAGGTTTTCCTGGTCTTTTGGAAGTTCTTTCATAACGTATCCTTTGAATAATAACAGGGCAGCAGGAATTTTACCAGTTTACGATCTGGTTGAAGAGATTCTGCTGTTCGGTACTGCTTTTGTGCAGATAAATGCGGGTAGTCTCAATACTCTCATGGCCGAGAATGTCGGACAGGAGCGCAATATCATCACATTTTTCTATAAAATTTTTGGCAAACAGATGTCGGAATGCATGGGGATGTACGACAGATGAATCCAGATTGTATCGAAGTGCAAAAACCTTAAGCTGATGCCGGATCCCGTTTGTGGTGATCGGATTTCCGAAACGGTTTAAAAATAAGCTGCCGCTGGTGCGTTTTTCGTTTTGAAGCCACAGCAGGCAGGTCTCCTGGACATTCTGCGGGAAGTAGACACGACGGATCTTATCTCCTTTTGAGTACAGGTCCATCTGCCCGCGGATCATATCCTCTACACGGATCTGGAGAAGTTCGCTGATCCGTACGCCGGTGGTGGCCATGATCCGAACCGCAAAGTAGTAGGTGAGTTTTCCATCGCGCAGGAGGCATTTTTTCAGGTACTCATAGTCGGCCTGACTGATTACATTTTCCAGAAATGGTTTCTGCTGAAGACGGACCATAAGAACCCTGGAGGCGGGGAGATCAAGAAATTCCATAAAACAGTTCATCGCGCAGATCCTTAGGTTTACGGTGCTGGGCTTGTACCGGTCAATCAGATAGCATTTGTAGAGCATCAGATTGTCATGGGTGACCTCGGGGTACAGGGAAAGAAAATGCCTGGCAGCATAGAGATAGGAACGGATCGTCTGGTAAGATTTTCCGTTCCGGAGCAGCCACGCTTCGAAGTCAGAAAGTTTCTGCTGGAAGTCGATGGGAAGTCTGGCCGCTGGAAGCGCGTATTTTTTCATGGGAATCCTTCCTTTCGAGTGGTGGAGCTGTTTGGGAGCCAGATCCGCGAAACAGATACCCTATTTTAACGCAAGTATATAACTATAAATGAGCAAATTTGAAAAACTGCATAATTAAATTCGTGATGT
>CAVFLH010000171.1:0-5412 GCA_963622995.1 uncultured Eubacteriales bacterium | reverse complement strand
GGGATATTGCAAAGAAAAAATACATATGATATAATGCCGTTAGGCAAAAGAATTATAATGTTCATATGGCAAAAAAGAATGAACCCCTCAGTAGTGCGAATACTGAGGGGTTCTTCTTATTTTTTATGGTGGATAAGGAACCACCAGGCTAGTGTTGCCCTACTTGTCTCCATCTAACCATTTGATGATGTAGTGGCAGGCTACACCAGCCGCACAGGAAACAAGGAAAGAAATTATAATGTTCATATGGCTCACCTCCTCCCGTTGCCGGGTATCGGTTGGACAACATAATAATTATACGATAGAAGTGCTGATGAAACAAGCTTACATAAAACTATAATTATTGTAACCGTTCAGGACCTTCACAGCTGCTAATTTTTAATTTGATTTTACATTCGGTGTATTGTATAATAAATCTAATAGGAATCAAGAATGATACAGTAAAAAAATACTTTATGAAGATACCAAAAGCAAACACACAGGAGTGATGAGAATGCCGGAAAACGAAAAGACGAGATTTCAGAAATTCATGGGTGGAGGAAAACAAGGATACCAGATCGCGTTCCAGATGGCATGGCCCGCGGTGATGGAGTCCTTTTTTATTGCCCTGGCGGGCATGGTGGACTCGCTGATGGTGAGTTCCATCGGTGCATATGCGGTGGCGGCGGTAGGTCTGACCACGCAGCCGAAATTCATCGGCCTGTGCATCTTCATCGCCATGAACGTGTCCGTATCCGCCCTGGTAGCGAGACGCCGCGGGAAAAAGACCGGACCGGCGCGAACCAGGTCCTCTTAATGGCAATCATATTCACCATCGTTGTCGGAATCCTGATCAGCATAGCGGCGGTGGCCTTTGCGGAACCGATCATCCGCTTCTGCGGTGCCAACGAGGACACTCAGGAGAGCGCGGTCCTGTACTTCAGGATCATCATGGGCGGCATGATCTTCAACATCATTTCCATGGCCATCAATGCCTCCCAGCGCGGTGCCGGAAACACGAAGATCGCCATGCGCACCAACGTGACGTCCAATGTGGTCAACATGATCGGAAACTACCTGCTGATCCAGGGACATTTCGGCTTCCCGGCTATGGGAATTGCAGGTGCGGCGATGGCCACCGTATTCGGAACCATCGTGGCCTGCATTATGAGCATCTGTTCTCTGATCCCGAAGGACAATTTCGTCAGCATTCCCTATATTATAAAAGAACGTGTCCGCGTCACGCTGGAACCGGCAAAGAACATGGCAAAGATTGCCTCCAGCGTTTTCATCGAGCAGGTATTCATGCGGACCGGTTTCCTGCTGGTATCGATCATGGCGGCGCGGCTCGGCACCTCGGCCTACGCGGCGCACCAGGTTGCCATGAATGTCATGAATCTGTCGTTCTCCTTCGGTGACGGCATGCAGGTGGCTGCCGTGGCGCTCTGCGGGCGGAGTCTCGGAGAAAAACGTCCGGATCTGGCGGTCATGTACGGAACGATCTGCCAGAGGATCGGAAACATGATCTCCATCGTGCTGTCGATCCTGTATCTGACGCTGGGAAGCTGGTATTTCCACCTATACTTTGTTGAGGAAGATATTATTGCCATGGGCGTTGAGATCATGCGGGTCATGACCGTAATCGTGCTTCTCCAAATCTCCCAGGTTATCTACATGGGCTGCCTCAGAGGCGCGGGAGATGTGGTGTTCACTACCTGTGCGTCGACGCTCAGCATCACCATTGTCAGACCATCCTGCGCGTACCTGTTCTGCTATGCGCTGCACATCGGAGTTGTCGGCATCTGGCTCGGAATCGTGTGCGACCAGATCGTGCGTGTCTGCCTGACGAACTGGAGGTTTAAGAGCGGAAAGTGGACGAAGATAAAGATCTAAAAAGAGCTGTATGCCTGAAAAACTGAAGTTTTCCAGATGCATACAGCTCTTTTTAAATATTGTTTCAATGAGTCAAGACACTCACTCGCAACCCCGCGCTTCGCGCTCAATTGTCTGCTTGCGCAGACGGTTTGCTTGTTAGTGGCGCAGGAAAAACAAATGTCGCATTCAGCACTGCTTGTTTTTCCTCTGCGTGCACTAGTTTCCGCACTCAATACTGATCGCGTTAAACATCTCAAGGATATCGTCCACCTTCGTGTTCGCCTTCTCCTCACCTTTCTTATCCATCACCGCATGTCCCTGATGCATCATGAGAAGTCGGTTACCATACTCCACAGCAAACCGGAGGTTATGTGTAACCATGATCGTCGTCAGATGCTTCTCCGCAACGATCTTTCCGGTGAGCTCCATGATGATCTCCGCTGTCTTCGGATCCAGGGCAGCCGTGTGCTCGTCGAGGATCAGAAACTTGATCGGGGTCATAGTGGACATCAAGAGTGCCATCGCCTGGCGCTGTCCGCCGGAGAGGACGCCGACTTTTACGCCCATCTTATCCTCAAGGCCAAGTCCGAGGATCTTTAACTGGTCGCGGTAGAAGTCGATGCGGGCTTTATTTGTGCCCGGCAGCAGGTTGAAGGGCTTTCCCTTATTGTCCGCGAGAGCCATATTCTCTAGGATCGTCATATTCGGGCAGGTTCCCATCGCCGGGTGCTGGTAGACGCGGCCGATGCGGCGCTGGCGCTTGTACTCCGGCATCTTCGTGATGTCGGTGCCGCCCATAACGATGGTTCCGGAATCCACCGGAATGCTGCCGCAGATCAGGTTTAACATGGAAGTCTTGCCGGATCCGTTGCTGCCCACAACAGAGACGAACTCGCCGTCATCGATGCTGAGGTTGAAATCCTTAAAGAGGCACATTTCATTCACGGTGCCTGCATTGTAATATTTGTTGATATTCCTTAACTCAAGCATGATGTGCCCCCTTTCTCTTCATGGAATCACTGACGATCAGGATCAGAAGAAGAATCGCCGCAGTGATAAGTTTCAGATCGGTTGCTTTTACAATACGCATGGAAATAACGAAAGCCACGCACGCCTTATAGAGGATCGCGCCCGCGATAACTGCGGTGGTCGCCTTTAACTTTCCGAAGCGGTGGAACAGCTGTGTTCCGAGAATAACACTTGCGAGACCGAAGACCATGGTTCCGGTTCCGATGGAGATATCGAAGAACGCCTGCTTCTGGGCGAGAACTCCGCCCGCGAGAGCGGCGAATCCGTTGGCGATGGCAAGACCGATGATCTTTACGCGGCCTTTGTCCTCCGCAAGGGAGGTAACGAGAGCATCGTTGTCACCGGCTGCCCGCAGCAGATATCCGGATCTCGTGTTTAAATACCAGTCGAGAACGAACTTGCAGACCAGGGCGATCACTGCCAGGATGATCACAACGATGTACGGTCTCACGGATGGCGGCAGGCTGTTTCTTGTCCACTCGTTGTCGAAGATCGTATCCTGGGACAGGAACGGCAGGTTCGCCTTCATGCCCGCGATCCTTAAGTTTACGGAATAGAGGGCTGTCATGACGATGATACCGGAAAACAGGTCGCGGACCTTACATTTTACATGGATGACGCCGGTGATGCATCCGGCGAGAACGCCCGCGAAGAAGGAGAGGGGAAGTGCCCACACCGGGGAAACTCCTTTTACGATCAGTCCTGCGGTCAGCGCCGCGCCCAGGGGGAACGTTCCGTCGACCGACAGATCCGGGAAGTCCAGGATCTTGTAGGTGATGTAAACGCCCAGGGCCATGATCGCGTAGATCAGCCCTTCCTCAAAGATTCCTAATAAGATTGCCATGATATCCTCCGATAATCTGTAACAGGGGAGAAGATCCTGCTGTTACATTTTGCTGTAAAATCCGGCAAGAGCGGAAAACGCTTTGCCGGATTGATGTTTACGTTTCTGTCATCTGTGAAAATTACCAAAAGCGATTTGTGCAGATGGTTCTTGCCAGGCAGGTTGGAAAAATCTGTTCCGACTTCCTTATTATAAGATGCATCGAATCTGACATAGATACACTTGGAAGTTTGAGAGTCAGTTGAACTACTGTGTGATCTCAGTAAATAACTCTTTTGCATTAGAAGCAAGGTCCTCCGGGAATGTGATTCCAAGATCCTCAGCGACTTTGGAGTTCCCGTAGAAAGCAGCAGCCTCGATAACCTCAAAGTTCAGTTCGCTTGCTTTCTTCTCACCCTTTAAAACTTCTGCAGCCATACGACCTGTCTGCTTTCCAAGGTCTACATAGTCAAGTCCCATAGCAGCGAGGCAGCCGATCTTGACCTGCTCGATCTCACTTCCGAATACCGGGATGTTCTTAGCGTTTGCTTTGGAGAGAATTAACGGAAGGGAAGCAACGACTGTGTTGTCTGTTAAGTTGTTTAAGCAGTCGACCTGCTCTAAGAGGCTGTCAGCAGCAAGCGGGATGTCTGCTGTGGAGGAAACGCCGGACTCAACGATCTCAAAACCGTAGTCAGCAGCTTTTTCCTTGTACTCAGCCAGTGTGGAAGCGGAGTTTACTTCGCTTGTTGTATACATGATACCGATCTTCTTTGCATCCGGGAGGATCGCGCGGATCATTTCGAGCTGCTGTTCAACCGGAAGCTTGTCGCTTGTACCAGTGACCTCGCCTACCGGAGTTCCGTCCTCGTTTGCAAGCTCAGCCGCGACCGGATCGGTAACAGCTGTGTAGATGACCGGGATGTCATTCTTTCTGCCGACGCTGTATGCGCTCTGTGCGCTCGGTGTCGCGATAGCGCAGATGAGATCAACATTCTGTCCTGCGAAGTTTGTGCTGATCTGTGCTGCCAGACCCGGATCTGCCTGTGCGTTCTCATCTAATACGGTAAGGTTCTGTCCCTCAACGAATCCGTTTTCAGCGAGGACCTCGAGGAAACCTTCGCGGCAGTTGTCGAGAGAACCATGAACTGCGAACTGGTTGATGCCGATGGTGTAGGAACCGTCTGCAAGTGCTGTATCTGCTGCGTCTGCGGATTCAGCTGTTGTTGTCTCTGCGGCAGCTTCAGTTGCAGCGGCTGTCGTCGTCTCAGCTGCGGTTGTAGTGGAAGCTGTGTTGGAGGAGCAGCCTGCGAGAAGTGCTGCGGTGAATGTTGCTGCGATGATTGCTTTGATAGATTTTTTCATAATTCTGATCTCCTCTTCTACTTTTGATAAGAATGTTTGTGACAGGATCCCTGATTCTGTGGAATCGCTGTCCAGTAGTTGTTGGAGGTGCGGAGCGAGGGCGATTTTTAAATAAAAAAAATCCCAAGTATCAGATATCGATTTAAAATCTGATGCTTGAGACGAATTTCATATCCGCGGTGCCACTCAATTTGACCTTTCGGTCCGCTTTTTTCGTATACCAACATATACGCCGCTCTATTAACGACTGCGGTAGCCGTCAGTCCATACTAAAAATTCAGGACTGCCCTCGAAAGTCCATTCCATTTCCAGTGCAATACTGCAATCCCATCGCCTGCAGC
>CAVFLH010000170.1:0-5448 GCA_963622995.1 uncultured Eubacteriales bacterium | reverse complement strand
GGTTATGAGACAGGTACTTTTTTGAATATATGCAAAAAATGCTTGCATAATTATACATATAGAGTTATAATTATGCAAAATCATTCAAAAATTATTCACGGCCTCCATCCGCGCCCCCACACATTCAGGCGGATGGGAGGCGGCCCTGGGATCCAGGAAAATCTATGAGCGAGAGGAGAACAACTATGAAGCCAAAGGTATACATTGACGGAAAAGAAGGAACCACCGGACTCCAGATCTACGACAGACTTGCAGCAAGGGACGATATTGAACTCCTGCTGATCGACGAAGCGAAGAGAAAAGACGCGGGTGAGAGAAAGAAGCTCATCAACGCGGCGGATATCACTTTCCTCTGCCTGCCGGACGCGGCGGCGAAGGAAGCGGTGAGCTTTGTGGAGAAGGATTCCGCGAGAATCATCGACGCTTCCACGGCACACCGTGTCGCACCTGGCTGGGCGTACGGGATCCCGGAGCTTTCCGACGCGCATAAAGATGCAGTGATCCACGCGAAATTTACCGCGAATCCGGGCTGCCACGCGTCAGGATTTGTGATTCCGGTCTACCCGCTTGTGGCAGCCGGAATTATCCCGAAGGAGACGCCCCTCACCGTATTTTCCCTCACCGGATATTCCGGCGGCGGAAAGAAGATGATCGCGGAGTATGAGTCCCCGGAGAAGCCGGAGCTCTACAACACGCCAAGAATCTACGGCCTGAGCCTCAAGCACAAACATATCCCGGAGATGCAACAGATCTGCGGACTTGATCTTCCGCCGGTGTTCTGCCCGGTTGTGGATGACTACTATAAAGGAATGGCAGTGACCGTCATGCTGCAGAACTCCATGTTAAAGGGAAATCCCACAGCGAAGGACATCCACGAGGCGCTGGCTGCCCACTACGACGGAAAGAAGGTCGTAAAAGTCCATCAGTTCGGATATGAGGATCCGATGATCGCGGCGGGAACCATGGCCGGAAAGGACAGTATGGAACTGGTCGTCAACGGACATGAGGACCAGACGATCATCACAGCGCTGTTTGACAACCTTGGGAAGGGCGCGTCAGGTGCGGCGGTGGAGAACATGAACCTGATGCTGGGATTCGAGGAGACCGCAGGACTTAATTTATAAGATTATACGGAATCTGCAAAAATCACATAAATTGCCTGATTCGATCAGGCACAATCTGAAAAAGAAGGGGAAATTTTATGGAAAATCTGAAACCGGAAACAAGAGCGGGTGTCCTCGTCGAGGCGCTTCCGTATCTTCAGGAATACAACGGAAAGATCGTAGTCGTAAAATACGGCGGAAATGCCATGATCAATGAGGACTTAAAAGAGGCGGTCATCCATGACATCGTCCTCTTAAACCTTCTGGGCGTCAAAGTCGTTCTCGTCCACGGCGGCGGTCCGGAGATCGGGGAACTCTTAAAGAAGACAGGAAAAGAGTCCAAATTCATCAAAGGTCTCCGCTACACGGACAAAGAGACTATGGATATTGCCCAGATGGTTCTCTGTGGAAAACTCAATAAGAACCTGGTAACACTCTTAAAGAACGCCGGAGGAAAAGGCGTGGGCCTGGGCGGCATGGACGGCGGTCTGTTCGAGGCGGTGAAATTAAATGATCCGGACGGAACCGAGTACGGCTATGTGGGCGATATTGTAAAGACAAACCCGCAGATCGTCCTTGACATGCTGGAAAAAGGCTATATCCCGGTAGTCACATGCATTGCCGCGGGTATCGATGACAACTGCAACTACAACATCAACGCGGACACGGCGGCGGAGAAGCTTGCCATCGCGTTAAAGGCGAAGAAGCTGATCATGCTGACAGACGTGAGAGGACTCTTGAGAGACCCGTCCGATGAGTCTACACTGATCAAGCGCCTGAAGGTTTCGGAAGTCCCGTCCCTTATCAAAGAGGGCATCATCAAGGGCGGCATGATCCCGAAGGTCAACTGCTGCGTGGAGTGCGTCCGCCAGGGCGTTGAGCGCGCGAATATCCAGGATGGCCGCGTGCCGCACTCGATCCTGATCGAACTGCTCACAAACGAGGGCGTTGGAACCATGTTTTCATAAGAGGCAGATGGAGGTGCGGGTTATCAGAAACAGCCGCATCCGGTGCGGAATGCGCTAGGGTACACGTTTTTTCAAAGAGACACAGAAAAAACGTGGATCTGCCGAATCAGTTGCCACAGGAGGAACGATATGACAGCGGAAGAAATTAAGAAAAAAGATTCAGAATATATCATGCATACATACGGACGTTTCGACATCGTCCTTGACCACGGAAAAGGCGCGACACTCTGGGATGAGGACGGAAAGCAGTACGTGGACCTGACCTCCGGAATCGGAGTAAACAGCTTAGGCCACGGAAATCCGGCAATCGTGAACGCCATCACAAAACAGGCGGAAAAGCTCATGCACGCCTCAAACCTCTACTACACGGAGCCGATGGTGAGCGCTGCTGAGAAGCTTGTGACAGCCACTGGCATGGGCAAGATCTTCTTTGCAAACTCCGGTGCGGAGGCAAACGAGGGTGCCATCAAGCTCGCGAGAAAGTATTCCTTCGATAAATACGGCGAGGGAAGAAACACCATCGTGACACTGATCCAGTCCTTCCACGGAAGAACTGTTACCACCTTAAAAGCGACCGGACAGGAAAAGTTCCACCAGTACTTCTTCCCGTTCACAGAAGGGTTTGCCTACGCGAAGGCAAACGACCTGGCGGATGTGACCGCAAAGACAGACAAGACCTGCTGTGCGGTCATGATGGAGATGATCCAGGGCGAGGGCGGTGTTCTGCCGCTTGATAAAGAGTTCGTCCAGGGCGTCGCGAAATTCTGCAAGGAAAACGACATCCTGCTCATCGTGGATGAGGTCCAGACCGGCATCGGAAGATGCGGCAGCCTCTTCGCCTACGAGCAGTACGGAATCGAGCCGGATATCGTGACCATGGCGAAAGGTCTCGGCGGCGGCCTGCCCATCGGCGGCGTGATGGCCGCAAAGTCATGCCAGGATGTCATGGGACCGGGAACCCACGGATCCACCTTCGGCGGAAACCCGGTGAGCGCGGCATCCGCAAATGTGGTCCTCGACACGGTGATGAAGCCGGAATTCTTAAAAGAAGTTGAGGAAAAGGGCGCTTACATCAAAGAAAAAGTCCTGGGATTTCACTCCCCGGCAGTAAAGAATGTCCGCGGCATGGGACTTATGCTGGGCATCATCGTAGATCCGGAAAAGCGCGCGGGATATGTGGCAAAGCTTATGGAAAAGGGCGTTCTCGTCCTGACAGCCGGAACGGACGCGATCCGTCTGCTTCCGCCACTTGTTATTACATATGAAGAAATTGATCAGGCGCTTGAGGCCATGAAAGGGGTATTTGAATTATGAAACATTTATTAAAATTACTGGATCTCAGCACAGAGGAGATCATCGGGATCCTGGATCTGGCAGACCAGTTAAAATATGAGAGAAAGCACAACATTCCGCACGAGCTCTTAAAGGGCCAGACTCTCGGAATGATCTTCCAGAAATCTTCCACGAGAACACGTGTATCCTTCGAGACGGGAATGTATCAGCTGGGCGGACATGCGCTGTTTCTGTCCTCCAGGGACTTACAGATCGGCCGCGGCGAGCCGGTTCAGGATACTGCCCGTGTGCTGTCCCGCTACCTTGACGGAATTATGATCCGTACCTTCGAGCAGAAGGAAGTGGAGGACCTCGCAAAATTCGGTTCCATCCCGGTCATCAACGGTCTGACAGATTTCTGCCATCCGTGCCAGGTTCTCGCGGACCTCATGACGATCCGTGAGAAATTCGGAAGCTTTTCCGGACTCAAAATGTGCTTCATCGGCGACGGAAACAACATGGCAAACTCCCTGATTGTTGGCGGCTTAAAGGTCGGCATGAACGTGGCTGTTGCGACACCGGATGGATACAAGCCAGACGGAGCTGTCCTGGAGTTCACAAAGGCATACGGCGATAAATTTGCCCTCGAGAGCGATCCGTTTATGGCGGCAGCAGGCGCTGACATCGTGATCACGGACACATGGACCTCCATGGGTGAGGAAGCGGAGAAAGAGGAAAGAAAGAAGATCTTCAAGGATTACCAGATCAACAAACAGCTCCTGGCAGCCGCAAACGCGGGCGCTATGGTCCAGCACTGCCTCCCGGCATACCGCGGACAGGAGATCACCGAGGAAGTCTTCGAGGAACACGCCGACGAGATCTTCAACGAGGCGGAGAACCGTCTGCATGCGCAGAAGGCGGTTATGGTGAAACTTATGAAGAAAGACTGATTGAAAAATTAGAAAGTTGTAAGGTCCTTGCGGGTGTGAGAGCGCCTGCGGGGGTCTTTTTGTTTATACAAAGTTTATGAATTTTTAACAGATGTTTCCTAGGGAAAGTTTTGCGCGCGTGTTATACTATAAACATGGTTTTAGTACAGGAGGCGGAAATTATGGAGATCCATGAATTTTATATACCATCCAGCAGCGGCCTGGCGAATCTCCACTGCATGGCGTGGATTCCAAACGGCGAGGTGAAAGCCGTCGTCCAGATCGCCCATGGAATGATGGAACATGTGGGACGCTACCGGGAGTTTGCGGAATTCCTTGCGGAACACGGAATCTATGTCCTCGGAAACGATCACCTGGGCCACGGAAAGACCGCGGCGGCGGAGGAAGACCGTGGATATTTCGGTGACCATGCGGGAGCGGTCTCTGTGATCCGCGATATGCGCCGTGTGACGGTCCATGCCCAGAGAAAATATCCGGGTGTGCCGATTTTTCTTTTAGGACACAGCATGGGTTCATTCTTCGCGAGACGATATCTGACGGTATACAAGGACGGAATCGACGGTGTGATCTTACTCGGAACCGGAGCGCCGAAGGATGCCGAGGTGCGGTTCGGACATATACTGGCGGATTCTGTCTGTAAGAGAAAAGGGACGAGATACAGAAGTAAAATGCTCTACAACCTGTCCCTCGGAAATTACAACCGGAAATTTAAACCGACAAAGACGCCATACGACTGGCTGTCCAGGGATGAAAAGAGAGACCGCGCCTTCGGGGACGATCCGCTGACGAACTTTATCTTCACTGCGAGTGCGTACCGGGACTTCTTCGAGGTGATCTTAAAGACTGCAAAACTCGAAAAAGCAGGCAAAATGCGCACCGATCTCCCGATTCTGATCCTGTCCGGAAGCAAAGATCCGGTGGGCGAGGAGACAAAAGGCGTGCGGAGAGTCTATGACCGCTACGATAAGGCCGGGGCGGAGGATCTCTCCATCGGCTTTTATGAGGGCGCGAGACACGAACTTTTAAACGAACTCAACCGCGAACAGGTATCAGGGGATATTCTGGAGTGGATCGAGGGGCATGAGAAGAAATAAATGATGAACTGATACACTTTTCGTCGGGAATGGCTGCTTGTGTCAGCCTATAGTTTAGCTC
>CAVFLH010000169.1:0-5498 GCA_963622995.1 uncultured Eubacteriales bacterium | reverse complement strand
ACTATTTGGTTACTTTTACGCATATTTTTTCTTTAATTTAACGCATATTTTAAACTATAGTAACTTGATAAAATATGTTTTATTCGTTATGATATGTACAAAAGATTAGCTTTTTACCGTGGGAAGTAGGATGCTAGCTATTTTTGTCTTTATGGTTATCGATGTAATGTAAAAAGCAAGGCAGAGCTAAATAAGTTCTTCCTTGCTTTTTACATTCAGTCTCTATTTCTCTACTAATGCTTTAACTTCCTCTAACGACATCCCCTGCTCTCTTGCAATCTTCGCAAGGTCTTCATACTCCAATTTTCCGCGACACACACCGTAGCCTTCAGAAACCTTCTCGCGGACCACGCCATACGGGGTCTCGTGTTCTTTCATGGTTCTGGTCAGGGTGTAGCGGCGGCTGATGGACTCGCGGATGCCGAGTGTTGTTGTGTGTTTGAAGATCAGGGATACCATCTTTTCTTTGTCATTGCAACGGCACATGCAGGTCAGGAGAGTACCCGGGCGGCTCTTTTTCATGCCGATCGGGATCGTGTAGACTTCCAGGGCGCCCGCGGCGAAGAGGATCTCCTGGACGAAGCCGAGAGCTTCCGGGGTCATGTCATCGAGGTTGCAGGAAAGTTCTGCAACTTCTCCTCCGGTCTCCTCTGTCTCACCTAAAAGGACACGCACACAGTTTGCGCGCTCAAAATCTTTCTTTCCCATTCCGTAGCCGATGGCGGATGTGCGCATCACTGGCATTTCCTTGAATTCCGATACAAAATGCTTTAACAATGCCGCGCCGGTCGGGGTGCAGAGTTCGCCTTTGATGACTCCGCTGTAGATTGGGAGTCCCTGTAAAATAAAGGCTGTCGCAGGTGCCGGTACCGGCAGGATGCCGTGGGCGCAGCGGACATTTCCGCTTCCGACGTGGATCGGGGATGCGATCACCTTCTGTGGCGCGATCATATGCATTAAAAGGCAGACTCCGGCAATATCCGCGATTGCGTCGGCGGTGCCCACCTCGTGGAAGTGGATCTCCTCGACGGTCTTTCCGTGGACATGGGACTCGGCCTCAGCGATCAGGCGGTAGACTGCCACGATGTCGGTCTTTACCTCTTCCGGGAGGTTTAAATGCTCGATGATGTGGGAAATGCCTGCCATGCTGGCGTGATGGTGGTGGGTGTGTCCGTGATCGTGAGCATGTTCATGTCCACATTCATGATCATGGTCATGGGTGTGGGTGTGATCGAGGTCGTTTTGATTCTCGTGGTGATGATTGGACTGGTTATCATGCATATGATCGTGAGTGGTCTGCTCTGCTGCTGATTCTGCCATTTCGTGGGCATGATGATGGTCTTCATGGCTATGGTCATGACGGTCATCTTCATGGTCGTGGTGATGCTCATGGATATGCTGACCGGCTTCATGGTCATGAGTATGATGGTGATCGTCATCATGATCGTGATGGTGGTCATGTCCCTGCAGATCAACATCCACGCTCTCCTCTTCTTCCCCGTGGATCGTCACTTTCATATGTGTTCCTGTGATTCCGCATTTTACTGCTGGTTCCGCCTCAACGGAGAGTCCCGGCAGGCCCATCTCGTTCATGGTCTTTAAGAATTTTTCTTTATCCGGGCAGATCTCATAGAGAGATGCCATCAGCATATCTCCGGCCGCGCCCATTCCACAGTCAAAATATAATATCTTCATATCAGTTCCACCTCATTTTAAAAATTACGCAAATCATTTTCTTTCATTTCACCTGCCGCCAGCAGCTTTCTCCAGACGTGCGGCAGCGCGAACGGATTTTCAAGTTCTTATCCACGCATATGATTCATCATGCTCGCCAGATACCCTGCCCCGAATCCATTATCGATATTTACCACGCTGACACCGCTGGCGCAGGAATTCAGCATGGAGAGCAGGGCGGACACGCCGCCGAAGGACGCGCCGTATCCGATGCTGGTGGGCACCGCGATTACCGGGCAGTCGGCGAGGCCGCCGATGACGCTGGCGAGAGCGCCTTCCATTCCCGCGATGGCGATGATCACACGGGCATCCATAATAGAATCCATATGGGACAGCAAGCGGTGCAGGCCCGCAACTCCCACGTCGTAAAGGCGTTCCACCTGGTTTCCAAGTGCCTCTGCCGTGAGAGCTGCCTCTTCCGCAACCGGAATGTCACTGGTTCCGCCTGTCGCGACAACGATGGTTCCGACACCGTCTTTTTTCGGGAATTTTCCGCAGATCGCGACTTTTGCGTCCTTAAAATATGTGTATCCGCTTCCTTCCGGGTACTTTTCCGAGAGAAGTTTCTCTGTCTCCCGGCTCTTTTCCTCGTCCACACGGGTGATCAGGATCGTCTCCTGTCCGCGCTTTTTCATCGCTTCCACGATTCCGGCGATCTGTTCCGGCGTTTTTCCCGCTCCGTAGATCACCTCCGCCGCGCCCTGGCGCAGTTTCCGGTGCGTGTCAAGCTTCGCAAAGCCCAGGTCATCGTATCCTGCTGCCGTAAACGGCTCTTTCTTCAGTTCCAGGACAGCGTTATCCACAGACAGCTCGCCCGCCGCCACCTTTTTCAACATTTCACGTATATCTTCCATGTACAATAAAATTCTCCTTTTTCCAAAAAGTGCCGCTGCTCATGTCCACACCGATGCAGCCATCTGCCGCCATCTAAATTTCCGCACAGATGTACCTGCCAAACCAGTCGCTGACATTTTTCCTGGCTTCCGAGTGCACGGCACACGATAACAAAAAACCATGAAAAGAGCAGCCCGTCATCCTGACCGGCTTCCTGCTCCCTTCATGGCAACTCTTCTGATCTTATCTTATTTTGCGGCACGGATCTTCCATGTCTATATTCTATATCCCGTACCGTTTAATTATTTACTCACCGACCGTATTTCTCAGTGTACCGATCCCCTCAATAATACACTCCACAACATCCCCGGTCTCAAGGAATTTCGGCGGAACGAATCCCATGCCGACTCCTGCCGGCGTTCCTGTCGCGATGATCGCTCCTGCTTTTAAGGTCATTCCTTTTGTGAGCTCACAGATCACTTCCTCGATTCCATGGATAAAGAGTCCCGTATTGGAATCCTGGCGGAGTTCTCCGTTTACCTTTGACTGGATCTTTAATACCGGCGGAAACGCAGTGGAATCCGCGGTCATGATACACGGTCCGAGCGGTGTAAATCCATCCAGGCTCTTTCCGAAATACCACTGTTTATGTTCCGTCTGCACCTCTCTGGCGCTGACGTCGTTCATGATCGTGTAGCCGAAAATGTAATCTTTGACCTCTCCCGGCTTTACGTCTTTCGCATCTTTCTTGATGATAACGGCAAGCTCTGCCTCATAATCCAACTGGTTTGTCAGGTTTTTATGTGCCGGAATGATTCCGTCCGGATCATTTGTGCGGTTCACGCGCTTGGAGAAATAAATTGCTTTCTCCGGTTTTGAGAATTCCTCTTTCTGGAATCTTGCAGACTCTTTCGCATGATCCATATAGTTGATTCCCAGGCAGATGATATCCTGATCCGGCTCAGCGATCGGAGATACGACCTTGATCTCCTCAACCGGTGCCGCGCCGATCACATCACCCGGCGTCTTCTTTGAAATATAGTCCAGCATCTCCATCTCTGACGCTCCCGTCTCCCGGATAAGGTCCTTCATGGACCGATATTCCATTCCTGCCGCAGAGATCGGGTAAACCCAGGTTTCATCCTCATTTAATACCCCTAAAAAAGGTCTTTTGTCTACTTCATATGCCAGTAATTTCATAGCCACTCCTTATGGGATAGTTTTGATTTTCAAAAATCCCGTTACACGTTATTATAGTACAAATAAGATGGTGAGACAAGAATAAATTGACAATTTGAATTCTATTGTAAAAGCCGCACAAATTACTCTTGTAACCGCCCTGTATCCCCTTTATAATAGAAGTTAATACAACAACAAACAGCAAAACTCATGAAAGGGTGTATCTTATTATGGAAAAGATCACAAGCTTCACTGTCAATCATCTGAAACTGATTCCGGGCGTTTACGTTTCCCGCAGGGATGTCGCCGGAGACAGCCATGTTACGACCTTCGATATCCGTATGACCCGTCCGAACTTCGAGCCGGTCATGAACACCGCTGAGGTCCACACTATCGAACATCTCGGTGCTACTTTCTTAAGAAACCACCGTGTTTACAAAGATAAAGTTCTCTACTTCGGCCCGATGGGATGTCGTACCGGCTTCTATCTCCTTCTCACAGGCGATTACGAGTCTGCGGACATCATCCCGCTTCTCCAGGAGATGTTCCTCTTCATCCGCGACTACGAGGGCGAAGTTCCGGGTGCCGCTGCCCGCGACTGCGGCAACTACCTCGATATGAACCTCCCGATGGCAAAATATCTTGCCGGAAAGTTCTATGATGAGGTGCTTGAAGACATCCGCGAAGAGCAGCTTGTTTATCCGGAATAAACCAATCTCTAAAAGCGATCCAAAACATATCCCATGTTTTCCATTTCTGCGGCGGCTGCCGTTCTTCTCCTTCCGGAGATCCGGCACACTTCCCGCAACTGAAGAAACATGGGATCTTTTTTATCTCTCTTCCACAAATCGCAAATAATTTTCACATAATCTTTAAATCGTCTCCTTGTTTTTTTGTGCAGTTTGACCGATAATAATGTCATCATACAAGAAAAGTGAGGGATTCTGTGAATAAAAAATATTCCCGCTATATAACCGGCGCCCTGATTTTGATCATGGTGTTTGTCATCGCCATCCGCATGCAGTCCGCGGCATCCGTCAGTATTGATTTTAACGATACCCAGATTGTCATCACCGGACCGTCAGGAACAGAGCCGATCTCCATTGATTATAAGTCAATTCAGTCGATCACACTTCTCACAGATTATAGTGTCAGCAAAAAAGTTTCCGGCGTGGAAAACCGCCGTCTGTATTATGGAACTTTCGAGAATGACACCTATGGTACATATTCTCTCTGTGCTGTTCCGTCAATTTCGTCGATCATTGAGATCCGCACCGAAAACGGAGTCATCCTCTTTAACTATGAGTCAGACAAAGTGACCACTGCCTTAAGCGATTCCATGGCTGAATTTGTCCAGGCAAAGCAGCAGTGACCGGGAAAGGAGTTTTTATGCGATATCTAATTAACCCTGTGAAAGCTCTTCTTTCACTATTTGCCCTTATTTTATTTCTTTTCCTTTTTATTGTATCATTCCAGTCGCAGAAGACGTTTCCCATGATCCTGTACGCATGTCTGTCCGGGATTTATTTCTTCCTTCTCTGTCATTTCACAAGATATCTTGAGATCGACGAAAAGGGAGTCCGGAACCGGTTCCTCTGGAAAGCCTACAACGACCTCTCCTGGGATAAGATCCATGAGGTCGGAATCGCCAATATGAAAGTCATGAAAAATGCCGAAAAAATGAAGGTCGGTGAACTAATACTTTCCCAATCTACCGGACTATAGGATCGACCTGAATCCGGGTGATTTGA
>CAVFLH010000168.1:0-5537 GCA_963622995.1 uncultured Eubacteriales bacterium | reverse complement strand
GGATCATGTATTTTGTCACGGGGAACAGGAGATTCCGCCCGGAACTGGATGAACGGATCGCTTACGCGGCGGCGGGAATCGTGATCTTAAATTTTATTATAAAAAACGGACTTCTGGTGTTCGCCGGGATCGATGTGATCGGGCGTCTGCCGGGGGTGTGAGAATAGGGAGAAGACCCAGAGTGGGTACCGAAAATGGTGCCTGCTCTGGGTCTTCTTGTTTCCTGCCGCATTTTTGCCGCAGAAATGGACGGTTTTGTGTGAATTCCTTCACAGTTTGAACACAGGTCAAACACAGATGAATCACAAGTTTCTGATAAAGTTATTTCAGAAATGAAAGTAATAGTAAGAAAAATGCAAGGAATTCTGACGATATGTACTTTAAAAGTACAAAAACCGGGTCTGTGAGACCAACGGGAGAAATTGCATGGAGATGATGACCTGGCGATCAAGGTGGATGAAAGGAGAATGGGAATGAGAAGAGGAAAGATGATAGCGGCAGGATTGGCGGTCTGCGCGGTGGGCGCGGGAATGACGGTGAACGAATACGCGGCCAGCACCACATTTGAGATGAGAAAGAAAGCAGTGAGCCTGCTTGGAATTATGACGACGAGCAATTACCAGGCGAACGTGACGCGAGGTGAGTTCGCGGAACTTCTCGTAAAGGCATCGGATTATAAGGAGTCGGCAAACGCGGCGGGAACCGTATCCGTCTTCGCGGATGTCTCCTCAAAATCCCAGTATTCCGCGGCGATCCGCACGGCGGCGACGAACTCCTGGATGTCCGGTTATCTCGGAGGAAACTTCAAGCCGGATGAGGGAGTCACGATGCGGGATGCCATCAAGGCAGTTCTCGGAGTCCTGGGCTATACCAACGATGACTTCTCAGGCAGCCTCCAGGAGAGCCGTCTCGCGAAGTTCAAGTCCCTGTCCCTGGATTCCGAAATCTACCGTGATCTCGACGAGGTCCTCACAAGAGAGGACTGCATCAACCTTTTCTACAACCTGATGAAGGCGAAGACGAAGGAAGGAAACCAGTACGGCAGCAAGGTATTTGACCTGACTTACAATTCTGACGGTGAGATCAACACCTCCTCGATCTTGGACAACAGCTTAAAGGGACCGAAGATCTTAGATAACGACAGCCGGAACTTAAAGAGTCTCGTTCCGTTCTCCCTGAAGGATGCCACCATGTTCCTAAACGGCGAGGTGTCCGATGAGAGTGAGATCAACGATTACGCCACGGTGATCTATTATCACGAGGAGACAAAGATGATCTTTGCCTACTCCAGCGGCGGTGAGAACAAAGGTGCCACAGAGGGACGTATCAAGGCGATCTACTACGATTCCAGCGATCCGTTCACACCGGTAAAAGTAGTCTTAAATACCGATTACCAGGACAACGGCGGAGAGGGCGATGAGTTCCAGATCAGCGGATCGGAGCTCCAGTACCTGTTCTCCGTCTACGGAGAGTTTGAGGTGGATGACAAGGTTGCAATCGTGTGGGAGAAGAGCGGAAGCGACGAGAATGCGACATACACCGTTGTTGATGTTGTTGGAGATTACTAATTAATTTTAAATGTATATGCAACACACAAAATAAAGACAATGCAGAAGAAATGCGGATAGAAAAGATCAGACTTAGTTAAAAGAAGTGACTCATTGCAATAGATAGGAAAGGAACGAGTATGAAGAACGAAAAGGTGGCTGTAGAGAAGAAAAGAAAAAAACGAAAGGGGAAAAGCGGAAAGATCGTGATCCTGCTTATAGTGGTTTTGGCAGCGCTGCTTGGCGGATTTTTCCTCTATAAGAAAAAGGGTGCGGGCCAGAAAAGTCAGGGTGACCAGTCCGTGTCAACGACAACGGTGAAGCGGATGGACATCAGCTCAGAGCTCACGGCGTCAAGTTCCCTGTCCCCGAAGGACACCTACGAGGTGACATCCCTGGTGGAAGGCGAGGTCATCGAAGCGAACTTTGAGGAGGGCGACGTAGTGGAAAAAGGCCAGGTTCTCTACCGGATCGACGCGTCCTCCATGGACTCTGATCTGAGTTCTGCCCAGACCAGCCTTCAGAGGGCAAAGGAGAGTGCCCAGACGGCACAGTCCGATTACGCCGAGGAGACAGCAAGAATTGCGGGAAATACATATCGCTCCACAGCGTCCGGATACATCAAGACTCTCTATATTAAAGAGGGCGATAAGGTAAATAACGGAACAAAGATCGCGGATCTCTACAATGATTCCGTCATGAAAATTACAGTCCCGTTCCTCTCCGGCGAGGCCGCGGAGATCAACGTGGGCGATGAGGCGGCAGTGACATTGGAGGACACCGGTGAGCAGATCTCCGGCACAGTCACGGTTGTCAGCAGCATGGAGGAGACACTCTCCGGCGGACGTCTCGTGAAGAATGTGACGGTTGAGGTGTCAAACCCTGGCGGACTCACGACGGACACGGCGGCATCCGTGAAAGTCGATGGATTTGTGTGTAGTGCCGAGGGAACATTCACGGCGAAGACGGAGACAACTCTCAGCGTGGAACTCTCCGGAAACAAGAGTCTCGAGATCGAGAAACTTCTGATCCATGAAGGTTCCTATGTGGATAAGAACTCCGACCTGTTCCAGGTGACCGAAAAGACAGCGGAAGAGTACTTAAAGGAATTCAAGGATGCGGTGGAGAGCGCAGGCGATACCCTGGAAAACGCGGAGAACAAGCTGAGCAACACCCAGGACAGTGTGGATGACTACACGATCACAGCGCCAATTTCGGGGACAGTGATCACGAAAAACGCGAAGGTTGGGGATAAGATCTCCAAGAGCTCCAGTGGAACGACTACCATGGCGGTGATCTACGACCTGTCTACCATGACACTGGAGATGTCTGTGGATGAGCTGGATGTCTCAAGCGTCAAGGTCGGTCAGTCCGTGGAGATCACCGCAGACGCGGTGGAAGGCGAGACATTCACAGGAACCGTCACAAATGTGAGCCTGCAGAGCAGCTATTCCAACGGTGTCACAAACTATCCGGTGACGGTGACCCTGGACGATACGGGAAGTCTTCTTCCGGGCATGAACGTGGATGCGAAGATCATTCTCGACAGTTCTGAGAATGCGTTAGTGATCCCGGCGAGCGCGCTGATGCGTGGTAATAAGGTGTATGTGAAGAAGAGTTCGGACAGCGCTGAAAATGCCGACGCACAGAGAAATGACAGTTCAGATAATGTGGGTGACGCAGATTCAGAGAGAAAGAACCATGGAGACAGCAAATCTGGGAACAGCAACGTCCCGGACGGCTTCGAAGCAGTCCAGGTGACCACCGGCATCATTAACGACGATTACGTTGAGATCCTCTCCGGTCTCTCCGAGGGAGATGAAATCTATGTTTCCTCTGACTCTGGAAGCTCGACGCAGACCGATCAGATGCAGATGGGCGGCATGGGCGGCCCTGGCGCTGACATGGGCGGCGGCGCACCGGGTGGTCCTGGCGGAAATGGCGGCAGCAACGGCGGCGGACGAAGATCTCAGTAGCGCATAGGAGATAAATTGTATGGAAAAGAACACTTTAATAGAACTGCGCGACATCTACAAGATCTACTACATGGGCGACGAGGAAGTCCACGCCAACGATGGCATCAGCCTTTCCATCAACAAAGGCGAGTTCGTCGCCATCGTCGGCAAATCCGGAAGCGGAAAATCCACCCTGATGAACATCATCGGTGCCCTGGATGTCCCGACGGAGGGCGAATATTTCCTCGGCGGCGAGGACGTGGCGGATATGTCCGACAATGAGCTTGCGGAGATCCGAAACCGCATGATCGGCTTTATCTTCCAGCAGTACAACCTGCTTCCGAAGTTAAATCTCTTAGAGAACGTGGAACTCCCGCTTCTCTACGCCGGCTATGACAAGAAAGAACGGCGGGAGCGGGCCATGAACTCCCTAAAAAAGGTCGGTCTCGACGAAAAATGGAAGAATTTTCCGAACCAGCTCTCCGGAGGCCAGCAGCAGCGAGTCTCCATCGCCCGGGCCCTCGCCGGGGACCCGTCCCTGATCCTGGCGGATGAGCCAACAGGTGCCCTGGACTCCAGGACGGGCCGGGAGGTGCTGGACTTTTTAAAGAAACTTAATGAAGAAGGAAACACGATCGTCATGATCACCCACGACAGTTCCATCGCTCTCGAGGCGAAGCGGGTAGTGCGGATCCATGACGGAAAGATCAATTTCGATGGGGATGTGAAAGAGTATGCTGCAATCATTTAAAATGGCGTTAAAAAGTATCTGGGGCAACAAAATGCGGTCATTTCTGACTATGCTGGGCATCATCATCGGCGTCGCGTCGGTGATCATCCTTGTCAGCATCGTCAACGGCTACATGTCCTACATGGTGGAGAGCTTTTCCTCCATGGGCGTAAACCAGATCACGGTCCAGTACAAGGCGGTGGCCTCAAGAACCATCGATGTGGACGAATTTTATGAATTTTACGAGGAACACTCAGACCTTTACGAGAGCATGTCCCCGAACGTGTCCGTCAGCGTCACGGTAAAACATGACTCCGACACCATGGATTCCACAAGTGTCGGCGGCTACAGCGAGGATTATCTCGCAATCAAGGACTACGAGATCGAGTACGGCAGAAATCTCCAGTACTCCGACATGGAGGCGAGAAGAAAAGTCGCGGTCATCGGAGCTTATGTGGCGGAGGAGCTCTATGGCGGCTCCCAGAACGCCGTGGGCGAGACGGTCAAGTTAAACGGTGACAGCTATACCATCGTCGGTGTCGTGGAGAGGCAGACGGAGAGCAGCTCCGAGTTCGATGACGGCTGCACGGATGACTTTGTGTGGATCCCGTACTCCAGAGCCGTGAAGATGGCGAGAAACGCCGTGATCAATAACTATATCTTTACATCGAGGGATATCAACGACACAGAGGAATGCACGACAGAGCTTAAAAATTTCCTCTATGAAAAGATGAAGAGCGAGAACCTCTACACGGTGACAGCCATGAGCTCTCTCCTGGATTCCTTAAATGAGCAGATCGCCATGATGAGCATGATGTTAGGCGGAATCGCTGGAATCTCTCTTCTAGTCGCTGGCGTCGGTGTCATGAACATCATGCTGGTGTCCGTGACGGAGAGAACCAGGGAGATCGGTATCAGAAAGGCCCTGGGCGCAAAGAAGAGCGTGATTATGCAGCAGTTCGTCATCGAGGCGCTGGTTACAAGCTCCATCGGCGGAGTCATAGGAATCATCATCGGCGCTCTCGCAAGTACGGGAATCGGCGCCCTTATGGGAATCGACGCGCCGCCGACCATGACGGCGGTTGTGATCTCGTTTACCGTTTCCGTTGCCATCGGACTGATCTTCGGCTACATGCCGGCGAGCCGGGCGGCGAAGCTGAACCCGATCGACGCGCTGAGGACGGATTAAGCCCTTATTTTGCCACGGATTTGCCTCTAAAAGACAGAATATCTTAAGTTGACGTAAGAGATTGTCCACCCTTATAATATAGTCAAACGAAAGCAACTTGCAATGAAGCGTGAAAG
>CAVFLH010000167.1:1690-5555 GCA_963622995.1 uncultured Eubacteriales bacterium | reverse complement strand
TTGCGGCGTGATCCTGGGCGCCTTTCTCTGCCTGTCCTACCAGTTCCAGACATATGGGCTGAAACATACGACAGCCAGCAAGAACGCCTTTATCACCACACTCTATGTCATCATCGTGCCGTTTCTCTACTGGATCGTCAGCAAAAAGAGACCGACAGGACGGAATATTGCGGCAGCGTTTCTTGCGGTCATCGGTCTTGCGCTCCTGTCACTGCAGGGAGATCTCTCGATCAATTACGGGGATTTTCTGACGCTGATCTGCGGTCTGATGTTCGCGGTCCACATGGTATTTATCGATAAATTTACGGAACGCCACGACCCGATCGCCCTGACGGTGATCCAGATCCTGGCGGCAGCTATCTTCAACTGGATCTGCGCGCCGTTTCTTGACGGATCCTTTGATTTTACGGTTCTTATGGATAAGTCCCTGATCGGGGGACTGCTGTACCTGGCAGTCTTCTCCACCACGGTGGCCTATCTCTTACAGAACAGCGGGCAGAAATATCTGAGCGCGTCCACATCGGCGATCCTTCTTTCCATGGAGTCGGTGTTTGGAACTCTGTTTTCCGTGATCTTTTTAAAGGACGTGCTGACAGGGAAGATGTTAGTCGGATGTGCGCTGATGTTTGCGGCAGTACTCTTATCAGAGCTTCCGCAGAAGAAAAAGTAGTGGCTGCGTAAACAGATAAAAATACTATTTGAAATAGAAATTACCCGCAGCTTTGCCGGTGCATGGCAGCTGTGAAGTCAATATAAACAGGAAAGAGGTTTCATGGGAAAAGCACTATTTATCGCCGAGAAGCCAAGCGTCGCGCAGGAATTCGCGAAGGCGTTAAAGGTTTCCGGGAGAAAGGGAGACGGATATATCGAGTCTGACCAGGCTATCGTGACCTGGTGTGTGGGCCATCTGGTGACCATGAGTTACCCGGACGCCTATGATCCGGCCCTGAAACGCTGGAGCATGGAAACTCTGCCGTTTCTCCCGAAGACATTCAAATACCAGGTGATCGACGATGTAAAGAAACAATTTAAGATCGTGAGCGGGCTCTTAAACCGGGCGGACGTGGATACGATCTATGTCTGCACCGACTCCGGACGTGAGGGAGAGTACATCTACCGCCTGGTGGAACAGATGGCTGGGATAAAAGGAAAGAACCGACGCCGTGTCTGGATCGACTCCCAGACCGAGGAGGAGATTCTCCGCGGAGTGCGGGAGGCGAAGGACCTTGCGGAGTACGACAACCTTGCGGCATCCGCATATCTTAGAGCAAAAGAAGATTACCTGATGGGCATCAATTTTTCCAGGGTGCTCACCTTAAAATACGGTCCATCGGTGGCATCCTACTTGAGGGAAAAGCGGGCGGTGCTGTCCGTCGGCCGTGTGATGACCTGTGTTCTCGGCATGGTGGTCCGCAGGGAACGGGAGATCCGGGAATTTGTGAAGACTCCATTCTACCGCGTCATCGGTTCCTTCGATATCCCGGATCATGAGACTTCGGTCATCGAGACGGAATGGAGAGCGGTGGAGGGCTCCAGATACTTCGGCACACCGGCCCTCTACAAGGAGAACGGATTTAAGGAGAAAAAGACGGCAGAGGAGCTGATCAGGTTCTTAAGCGCCGATCCGATGGAGGGAACGCTTCTCGCCCTGGACAAGAAAAAAGAGACGAAAAATCCGCCGCTTTTATACAACCTTGCGGAGATCCAGAACGATTGCTCGAAGATGTTCAAAATCAGCCCGGATGAGACCTTAAAGATCATCCAGGAGCTCTACGAGAAAAAGCTGGTGACTTACCCTCGAACAGACGCCAGAGTTCTCTCCACCGCGGTGGCGAAGGAGATCTATAAGAATATCGGCGGACTCCGGAATTTCGAACCGCTCGCGGATTATGCCGCGAAGGCACTTGACAGCGGAACCTGGAAACAGATCGCAAGGACAAAGTACGTGAACGATAAGCAGATCACCGACCACTACGCGATCATCCCGACGGGACAGGGATTTGGCGCGCTTAGAAGCTTGAATCCACTGGCTGCCAAGGTGTATGAGCTGATCGGCCGGCGGTTTTTAAGCATCTTTTATCCGCCGGCGGTCTACCAGAAGTTTTCCCTGCGGATCGAAAAGCAGGGAGAACAGTTCTTTGCGGCCTATAAGGTCCTTGCGGAGGCAGGTTACCTGGAGGTCGCGAATGTCCCGTCCAAAAAGAAGGCGGAAAATTCTGGAAGCAGCCTGGGAGAGAATTCAGGTGCGGGACAGGAAAACCAGGCGGAAGAACTGGATCCGGGTCATGATGAGAAGGCAAAGAACCTTCTTGCCATGCTGTCCGGCCTGAAAAAGGGACAGAAATTAAAGCTCTTAAAACTTGATATCAAGGAAGGCGAGACATCCCCGCCGAAGCGCTACACCTCCGGATCCATGATCCTCGCCATGGAGAACGCGGGTCAGCTCATCGAGGATGAGGACCTGCGGGCCCAGATCAAGGGAAGCGGCATCGGCACCAGTGCCACCCGCGCGGAGATCTTAAAAAAGCTGTTCAACATCAAGTATCTGGAGTTAGCGAAAAAGACCCAGGTCATCACGCCGACACTTCTCGGTGAGATCGTCTTCGATGTCTGTCAGGCATCCATGCGACAGCTCTTAAACCCTGAACTCACAGCGAGCTGGGAAAAGGGTCTCACCTATGTGGCAGAGGGAACCATCACACCGGATGAGTATATGGAAAAATTGGAGCGGTTCGTGACGCTCAGGACAAACGGCGTCAAGCAGACAAACAACGCCTATATGTTACGGACCTATTTCGACGCTGCGGCTCAGTTCTATAAAAAATAGCAGATTGGAGATTTGTCATGAAAAAAGAAGAGACAAAGATCGTTGATCTTTATGACCTTTCCCACACCCAGGCGGCAGATTTTCTCCGCCAGTTTACCTACCCGTGGGAGGCCCTGGCCCATATCAAGGACTTTATCCTGGAACTCGGAAAAATTCTCCCGGAGGATGAGTACGAGAAGCGCGGGGAGACCGTATGGATCCACAAGACCGCGAAAGTGATGCCGAGCGCATACCTCGGTGAGAATATCATTATCGGAAAGGACACGGAGGTCCGCCACTGCGCATTCCTTCGCGGAAATGCGTTGATCGGAGAGGGCACCGTTGTTGGAAACTCCACGGAGTTAAAAAATGTGATCCTGTTCGATAAAGTCCAGGTTCCGCACTATAACTATGTGGGAGATTCTATTTTAGGATACCGCGCCCACATGGGAGCCGGTTCCATCACCTCAAATGTGAAATCCGACAAGCTTCTCGTGAAAGTCCATGCAGAGGACGGCGATATTGAGACCGGGATCAAGAAGTTCGGCGCCATGCTCGGTGACTGCGTAGAAGTTGGCTGCGGATCTGTTTTGAATCCTGGAACCGTCATCGGAAGAAACTGCAATATCTACCCGTTATCCAGCGTCCGCGGATGTGTGGATGAGAATTCTATCTATAAGAAACAGGGCGAGATCACCAAGAAGGTGCAGGAATAAAAAGGACTGCCCAATTAAAGTTGATTACAAATCAATAAGCATCTGAAAACTTTTGAGCCAGCGGTAAAAAAGTGTTTCAATAATATCTGAGATGAAATTATCGGAATAAAAGAAACCACGATATCTGTTAATAAACTCGTAAAACTGAGTTTCAAACAAATATCGTGGTTTTGTTTTTCGTATGGAAACTTATAATCCCAAATTACTTCGTTCCGAAAATACGGTCACCGGCATCTCCAAGACCCGGGCAGATGTATGCGTTCTCGTTTAATTCACGGTCAAGATGTCCCACATAGATCTGTACGTCCGGATGTGCCTCGTGAAGTCTCTTTACGCCTTCCGG
>CAVFLH010000167.1:0-1574 GCA_963622995.1 uncultured Eubacteriales bacterium | reverse complement strand
CTGCGGAACCGCCGGTAGCGAGCATCGGGTCTGTGACAACGATGGTTCTCTGCTCGATCGGGTTCGGGAGCTTGCAGAAATATTCGTGAGGCTCATGTGTCTCCTCATCGCGGTAGAGACCGATATGGCCGATCTTTGCGGACGGAACGAGGGAAAGAACACCGTTTACCATTCCAAGGCCTGCGCGCAGGATCGGAACGATGGCTAACTTCTTGCCTGCAAGCATCGGAGTCATGCAGGTCTCGATTGGAGTTTCGACCTCAACATCCTCAAGTGGAAGATCGCGGAGTGCCTCATAACCCATCAGAGTTGCGATCTCCTCGACCAGGGTACGGAACTCGTTTGTTCCTGTGCTTTTCTTTCTTAACATGGAGATCTTGTGCTGAACCAGCGGGTGGTCAATATACGTTACGTTTTCCATTGATAGATACCAGCCTTTCTTTGATCCGCCAAAGCTTTTACAGACCGATCCGGCGGAATTTAAATTTTTACCTTCCCCTTATCATACCAAAATGCGGGATAGAAATCAACCAGATAGTTGCCGCAGCGCACAAATTGCAGTGCAACAGTGTAGCAACGCCGTATCAGTTATTTTGTCTCCGGAGAATATTTCACGAGGGCAAAGTCCCCGGCGGCATGGCTCACCGGAACGATCAGGTAGATATCGCCGTCCTTCTCGTAGGAAAACGCCTGCGGGAATGTACCATCCTTAGTGGAGGTAAAGTCACATTCCGCAAATACGGACTGCCAGAGCTCTTTTCCGCTGGATTTAATGAAATCTTTTACCTCATCAGCTGACTCTGCCGGTTCCACGACCACAACATCATCGGAAGCGAGATATTCCGCGATGGAGTCAGCATCGGTATAAGCGGTAAGCCCGATCGGGGATGCCGTATTTAAGTTCACAGAGACCGCATACCATACATTTGACGAATGGGCGGTGTCCGCGACATTTACCGTTCCGCGGAATGTAAATACAGCCCTGTCTTTATTGAGGGATACCAGATCACAGTTGATGGAGACCTCGTCTTTTTCCGTGTCAAGCTCCCAGTCCGTGATGATCCGGGTGGCTTCTTTCTTTAAAAGCTCATTGACCGCCTGTGTCATGGAGTCCTTTCGGAGGTTTGAGAGGATCGGGTATTCGATGGAGACCTTTCCCGTCTTTTCCGTCGCAATCTTTGATTTCACACTCAGTGCGTCCGACGCGTTGGAATCTTTTTTCTCCTCGGTTCCAACATCAGAAGCAGCGGAAGATTCAGCTTTTGAAGTTCCTGCGGCCGGATCAGCCTTTGTCTCCGCGGCCGTGGTCTCTGCCATAGTCTCCGCGGCGGAGGTATGGATTCCTGAGATATCAACGGCATCATGTTTTTTGCATGCGGTGATGGATAAAGCGGCAAACATTGTCAAAGCGGCAAATTTATAAAGATTCTTTTTCATAAGAGATCAGCTCCTTTTATCGTATTTTGATTCGGTATCCGGAAAGGACGAATGGAAGAAAAGCCCGGCCGGATACCAGTTTTATCTTTTTAAGATACGCATATTATACCATAAAGACCCGCCACTTGTACATGAAC
>CAVFLH010000166.1:3285-5562 GCA_963622995.1 uncultured Eubacteriales bacterium | reverse complement strand
AGAAGAAGCCGTGAGCGTTTCTGGGCAAAGGGCATGGAGCAGGATAAGATCAATGCTTACATGACTCTCTACACAGCTCTCGTAACGATCTCCAAGGCAGCAGCTCCGATGATCCCGTTCATGACAGAGGAGATCTACCAGAACCTCGTGAGATCTATCGACAAGACAGCTCCGGAGAGCATCCACCTCTGCGATTTCCCGGCTGTTGACGAGGCACATATCGACAGCGAGCTGGAAGCAAAGATGGACGAGGTATTAAAGATCGTCGTTATGGGACGTGCGGCGAGAAATACCGCAAACATCAAGAACCGTCAGCCGATCGCCAAGATGTTCGTAAAGGCACCGGAAAGTCTTCCGGAGTTCTACCAGGAGATCATCGAGGACGAGTTAAACGTGAAGTCCGTAGAGTTCACAGACGACGTGAGAAACTTCACATCCTACACCTTCAAGCCGCAGCTTAAGACCGTAGGACCGAAGTACGGCAAGCAGCTCGGAAACATCAAGAAAGCTTTAGCTGAGTTAGACGGAAACGCTGCGATGGATACGTTAAATGAGAAGGGCGCTCTGACCTTTAACTTTGACGGAAACGAAGTCGTTCTCACAAAGGATGACCTCCTGATTGACATGGCACAGACAGAAGGTTATGTATCCGAGGCTGACAACACCGTGACAGTTGTTCTCGACACAACTCTTACACCGGAACTTCTCGAGGAAGGTTTCTACCGCGAGATCGTCAGCAAGATCCAGACCATGCGTAAAGAGGCTGGATTCGAGGTTATGGACCACATCTACGTTTATGCGGACAAGAACGAGAAGATCGCTGATCTGATCAAGAAGTATGCGGACGAGTTAAAGAGCGAAGTCATGGCCGACAACATCATGCTCGGCGAGATGGCCGGCTATACAAAAGAGTGGGACATCAATGGAGAGGATGTTGTACTCGGAGTTGCGAAAGTGACAAAATAAGGTATCAATTAAGCATCCCGCGGGGACCAGGAAATTCCGGCACTGCGGGATGCGTATTATAAGGAGGACTTTAGGGGTGAGTCAGACAATGAATAAGGAAGAACTGAAAAAATCCATTGCGAACAATGTGAAGAACATTTACCGCAAAACGATCGATGAGGCGACTCCGGCCATGGTTTACCAGGCAGTTGCGCTTACAGTCAAAGACATGATCATCGACCGCTGGATCGCAACTCACAAAGAGTATGACAAGGACGACGTAAAAGTCGTTTACTACATGTCCATGGAGTTCCTGACAGGCCGTTTCCTCGGAAACAACATCATCAGCCTCTGTGAGCAGAAAGAGATCGCTGAGGCGCTCGACGAGCTTGGATTCGATTTAAACAGCATCGAGGACCAGGAGAGAGACCCGGCGCTTGGAAACGGCGGTCTTGGACGTCTCGCCGCATGCTTCTTGGATTCTCTTGCATCGTTAGGATACCCGGCATATGGCTGCGGAATCCGCTACCGTTACGGTATGTTCAAGCAGCAGATCCGCGACGGATACCAGATCGAGGTTCCGGACGAGTGGTTAAAGGACGGTTATCCGCTTGAGATCCGCCGCGCGGAGTACGCGACAGAGGTCAAGTTCGGCGGCTACGTTGAGACCGAGTGGGACGGAAAGAGAAACCACTTCGTACAGAAGGGCTACCAGTCCGTTATGGCTGTTCCGTATGATATCCCGATCGTCGGCTACGGCAACAACGTCGTAAACTCCTTAAGAATCTGGGATGCACAGCCGGTAAACACCTTCAACTTAAGCGAGTTCGACAAAGGTGACTACCAGAAGGCCGTTGAGCAGGAGAACCTGGCAAAGACCATCGTCGAGGTCCTTTACCCGAACGACAACCACTACTCCGGAAAAGAGCTGCGCTTAAAACAGCAGTATTTCTTCATCTCCGCGAGCGTTCAGCGTGCTGTTAAGAAGTACAAAGAGAGACATGACGACATCCATAAATTCTACGAGAAGGCAGTATTCCAGTTAAACGATACACATCCGACCGTAGCAGTTGCAGAGCTTATGCGTATTCTACTTGACGAGGAGAGCCTTGAGTGGGATGAGGCATGGGAGATCACAACAAAGACATGTGCGTACACGAACCACACGATCATGGCTGAGGCCCTTGAAAAATGGCCGATTGAGCTCTTTTCCCGCCTGCTTCCGCGTATCTACCAGATCGTCGAGGAGATCAACCGCCGCTTCGTTGCCCAGATCCAGCAGAGATACCCGGGCGACAACGAGAAGATCCGCAGAATGGCTATCATCTACGA
>CAVFLH010000166.1:0-3275 GCA_963622995.1 uncultured Eubacteriales bacterium | reverse complement strand
GGAGCTCCGCGACTTCTATGAGATGATGCCGGAGAAGTTCAACAACAAGACGAACGGTATCACTCAGAGGCGTTTCCTGCTTCACGGCAACCCGCTCCTGGCAGACTGGGTAACAGACAAGATCGGCAGCGAGTGGATCACAGACCTCTCCAACGTGAAGAAGCTCTCCGTATTCGTTGACGACGAGAAGTGCCAGCAGGAATTCATGAACATCAAGTACCAGAACAAGGTCCGCCTTGCGAAGTACATCAAGGAACACAACGGAATCGATGTTGACCCGCGTTCCCTCTTCGATGTCCAGGTAAAACGTCTCCATGAGTACAAGAGACAGCTCATGAACATTCTTCATGTGATGTACCTCTACAACCAGTTAAAAGATAACCCGAATATGGACATCATTCCGAGAACATTCATCTTCGGCGCGAAGGCGGCAGCCGGATACAGACGCGCGAAGCTGACCATCAAGCTCATCAACAATGTAGCTGACGTGATCAACAACGATAAGTCCATCGGCGGCAAGTTAAAGGTCGTATTTATCGAGGACTACCGCGTATCCAACGCAGAGCTGATCTTCTCCGCTGCTGATGTCAGCGAGCAGATCTCCACAGCCAGCAAAGAGGCATCCGGTACCGGCAACATGAAGTTCATGTTAAACGGCGCTTTAACGATCGGAACCATGGACGGCGCCAACGTGGAGATGGCAGAGGAAGTCGGCAAGGAGAACATGTTTATCTTCGGTGCGTCTGCGGATGAGATCATCAACCTTGAGAACAATGGCGGTTACAACCCGATGGATATCTTCAACAATGATCAGGATATCCGCCGCGTGCTGATGCAGCTTATCAACGGTTACTATTCTCCGCAGGATCCGGAACTGTTCCGCGATATCTACAACTCCCTGCTCAACACCCAGAGCAGCGACCGCGCGGATACTTACTTCATCTTAAAAGACTTCCGTTCCTACGCAGAGGCCCACAGGAAGATCGACCAGGCATACCGCGACGAGAAGTGGTGGGCGAGAACCGCGATGCTCAATACCGCATCCGCAGGAAAGTTCTCCTCTGACCGTACGATCGAAGAGTATGTAAGGGATATCTGGCATCTGAATAAGATCGAAGTAGAGCTGTAATCTCAGCTTTCCATCGATTTTGAAGGCAGTTTGGCCGGAAATGAAATAACATAAAATTTAAGCCCGTCTCATACACTAGAGATACCGGGGATCAACCGGGTATCAGATGTGTATGGGCGGGTATTTTTTATGAAACGGTTTTTTATGATGTTGTTTGCGATGGTCATGATTCCTTATGTGACGACGCTGGCTTGGACAGGCAGGATCAGGACGGACGCGGGGGAGGAAGTTCCGGCGGAAGAGTTCCTTGTGGGCGTTGTGGCGGCGGAGATTCCGGCGGAGTATGGAATCGAGACATTGAAGGCACAGGCGGTGCTCGCGAGGACGTATGTGTACCGGATCGCGGATCCCGGGATCTCGGTGGAGAACACAGGAGATGGGAACGACACGGGTGCAACAGGGAATTCAGCGGGCACTTCCAGGACGTTTGACAGGAATCTTATGGAGGAAGAACTGGACATTGACTGTCTGAGTGTGCGGGAGATGGAGAAAAAGTGGGGGAGAGAACACTTTGAGGAGTATTATGAAAAGGTCCGCCAGGCGGTGCGGGAGACGGAAGGTCTTGTGGCAGAGTGCGGCGGGGATCTGATCGAACCGTTCTACTGTCTGGCATCCGCCGGAAAGACGAGAGAACTGACGGCGTACACGTATCTTTGCAGCGTGGAAAGTCCGGGGGATCTGGAAGTGGATGGATTTTTAAGCGTCCGGACATTTACGGAAGCAGAGTTTGCGGATAAGATCGGAAAGACTGGCGGACCGCGGCCGGGTGCGGACGGAATCGCCGGAAAGATCCAGATCATCGAACGGGATGACGCCGGGTATGTGAAGCGGGTGCAGATCGGGGATATGGATTATACCGGGGACGAGGTCCGGGATTCCCTGGGGCTGCAGTCATCCTGCTTCCATTTTTCGTCGGCGGACGGAAAGGTCCGGGTGTCATCGAAGGGGATCGGCAGCGGATACGGATTCTCCCAGGCCGGGGCGGATGCGATGGAGAGAGAGCAGGGGAGTGGGTTTAAGGAACTGCTGAAATATTATTTTCAAGGTGTTGAGATTGTGAAAATTGCGGAGTGAAAACAATTACTGCAGGTGCATGTCATCAGAATATAGTAACTCCGTTAACAAGAGCCAAAGGTTAATTCCAAAAGAAAAGACAGTGGATTTCTTCTGAAAAAACTAGAATTTTGTGTATAACTTCACCGCCTCGGGTAAGAATATAACCGAGGTGATAAACGTGAAAGAAAGAGGAAATCAGCTTTTCAAGGACAAATTTGTCCTTGTCATGCTCGTACTTGGCCTGCTGACTATTGTTGCGGCAGCAGGCGCTGTGAGAATTCAGAAGGGGAGAGAAAATATCGGAGAGAGCCCCTATCTGGAGATCGAAGACCCGGATCATGTGATCGCGGGAGATTCCAACGCGGGCGCGGAGTCCGGCGGGGATACATTGGCCGGGGAACTGGCGGCATCCGGGGATGAAGCCGGAAATGGGGAACTTGCCGGGGACGGCACGGCTGTCGGATTGGCAGACAATGATAGTGGCGCAGGAATTGGCGCTGATTCCGGCGAAATTTCGGTGGACACCGGCCTTGCTGACGCGTCAGACGGCATTCTGACAGGCGACAGTTTCATGGCGGAAGCCGGTGCCGCTGTCAGCGAATCTCTGGTTCTCGACTTTGCCGACACAGACAAGCTCTCCTGGCCTGTGACCGGAAATATCGTCCTGGGCTACAGCATGGACACAACGACCTACTTCCCGACCCTGGACCAGTACAAAGTCAACCCTGCCAACGTGATCCAGAGTGAGGTCAGCACTCCGGTATCCGCCCCTGCGGACGCCAGAGTCGTCTCTGTTGGGACAAACGAGGAGATCGGTAATTATGTCAACCTTGATCTTGGAAACGGCTACACCGCCGTCTGCGGACAGTTAAAAGAGATCCCTGTCGTAGAAAACGAGTATGTCCGCCAGGGCGATCTCTTAGGTTACGTTGCTGAGCCGACAAAATACTACACGGTGGAAGGCACAAACGTGTTCTTCGAGTTCCTGAAAGACGGCGTGCCGGTGGATGCGCTGGATTTTCTGGAATAAAGGATCTTGTTGTAAAAAATTGTATATGGAAGCAAAAAAGTCTGCGGAGCCTCATGGTTC
>CAVFLH010000165.1:2225-5576 GCA_963622995.1 uncultured Eubacteriales bacterium | reverse complement strand
CAGTATGAAAATATTACAGAAAATGATCTTCGTGAAAATTATAAATATTTTCTCGATGCGATCATTCCGGTATGCGAGGAAGTCGGCGTGAAGATGGCGTGCCATCCTGACGATCCGGCATGGCCGATCTTCGGTCTTCCGAGAATTGCACACAGCCAGGAGGATTTTGATAAGATCTGCGCACTTCATGATTCACCGGCAAACGGCATCTGTCTGTGTACGGGGTCCCTTGGATCGAATCCGGATAATGATATTCCGGCAATCATCCGACATTTCGGTGAAAAGAACAGGATCAATGCAATGCATGTCCGCAATGTAAAATTCCTCGGATACCACAAGTTCCGTGAAGCATCTCACTTATCTTCCGATGGTTCCCTGGATCTTTACGAGATTATGAAAGCGATCTACGAGACATGCCCGGATACATACATCCGTCCGGATCACGGCAGAATGATCTGGGATGAAGTGGGTCGTCCGGGATATGGACTTTATGACCGTGCGCTCGGCGCGACATATCTGAATGGTCTCTGGGAAGCAATCGATAAAAATGCCAGATCTGCCGAATAATATGCAAAATTAGGCCCGAAAACAGGTCATTGGGCAGCTTTCGGGTTTTCACTCGCAAATTTGAATGTACCATTTTGAGAAAGAAAGTGTGATGAAAATGAAACTGACTTTAAATGGAATTAAAGATGCAGCAGCCTGGGAGGCAGCTGGGGTAAAGCTTCCGTCTTATTCGATTGAGAGTATTGTGGAAGAAACGAAAAAGGCACCGATATGGGTGCACTTTGGGGCGGGAAATATTTTCCGCATCTTCATCGGAGGACTCGCTGACAGATTGATTTCCCAAGGCGAGATGAATAAAGGGATCACCTGTGTGGAGACGTTTGACTTTGACGTCGTAGACAAGATTTATAAGCCGTACGACAACCTTGTGCTTGCCGTTACTTTAAAGGCGGATGGATCAACAGACAAGCAGATTATCGGCTCTTTGACTGAGGCAATCAAGGCACAGTCTGGCGTTCCGGAGGAATGGAACCGCCTGAAGGCAATCTTCACAGATCCGGGTCTTCAGATGATCTCCTTCACAATCACAGAAAAAGGTTATGCTTTAAAGAATGCAGATGGTGCATACTTCTCGTTCGTTCAGGCCGACATCGACAACGGACCGGATAAACCGAGTGCTGCAATGGCGATTGTATGCGCACTCTTATTAGAACGTTTCAAAGCCGGAAAATATCCGTTGGCAGTTGTATCCATGGATAACTGCTCCCATAATGGTGAGAAGCTTCAAAATTCGGTTCTGACAATGGCAGAAGAGTGGGAGAAGAAAGGATTTGTAGGCAAGGATTTTGTTGAATATCTCTCCGATGAGAAACAGGTTTCCTTCCCGTGGAGTATGATTGACAAGATTACGCCTCGTCCGGCGGATTCCGTATGCAGAGAACTGGAAAAAGCCGGTATTGAGGATATTGCGCCGATTATTACATCTAAGAAGACATACATTGCACCGTTTGTAAATGCAGAAGGGCCGCAGTATCTTGTTATCGAGGATAAATTCCCGAATGGCCGCCCGCTGCTTGAAAAGGCCGGCGTATATGTGACAGATCGCGATACAGTAAATAAGGTAGAAAGAATGAAGGTTACAACCTGCCTGAATCCGTTGCACACAGCTCTTGCGGTATACGGCTGCGTTCTCGGATACACACTGATTGCAGATGAAATGAAGGATAAAGAGTTAAACAAACTTGTTCATGAGATTGGTCCGGTCGAGGGAATGCCGGTTGTTACAGATCCCGGAATCCTGTCTCCGAAGGATTTCGTTGACGAGGTGATTAATGTCCGGATTCCGAATCCGTTCATGCCGGATACTCCGCAGCGTATCGCTACAGATACTTCCCAGAAGGTCGGCATCCGTTACGGAGAGACAATTAAGGCTTATGTTGAAAAGTACGGCGATGCGAAGAAGCTGACAGCAATTCCGCTTGCGATTGCCGGCTGGTGCCGTTATCTGCTAGGAGTACAGGATGATGGAGAGACCTTTGAGAGATCTTCCGACCCGATGCTGCCTGAACTCACGAAGATAATGGAAGGAATCGAACTCGGAAAGCCGGAGACATATAAAGGACAGTTAAAAGGCATTCTTTCCAATGAAAACATCTTTGGAATTGACCTGTACAAGGCAGGAATCGGTGAGAAGATTGAGGAAATGTTTGTCGAGGAGATTGCCGGAACGGGCGCTGTAAGAGCTGTTCTTAAGAAATATATGGACTGATAATAAGAGAAGAAAAACGCGTCCGCTGATTTTGCGGACGCGTTTTTGCGGTGAAAGATTCAATTATGGTTCGTTGACCTGGACTACCACCTTCATGTAGTCACCAGGATTCTTTTCTATATCAACGATCGTTGCAGGAGCTTCATCAATTGAAATCACTTTTGTGAGAATTTTCCTGATGTCGACTTTGCCGCTGTGAATCAGCTCGACCGCTTCTTCAAACTCGCCTGCGCTTGTGCGTGCGCCGCGGATGTCGACTTCCTTCTTTGTAATAAGATCTGTCGGAAGCGGAGTTTCTGTCTTTGGCCATCCGGTCAGTGTGATTCTTCCGGCATTGCACACGAGGTCAAGCGTTGAACGGATCGCTGCATTTGCACCACTGCATTCCATAACCTGCTGCGCCATAATACCGCCTGTAATCTCGGAAATGCGTGCAACAGAGTCCTCTGTTTTAGAGTTGATCACATACTCAATACCGAGTTCTTTTGCAAACTGGAGGCGCTCATCAATAAGATCAATTAAAATCGCATGGGCACCGTAGGCCTGTGTGACCATGCCTGCGAGAAGACCAATCGGACCTGCACCGATAATCGCACAGTATTCACCGGCCTTTAAACCACCGCGGTGAATGCCGTGCAGAGATATGGTAAGAGGTTCTGCCATAGCAGCCTCTTCCCAGCTCATATCCTCAGGCATTTTTACAAGCATGTCTGCCGGGTGACAGAAGTATTCAGCCATACCGCCGTCAACGTGAACACCGAGAACATGCAGATCGGTACAGCAGTTTGTACGGCCAATCTTACATGGATAGCAGTGACCGCAATATAAATACGGATCAGCGATGACTTTATCACCGATCCTGAAGCCCTTTGGATTGTACTCTGGAACTGATTCAATGATACCTGCGAGCTCATGGCCGATGATTCTCGGATAGGAGACAAGGTTGTTTGTACCACGAAATGCACCGATGTCGCTGCCGCAGATACCGGCAGTGACGATTTTAATCAGAGCTTCCCCCGGCTTTGGAACCGGTTTTTCAATATTGGCGAGCACAACATTTTTGGGCTCAATAATTC
>CAVFLH010000165.1:0-2215 GCA_963622995.1 uncultured Eubacteriales bacterium | reverse complement strand
CAATAATTCTTACTGCTTTCATAAGAGAAAACCTCCCGAAATAAAATATGATGGAGACCGGAGTCAGCGAAGATCATCGAAGGTGAAAACAATTTTGCGGATGGACGGATCGTGGGAATCCACGAAATCAAATGCCTCCTGAGCCTTTGTGAGTGGGAAGGTGTGGGAGATGGAATTGCTGAGATCGAGAGTTCCGGCTTTGATCATCTCAATTGCTTTTCCGAACATCTTGTTCTGAAGTCTGGAACCGCGGACATCAAGCTCCTTCGAGGTGATTACAAACTGGTTAACCTCTGTCGGAGCAGTCGAAAATCCCATCGTCATGACGCGGCCGGCATTTCCCGTTGCCTGAAGCAGGTTGATCAGGGAATCCTTTGTGCATGCAGAGTCGATGGAAACCGTTGTACCATGTCCGAATGTATATTCTTTTACTTTCTCGACGAGATTCTCTTTTAATACATTGATCGTGTATTTTGCACCGTTCTTTTTTGCGGTTTCTAACTTCTCGTCCATGATATCGGCAACGATAATATGATCGCAGAGCTGGCGGGCAACTTTTAAGATTGTGCTGCCGAGAGCGCCTGCACCGAAGATCAGGAGCATATCGTCTTTTTCAAGCTGTGCTCTTGTACAGGACTGAATTGCAATTGTTGTAGGCTCAATCATAACCGCATCCTGATCGGAAAGGGAATCTGGAAGAAGGTAACAGTCAGATTCTGGAACAGCGATGTATTCACGGTATCCGCCGTCGATATGGACTCCACGAACCTTCAGGTTATCGCAGACGTTTCCGCGCCCGATCTTACATGGATAGCAGTGACCGCAGCTTGTTACCTGATTGATGATCACACGGTCACCGACTTTTAAACTTTTGACATTGCTGCCGACTTCGTCAACGCGTCCGACCATTTCGTGTCCGATGATACGCGGATAAGTAGCGGCCGCGTTTGTTCCGTGATAGATGCCGACATCGGATCCACAGATGCCGGCTGCGGTCATCTTCACCAGAATATTGTTCTTTTCATCGATGGACGGTTTTTCAACATCAATGATCTGAAGATTATTTGGACTTACAATCTGTACTGCTTTCATTTGATATTCCTCCAATTTTTTTATGATGTCGGGGTAAAGTGCATTCACCCACGGTACCTTTTCTAACGGGCAGTTTTATGATTCTCCGCGCTTCTTCCTGATATCGACAAGATCGGCGAGAGCTTTTGCTGTTTTCTGAACATCGAGACCACCACTTCTGAAAGCCGATGTGTGTTCAATATAATCAAAAAAGGCTTTTGTGCTGTATATACCCTGTGGCCGGTGCTCAATGTTGATATTCGGATTTGTGAAAACAGGGAGTACATCAAGTTCTGCGTTGATATCGGCAGCTTTCATTGCCTCTGAGACCAATAGCTGCTGCTCTCTGCAGACGCCAAGAGGATTCTGGATCCTGATCTTTTTGCCGTTCAGGGATTGCTCCCAGGGCTTATCAGGGGAGGCAGATGCACTGAGTATTCCTCCGTATCCGAAGCAGCAAATACCGATTACACCGCCCTTATGGACGAGAAATGCAAACAGCTTTGTTTTTTTCCCTTTGTAGGAAAAGATTGCAGGTGCGACAACCTGCATCTCGCTTTTTTTGGCGGAACGGATCAGCTTTGAGAGAAAGACGGTGAGATCATCGCGCGAACTATTCTTTGTGTGAGGCTCCCTGACGGACGCAGCAGGCTTTCCACTTCCCTTTTTTGCCCCAAACAACAGCTGAACAAAGGATTTTCCGGTCTTTGACTGAAGCATGGGAAGAACAAACATCAGGAGAATTGCCATTAAAATGACAAAGACTGCCTGCCCGGTTGTAATTTTCTGCATTTATAAAACCTCCGAAACTATAATTTGGGGGTCGCGCAAGCAAGCCTGCATCGGCTCTCCGACTTTTTGGCCTAATACCATAATATATTAGTAAATCTGGAACTATTATACTATAATGCAGGGATAATATCAATATATTTCCGACAAAATGACGGTTGATGTGGATAAAAACAGCAGGTAATCGTACACATTTCTTGAATGTCGAGCAATGAAAAATATCAGTTGAAACCGTTACTTATCAGGACATTCATAGTTGCGGGGAGAATCTGATCCGGAACGTTCTGCGATCCGCTTCGGTCTGTACCGGACGTGCGCAACTGGCACACAGCACCTTCGCAGACCTGTTGAACAG
>CAVFLH010000164.1:0-5617 GCA_963622995.1 uncultured Eubacteriales bacterium | reverse complement strand
ATACAAGTCTTTATAAGGAATGCGCTCACATTTCGAAATACCAGAGAATCAGTAAAATTTATAAAGATATGATTCGCGCATATGCGGAAAAAGCGGGATATTCCTATGATGCAGATCATGCAGGAAAGATGTCGATCGTGTCCGTATACTCCCCGCTTGGAGGAAGCGGAAAGACGACGGCTGCTCTTGCAATCGCCAGCCAGACGGTGAAAAAAGGAAGGAGGGCACTCTTTTTAAGCCTGGAGCCACTCTGCAGTGCCGATATCCTGAATCCGTATCAGGAGCCTGGAATCGTTGCCTTGACTGAAGCGGCAGCTGATGCCAATGTGAATTTTGAACTGAAGATGAAGGGATTAATGAAGCAGGGAATCAATGACATCTATTATGTAGAAGGATTTGAGCGTCTTGCGGATTATAAAGCTGTCTCAGGAGAAGAGATAGAGGAAGTCATCAGGAAGATCCAGCAGAGCGGAGTGTGCGACTATCTGATCGTGGATCTGGACAGCAGCCTGGGACCGATCGAAAATGCGGTGTTGAAACTGTCGGACAAGATTATCGTGACGGAAAAACCGGGTGAACTGTGTTCTATGAAGATGCAGCTGTTCTTACGTCAGGGAATCGTCAATGAGCATAAGAAAAAGATGATCCTCGTCCGGAACTTCGCTGAAAATAATTCTTCCTACTGCCGGCAGTCAATACTTGATGAAGCAGGCCTGATCCACAACTACGGAAATCTGCAGCTGAAAAATATTTTACATGCGATCGAGAAGAATGGGGAAATGGATATCGCGGGAATTCTTGACTTACAGCAGCAGTGAGAATGCTGAGCAGTCACGAACCGTAATGTAAAGGGGTTTTTATGGCAAAGAATTATTTTATGGATGAAATTGCGATCCTGAAAAGGACCGTTCAGGAAGCCGGCCGTGTGCGGGAATATTCCGACAATGAAATGTCGGACCTGATCGAACAGAAGATCCGTGAGCGTATCGACTGGGCGCGACAGAATGATGAGAGTCTTTACTGGTATTATCAGAATTTATCCTTTAAAGAGAAAAAGACATTGAAGTACACGGTGACGGAGTCCGTAGAGGGTCTTGGAATCCTCGGCAAGATCATTATGGACCCGGATATCACCGAGGTTATGATCAACGGCTATGATACGATCTTTGTGGAGAAAAGCGGAAAGCTGATGCGAATGGATGAGCATTTCGAGAGCAGCGAGGATCTGGAACGAATCGTAAAGCACTTTGTCAGCAGCATGGACCGAACCGTTGACGCGAGCAACCCGATCGTTGATGCGAGACTTGATGACGGATCCCGTGTGCACGTAGTGCTGCCGCCGGTTGCGTTAAACGGAGCAACCGTTACGATCCGCCGGTTCTCGAAGAATCCGATGACGATCGAGAAACTTCTCGAATACGGGTCCATCACCCCGGAGGCCGCGGATTTTCTGAAAAAGGTAGTTGCAACAAGACATAATGTTTTTGTCTGCGGCGGAACAGGAAGCGGAAAAACGACATTCTTAAATGCGCTGTCAAACTACATACAGCCCTGGGAACGTGTCATCACGATTGAGGACTCCGCAGAGCTTCAGATCAAGAATATTCCAAACCTGGTACGCATGGAGACGAAGAAGGCAAACTCCAAGGACGCGAACGAGATTACGATCCGTGACCTCATCAAGGCGTCCCTGCGAATGAGACCGGACCGGATCATCGTCGGAGAGGTTCGAGGACCGGAGGCACTGGACATGCTTCAGGCCATGAACACCGGTCACGACGGAAGCCTTTCAACCGGTCACGCAAACTCACCGGAAGGTATGCTTTCCCGACTGGAGACCATGGTTCTCACCGGAAGCGCGGATCTCCCGCTTGAGGCGATCAGACAGCAGATCGCTTCCGCGGTGGACTATATCGTACATCTGTCAAGACTGCGCGATTTTTCCAGAAAATGTATGGAGATCACGGAAGTTACGGGCTATGAGAACGGCAGAGTAACGCTGAATTCGATCTATAAATTTGAGGAAGACGAGAAGTCAACATTAAAAAAAGTCTCCGGAAGACTTGTGAGGACGGAAAACAAGATCCTGAGGCAGGATAAATTTATTCTGGCCGGAGTATACGATTATCTGGAGGAAAATGATGGACGAGAAAACTAAGGTAAGACTCAAGTATTATGAGTGCAATATGACAAAAGGACAGCATGTGCTGGCATATCTGTTTTTCTCTTTCATGGTAGGAGTTGTTTTATTTATCTATTACAGATTTATCCCGGTTGCGGTGCTTGGCGGACTGTTGATCGGAATCTGGCAGGAAAAGAACTATTCGAAGACCGTGATCAAGAGACGACAGGAAAAACTGAGACTTCAGTTTAAAGAATTTCTGGAGATCATCTCGATCTCCATCAGCGGAGGAAGCGGACGTTCCATGGAGAATGCCGTTGAGGATTCCCTGAGAGAACTTGAGATGATCTACAACCAGGACTCCGATATCGTCCGGGAGATCGCCCTGATCGTGAGCGATTACCGCCACGCAGGAATCCCGATGGTGAAAGGATTCGAGGAGCTGGGAGAACGAAGCGACATCGACGATGTGTCAAGCTTTGCAGCAATCTATAAAACCATCGAGGGAAAGACAAGCGATTTTGGATATATCATCGCCCAGACCCGTGATGTTATCAAGGATAAAGTTGAGATCGCAATGGAGATCCAGACGGAGATCAACTCCGCAAAGTCTGAGGCGTACATGATGCTGATCCTTCCGCTTGTCCTGGTAGCCATGATGTCCACGATGGGAAGCGACTTCTTAGGGTCATTGTTTACGACAGGAATCGGACGTTTTGCGGCAACCATCGGTGTAATATGTACGTTCGCATCGTATGTGATCGCGACAAAAGCCGCGGAAATTAATGTATAGTCAGGGGGTGCGGATGTGGCAGCGATATTACTCATGCTGTTGGCAACAGCGGGAATCGTGACCTTTTTTATAAAGACTGGAAAAGCCGGAAAATCATCGGCAGCGGAAATCGTTCTATCCAGAGCGTGGCTGAACAGATTCGCAAGGCAGGAACTGGAAGAGAAGAAGCTTGATTATCTGAGAGCGTATGACAAGTATCATGTGGATCCGGAGAAAAAAGCGAGAAAAAAAGTGCACGAATGGGATAAGCAGATAGAAGAATTCCGGAAAAAGGAAGAAAAATATTTCTCTGGGTCAGCGTTTGGATTTGCGGATTATATCAGCCTTTTCGGTTATCAGTTCCTTGTGGATCTGAAGCTGGACGGCGACAATGAAATTTTGAAAAAACTGACGGCGAGCTGCGAGCAGTCAGGATTTGTTGAACTGGAAAGAAATCAGGAGACAAGCGGAAAGAGAAATTCCGCGATCTATGCATATTATCTCTTAGCTTATATGACTTCCTTTATGTGGATCGGGCTGATCTTAATGTGCATCACGGGTACCGTGATGATCGCAGCCGGAAACGAAATGATGGGAGTCGCGATCCCGATGCTGGGCGCATTGGGCATTATGGCCTTATTGGGCTATATCCCGTATGACCGCCTGAACGGCAGGGCAAAAAGACGACAGGAAGATCTGAACCGGGAATTCCCGGATGCAGTATCAAAAATCACGCTTCTCGTCGCGGCGGGAATGAATATGACCCGCGCCATCGAAGAGACAGCCCAGAGCGGAAATTCCCTGATCTACCAGGAACTCCGCCTGGTTGTGAAGGAGATGGACCGGTCATCCACACTTCAGGGGGCATTCATGAGAATGCAGGGCAGATGCAGCAACAAGTACCTGGATAAGATGATCACGGTGGTCAGCAAGAGTTATGCGTCCGGTAACGCAAATCTGGCAGATGACTTAAAGACAATCAACGATGAGTGCTGGCTTGACAAAAAGCACAGCGCCCGCAGAATGAGCGAGGCGGTCCAGAATAAGTTGTTTATTCCGACCATGCTGATGTTTATCGGAATTTTAGTCGTGATCGTTGTTCCCGCAATGGCAGGTTTCAACCTGTAAAGAAAAACGGGAATTGATGATAATACATAAATCAAGAGGAGGAAAAAGAGATGAAAATGTTAGACAAGATCTGCATTGGTGCCATGATCAGAGCAAACGTGGCAAAGGACAAAATGAAGGAGTTCTTACAGGAACAGGATGGTGTTTCCAATGTTGTAGCAACGATCATTATCTTATTAATCGTTGTCTTACTGATTGGTGCGTTCTGGGGAAGACTGAAAGAATGGATCGGCGGTATCATGGATAGTATTTTCGATTCATCATTTGATGACAGCGGAATAAAATAAGATCTGATATTCAGGAAATGGGGAGGAACAGCGTATGGACAGAAAAAAAGAACGGGGGCATGTTGCAGTAGAAGCAGTCATAATTCTTCCGATTGCAGTGTTAAGCACATTGCTTCTTCTCTATCTGGCGCTGTTCCTTTTTCAGCGCGCAAGTCTTCAGGCAGCGCTGGAGACAACGCTCGTCTATTATAAAAACACAGTGACAGATACATATGTGACGAAAAATTCGGAGATGGAGTACACGGAGGGTGACGATTATCAGGTTGGGGCAGGAAATTCCTATTCCGCTTCCCGTCCTCTTTCTCCCTATAGAGGCATGTTTGGAGACGGGAATCATCTGAATTCCCAGAAAAATTTCGAAAAGTATTTTAAATCGACGGCAGAGCGTATTCTGTACCGGAATGATCTTTCACTTACGATCGATTACAGCAATTATGTACTATTAAAACAATTCGAGGCGACTGCAACGCAGACTGTCTCACCACCGTTGGATTTTTCGATCCTTGGAATCGACAATAAGTATCAGATCTCGGCTACAGCCCGTGTTGCGGTGGTGGATCATGACAGTCTGATCCGAAACGGGGATTATGCGATCAGTCTCGTGAAAGATACGAAACTTGGGGAGATGGCCCGGAACTTTGCAGGAAAAGTTTCAGCGGCCTACTCGAAACTGAAAGAAATTCTTGGAGCATAGAAAAGGGGAGTTTCAGGAATGAAGATAATGAAAAAAATCTGGAAAAAAGAGAAAAAGAGAACGGGCAGCCATGGAATCATCACGGTTTTCCTGACTCTGATGATGGTGCCGGTCGTCGCAATCAGCAGTGTTATGGTTGATGTGGCACGGTTAAACCTCTACAGCTCCCAGGCTGTCATGGCGGCGGATACATATGGAGACGCAGTCTTAAGTGAATTTGATAATCTGTTGAAAGAGCTATATGGCTTATTTTCAGTTACGCAGAATAAAGAGGGACTTGAGGCAGTCAATAAGCTTGCGGATACGGTGGGATATTCCTTTAATCCGGTTGGCGATGGAAAATCTTTATCCGGCTTTATGCCTTACAAGGATGCGGATGTAAAGATTTCCTATGAAAAAGTGGACGATGCCAGTCTTTCCAATAACAATGTGCTGATGACCCAGATCAGTGATTTTATGAAATACCGCATTGTGGAACAAGTCATGGACGAGAACGGTATCCTGAGTTCACTGGGAAAGTTTGAAAATGTTGACGATGATATGGATGCAGTCAAAAAAAGAAAAGAAATTTCCGAAAAAAGCCAGAAGGCTATGGAAGATATCCAGAATTATTA
>CAVFLH010000163.1:0-5655 GCA_963622995.1 uncultured Eubacteriales bacterium | reverse complement strand
CTCTGAAACCTATTCATTTCTTTTGAAGTCCTGCGACTTCACATCTACCCCGGGAGGTATCACCCCATGAAACACTATACTAGTCCCCGCATCCAGAGGGCCCAGCTTTTTCTTATGAAAATGTCTTCTTATCTGGAGATCGCCTGCGCGTTGATCCTCATCGTCGCGATCCTGATCGCCTTTGTGCCGGTTCCGCAAAACCTGTACAGCCTCTATCTCGACAACGGATTTGACCTGTCCGACTTTATGAAAAAGAGTTTCGATCTCGTCATCGGTGTGGAGCTTTTAAAGATGTTCTGCCGCCACGATATCGACTCCATCGTGGAAGTCCTGCTCTTCTCCGTTGCCCGCCAGATGGTCATCGACCACCTCGCAATGAAGGAGGCGCTGATCGGCTGTATCGCTGTCGCGATCCTTTTTGCAGTCAGAAGATTCCTCTTCGTTCCAGTACTCGACAATCCAAATGAACAGGAACGGAAACTGGAAAAAGATCAGTACATCAAAGAACGCATTGCAGATGCCATCGCCGCGTACAAAAAAGAAAACGCAGCGGCAACCCTGAGAGAACGCGCGGAAGCGTCTGTCAACACTGCACCTGTTGATTCTATCAGCAACATAAACGGAAGCGAGTAGAGAATTTTCTCTGCCCGCTTCTTTTTTACTCATATGCTATTCTCTCAGCTGAATCGGTTTCTTCCGCTCTTTCGCAGTTATTTTCCTACATCAGCGGTGCAATCAGCCTCATCGCTTTTCCGCAGAACTTGTGCAGCGGCGGCAGCGCGTCCACACTCTCCTTCGTCATCCGCACACATTTCTTCAACGTCTCGTCAAAATCATACCGGATGTCCTTCACCACCGGATTCTCGTAAATATAGACACCGCACTCAAAATTCAGGTACTGGCTTCTGAAATCCATATTGACGGATCCCACCACTGCCTTCTCCCCGTCACTGACAAAGGTCTTTGAGTGGACAAATCCCGGCAGGTACTCATAGATCTTCACGCCGGCCTCGATGAGTTCCGTGTAGTAGGAATGGGCCAGCATGAACGCCGATTTCTTATCTGGAATGTGAGGCATGATGATCACCGTATCCACGCCGCGCTTTGCCGCGTATGTGAGGGCCGTGATCATATCATCATCCAGCACCAGGTACGGAGTCATAATATACACATACTTCTTCGCCTGATAAATAATATCCAGATACAGCTGATGTCCCACCGGCTCCCCGTCGATGGGGCTGTCGGAGAACGGGACGGAAAATCCGTCCATGTTGAGCTCCGGGGAGTGGAAATATTCACCGGTATCCAGGTACGGGCTGTAGTCGAAGTCTGAGTCCAGTTTCTTGAGGCAGACATCCCACATCTGAAGGAACATCACGGTGAAATTCTTCACCGCCTCACCCTTCAAGCGGATCGCGTTGTCCTTCCAGTGTCCGAAGCGGACTTTCCGGTTGATATACTCGTCCGCCAGGTTCACACCGCCGGTGTATGCCGTATGACCGTCGATCACAAGGATCTTTCTGTGGTCACGGTTATTCTGGCTCGTTGAGATCGCCGGGCGGATCGGGTTGAAGATGCGGCAGCGGATCCCTCTCGCCTCCAGTTCCTTCGGGTAGTCATGGGGCAGGTTCGAGAAGGAGTTCATTCCGTCGTAGAGTACCCGGACCTCCACTCCCTCTTTCGCTTTCTGTTCCAGAATCTCGACGATGGAGTCCCACATGACACCCCTTGAAATAATGAAATATTCGATAAAAATATACCGTTTTGCCTTCTGGAGTTCCTGCAGAACGTCCTCGTAAAACTCGTCTCCCAGCGGGAAATATTTGAAGTTTGTGCGGTCCCATGTGGGATAACCGCCGCTCTCCTTCATATAATGGCTGAGGTTCGCGTTTCTCCGGCTTCTCTTTTCCAGACGCGCGTAGACCTTCGTATCCTGGTCCAGGAAGTGGTTCGTCTTTTTCTGCACCTCATCCAGGTGTTTCGCAAAGATCTTCGTCTCCATCTGGAGCTGGATAAACACATAAAACAGGGTTCCAAATACCGGGAACAAAAGGACCGGAATGAGCCATGCCATCTTGAAACTGGCATTCTGCTTTTCATTCAGGATGTGGATCGTAAGGATCGCGCTGATCACAGCAAAGGAACCATAGCCCCAGGCCTGGTATCGTTTATCCAGCCACATATAAAGCCAGAACAGCACCGCCAGCTGCAGCGCGATAAACAGTAAGAAGAACGCGGTTCGGCCGAATACGACTCTCAAGAGTCCGCGTTTTCCTTTCCCCCTCATTTCATCCATTTCCATCATAAATTATGCCTCAACTCTTCTGTTAAGCCGCCAGGAATTCCCTGACGGCTTCTTTTATCTCTGCTTCTATCCGCGCTTTTCGCGAAGACAGCAGCATTTAGGCTTCCAGTGCCTGTCTTAAATCCTCAATAATATCGTCCACGTCCTCGATACCGACGCTCAGGCGGATCAGGGACGGATCAACACCTGCCTCCACGAGCTGCTCGTCTGTGAGCTGGCGATGGGTATGGCTTGCCGGATGGAGAATACAGGTTCTCGCGTCGGCAACGTGTGTGACGATGGCAACAAATTTTAACTTGTCCATGAACTCGCCTGCTGCCTGTCTTCCGCCCTTTAAGCCGAAGGAGATAACGCCGCAGCTTCCGTTCGGCATATATTTTTCAGCCAGCGCATGGTACTTGTTGTCCTTTAAGCCCGGATAGTTGACCCAGGCCACATCCTCACGGGCAAGGAGCCACTCTGCCACCTTCTGGGCGTTCTCGCAGTGTCTCGGCATTCTGAGGTGCAGGGTCTCAAGACCTACATTTAAGAGGAAGGAGTTCATCGGGGACGGGATGGATCCCAGGTCACGCATGAGCTGCGCGGTGGCCTTTGTGATATAGGCTTTCTTTCCGAAGCGCTCTGTATACACGATTCCATGGTAGGATTCATCCGGTGTGGTAAGTCCCGGGAACTTGTCCGCATGGGCATTCCAGTCGAAGTTTCCGCTGTCAACGATGCAGCCGCCGACGGTCATTGCGTGTCCGTCCATGTATTTTGTGGTGGAATGGGTCACGATATCCGCGCCCCACTCGAACGGGCGGCAGTTGATCGGTGTTGCGAAGGTGTTATCCACAATAAGCGGCACACCGTGCTTATGGGCAAGGCGGGCAAATTTTTCGATGTCGAGAACGACTAACGCCGGGTTTGCGATGGTCTCGCCGAATACCATCTTTGTGTTCGGACGAAACGCCTTCTCGATCTCCTCCTCCGGCGCATCCGGGTCTACCAGTGTCACGTCGATTCCCTGTTTTTTCATGGTTACTGTAAACAGGTTGGAGGTTCCGCCGTAGATCGTCGCCGCGCTGATAATATGGTCACCGGCGTTGCAGATATTGAATGCCGCATAATAGTTCGCAGCCTGTCCGGAGGACGTTAACATCGCAGCAACTCCGCCTTCCAGCTCACAGATCTTCTCTGCAACCGCGTCGTTCGTCGGGTTTGCAAGTCTTGTATAGAAATATCCGTTTTCTTCCAGATCAAACAGTCTCCCCATCTGTTCGCTCGTCTCATATTTAAAAGTTGTGCTCTGATAGATTGGAAGCACTCTCGGCTCCCCATTCTTCGGTTTCCAGCCGCTCTGAATGCAGATCGTTGCCGGTTTTCTATTCTCTCCCATAATTGTTTCCTCCCTTTTCCCGGATCTCTTTGTCCGATATGTAAACTGTCTATAATCATAGCACATATTATCTTTCACATCAACCTACTAAAGTCCTAGTATTGGCCCATTTTCCCGATCCAGCGTTCTTCTGTCTTTGTCCCGCGTACACAAAGCAGAATAATTTCTTTCAGATTCATGGATTCGGCGTTAGAAATTGACTTTTTGTTCAAAAAAGGATAAAATAAATATAATATGCAGCTGCCCATTTCGGACTGCTGCACCAATCCATTTTCGAAAGGAGTTTATTGCAATGGCATTTTTTACAGATATGAAACGCAGCCTCACCGAAACCGGTAAGCAGGTTGCCCAGAAGACAAAGGAACTCTCCGACGCCGTCCAGTTAAAGACCCAGATTTCCAGGGAGAAAGAGGCATTAGAACGCCAGTATGCCCAGATCGGCAAGAAGGTATTCGAAGCCGCGGCTGCAGCGGACGAGGAAACTTACACCGCAGAGTTCGCCCTGATCCGCGAGAACTTAAAGACCATCGACGAGCTTCAGGACAAGCTCTCCACCTTAGAGGGATTCATCCACTGTCCGGAATGCGGCGCGAAGATCGAAAAGACAGCTGCTTTCTGCAGCAAGTGCGGAGCAAAGATCGCGGAGGCAAAGCCGGGCGATGACGATATCGATGTTATCGACACAGAGGGCGCTTCCGAAGCTGCTGAAGAGGAAAAGGCTGATGAGACCTGCACCTGTGAGGCGGTACCGGATGAAAAGTTTGAGGAAGAATCCGCCCCGACTACTGTGAATGTGACAGAGGATCAGGAATAAGCCATTTTTGTAATGCTCGGATTTCTATGACACTAAAACGAAATAGCTAACTTAAAAAGGACCGGCTGTGAGCCTAACGATATCTTCATATCGTCCTCGCAGTCGGTCCCTCTTATTTACTTTTCTGCTACTATTTGGTACTTTTCTCCGCTCTTCTATCTCTCGCCCACAAACACCGTGACAAATGCACCAACGGCCATAAGAACGATTCCGAATAAGATCTCCCACATAGACAGGGAGTCGAGCTGCGATACAAGTCCCGTGTTGATAAAGATCGCGATCGGGGATGAGATCACGAGACCTAAGATTGCGCAGAATGTCTGCACACCGTACTTCTCAAAGAGGAATGTGATCAGCTTCGCGATCAGGAAAATTCCGAGGATCACACCGATTCCAAACGGAGCTAAAAGAAAGATTCCATCCTTCATGCCCATAAGGTCAAAGGCGCGGAGATTATCAAGGAATGTCTTGATCGTGTTTATGATCGCGTAATAATATCCGAAGATCATAAGCATCATGGAGCCGGATACACCTGGAATTACCATGGTCGCAGAAGCCACAACGCCGAGGATAAATAAGATCACCATATTCACCGGTGTCACAGTGATCACCGTGAGGGCGTCCTTGCTCTCCTTTAAAAGAGGCATGCCGCCGGAGACCACGAAAGCGATCACGAAAGCCAGGATTCCAAATACGCCGATTCCGCCGGAAGTCGTCTTCGACCTCATGGAAGAAAAGATCGCTGGAAGTCCCCCGAGGATCAGGCCCACGAAAGCCATACAGGTCACAAAAGTGTGTTTGTCAAGCAGGTACTCGATCGCGTAGGTGAATCCCACGATTCCGATTCCTGCGCCGATGATGATCGGGATCAGGAACAGGATACTCTTTTTAAACTCCTTAAACAGACCGGAAACAGAACTGATCAGCCGGTCATAGATTCCGAGAGACACCGCCATCGTGCCGCCGGAAACACCGGGAATAATGTTCGCGATGCCGATCATGATTCCCTTTATGATATTTGCAAAAAATTCCATGATTAACCTCCATTTTCTTTATCCAGTTTCCAGAAAAGACCCACGCCTCATTTTCTCCTGCAGAGTCCACGATCTGTATCGTTCTGCATTTCGATCCCGCGCACCGATATCCTTATCCTCTTTC
>CAVFLH010000162.1:0-5667 GCA_963622995.1 uncultured Eubacteriales bacterium | reverse complement strand
AATTGTTTTTACCTTGGGGTCGGCTAGCTTTGGGGAATATACATCTTCAAGACGCATACTTGTAAAAATATAACGATCTTTTTCTGAATCAGAAAAAACTGTACTGGCGAAACCAAAAGGACATTGATAATTTCCATCTGCTTTAGAGAACAGGGAGGCATAATGTTGACGGCATTTTTCATTACAGGTGCAGTTTTTTAAACAAAAATCAGGAGCATTGATTTCAATTCCATCGGTCAACTCGTTAATTCCCTGGTGGAATAAAGGGACGCAATTGAATTCTTTCATAGGGTCACCTCTTAGGAAGCAAAATATTCAACCGATGAATAAATAAACTTGATTAAGGAAAACAGAACCTTAGGGTTGTCTACAAGAGAAGTAATTTGATTGATAACGGAGGTGAAATTCTTTCCCTCAAGATTATCGTTGTATTCCTTAACAACATTGGAGATATTCTCTTCGGAGACATTGCAGGCTCTTAACTGTTCTCGTAGCTTATTTATTTGGTAGTCCCGGCTGCAGTATGTAGTAATGATTCCATCTAGCTTTTGGCACCAGGTATCAACATCTGTATCTTTAGGTATATATCCATCAATTTGTCTAAGTTTTGAAGCAATTTCCTGCATGATAACACTGGCTGAGTAGCAAAACACCTGCTTTGCGGGGTAACGCTGCTTGATTTCTTCTGCGACTGCGAAGCCGCCCATACTTCCACCTAGAGCAGAGCCCACACCTTTAATGTCGATGATAATAATATCAAACGGTTCGGCTTCAAGGGCATAAGTAATATCCCTCTTGTAGTAGACATCATATTTTCGTTCTCTTAGAATCTGAACAATATCAAACTCCTCATCGTCCACAATCAGGATCTTTATACGGCTTCTCAGCGTATGAATATTATTGTCGTAGACAAGCTTGATTGCAGCGTTATAGGTTAAAGATTTATTTGACTGAAATAAACGATTAATAAAGCTAAACATAAAAACATCCCCTTTATGGATTGAGATAATTCAACTATAGCAGAGGAAAATGAGATTGTCAATAAGAAAATAGAACACACGTTCGGATATAATGACACAAAAATCGCGCTCGCTGCATTCCAACAGCAGGCGCGATTTTTACCTTAATTTACAGGAAATTCAAGAACGCCGTAATAATTACCGAGTTCACCAAATTAATAAACAAACTACCAACCAACGGAACAATAAAGAATGCACTCGGGGATGGACCGTACTTCTCATCCAGAGTCTGCATGTTTGCCATTGCGGTTGGAACAGCTCCGAGGCCGAAGCCACACTGACCTGCGGTCATAATCGCGGCATCGAAATTTTTGCCCATAACCGGGAAGGTTACAAAGATTGCGAATATCGCCATCAGGACGATCTGGGCAAAGAGGAGAAGCAGGAGCGGGAGAGCAAGGTCAACAAGTCTCCAGAGCTTCATCGTCATCATGGACAGTGCCAGGAAGATCAGAAGAGAGATGTTGCTGATAATCGCGAGTTCCGGCAATTTTAACTCAAATTTCTCATTGCTGTCAGCAATGTTTCGGAAAATAGCGGCAGCAGTCATAGCTCCGACGGAGGCCGGGAACTCAACGCCGGTAAGTTTTAAGAGATAGGAGATCAGCGTTCCGATAGCAATCGTCAATAATACCTGGTAAGATGCGACCGTGAGCGACTTTTCTGTGATGGAAACGGCAGCTTCGCCGTCTTTACCGAGACGCATAGTCTCGGAATCAGTGGACGGTTTCAGATTGTTTTTCTCAATCAGGAATCTTCCGACCGGTCCGCCTAAGAGGGCACCAGATACAAGACCGAAGGTAGCAGCAGCGATCGCAATTGTGCTGGCATCTTCCAGACCTGCACTCTCAAGAATCGGGGCCCAGGCAGCAGCTGTTCCGTTTCCGCCTACCATAGGAATCGAACCGGTAGCGAGACCAATCAGGGAATTGAGTCCCATGACCTTACAAAGGATAACGCCGAGTCCATTCTGAAGAACAACAAGGATACTGGATAAGATCAGGAAAATAATAACCTGCGGTCCGCCCTTTTTCAGGAGTTTCCAGCTTGCGGTATAACCAATACCGGCATAGAAGAGGAGACTGAAGAATTCATTAAAGGATGAATCCAGTGAGACCTTCAATACGCCAGTCATGGTCGTAATCGTTAAAAGGATCGTAAAAAGGAGACCGCCGACAACTGGAACTGGAATACAGAATTTGCGCAGGATATAACAGCGCTTTTTGATGAAATCACCGACGAGTAAGATGATAACTGCCAGAGCAATCGTGTAGTAAACATTGAGCGATAGTTCCATACATATTCCCCTTTCGTAATGTAAAGATAACCGTGAGTCAGCTAGAAATAACGATTATAGTTTTACAACCCCGTTCTCCATGAGCGTTCTGCCATCTGCAACGATCGTACCGTTTTTCATAATAACATCATAGTGGCAGCTTGCCTTTACGGTACCGCCGAGCGTAATACTGGTACCGATGCCAATGTGGCAGCTTCCGAATACGCCCTCGTCCTCAAGCATGAATCCGCAGAAGTGGCAGTTTGGATTCAGACCGACACCATGTTCCGCGATATTGTATACATTTGGATCATTCTTCGCTTTCAGATCATCCGCGAGCATCTTCGCCTGTTTTCCACCGGAAATATCAACGATCCGTCCGTTTTCCACCTTCAATGTAACCGGTTCCTCCAGAACACCGATTCCAATATATGGAATACTTCCATCAGCAACAATAATACCGTTTGCGGTGCCTTCCAACGGAGAAACATTTGCCTCTACCGTCGGCAGTGTAGAAAACTCACCTTTTTCAACCATACAGTATAGATGATTTCCACGGCGGCCCTTTGCGGAATATTCCAGATGCGTTCCGCTCGGGGAAGTGAGAACGATCTTTTCAGAACCGGCCATCGCCTGCGCCATTCCAATACAAATCGGTTTCAGCTTCTCAAAATCCCCCTCGATTCCACCATGAACCATCATGGACTCTGTAAACTGTGTCAGCACAAGACCTCTGGAACCGGCGGCGATCGCCTCTTTTACAGCATGGGTATGAGTGATGGATTTTCCCACAACGGAAAGGAAAGCATCACTGGCTTTCATAGCGGCTGCGATCTCTTTCGGCGGCTCTGCACTGTCCTGAGATCTTGGTTCCATGATACAAACAGTCGGTTCCGCCCCAACACGGTAGACTTCGGTGGCGAGTGCCTGCGCGATACTGAAGCGGGACTGTTCCGTTACGATCAGAACATGTTCCCCGGCTTTGATCCCAGCACAGGTACTTACAACTTTTGACGCTCCGCGTGACATGTAAAAGTTCTCCATATGATGCCCTCCTAAATTATATATTTTATATTCTATAGAATATATTACCACAAAAGAATTGTCAAGTCAAAAAGAGCAATGATGACTAAAAAGTTTCAACATTGCTCTTTTTTCTTGAAATAATTTAAATTAACGATTCTCAATATACTGCTGTCCATGATGAATATGTTCGGAAATTGCTGCCTGGGCTTTCGCAATATCCTTTTCCTTCATGGCATCAACAATTTTTTTATGTTCTTCAACGATCTCAGATCTCCGGTCGATACTGCTGGATGAAAACTTTCGGTCCCTTCCGATTACGCCTTTTAACATACCGAGCAGCTTGCAGAGGGTCTCATTTCCGGACAGAGAGTAAATATAATCGTCAAACCGCTGGCTTGCCTCTGAAATTTCAGATATCCCGCTTGCGTTCTTAAAGGTCTCGATCAGCGCGTACAGATAATCAATATCCTTGTCAGTCAGATTGGCGATCGCCTCGGAGACCGCAAGGTGCTCCAGCGCCTCACGGCATGCGTAGGCTTCCTGGATCTCTTTATGGTTCAGAGTGCGGACAACGGCACCATGATAAGGGATCATTTCGATCATACCATCGCTGGTGAGACGCCGCAGCGCTTCACGGACCGGAGTCGCGCTTACCCCCATTTGCTTGGCCAGATGCTGTTCCTTCAATTCTGTTCCGGCCGGCAGATCTCCGTTTACGATGGAATCGACAAGGTTTTGATATACCTGTTCGGCTAAAGAGACTCTGGAAACCCCGGATACCTTCCCATATTTTTCCATATCCCTTTTCTCCTATTCTTCTTGCTGAATCAATTATAGCACCGGAGTGGGGAGAGAAGCAACTGAAAAGATAGTACACAGAGCGGTCGAGAATCCTATTAAAACAAATATTGACAAGAAACGGATAATAATCGGACAAAATAGGTCATTCCAGGCCGAAATTAGGCTATGATAGGAATAAAAGATCTTTTACGAGGAGAATAAAGCATGCAGGCGAACGTGGAACAGATCGAACGGGATATTCAGAACTTTAAGAGACAGCTTAAGATAGAGCGGAATTTATCGGAACATACATTGAGAGCGTATGAGTGTGACCTTCACTGTATGCTCAGATGGATCGAGACATACCATATCCGGGCACTGAACGATAAGGTCACGATGTCATATTTTAATTATCTGCAGGACGAGGAGCATCTTAGCGCCCGGTCGATTAGAAGGAAGTATGTGGCGCTCCGCCAGTTCTTTGAATACCTGGGAGAGACATATGATGTCCATGAAAAGTTCTTCCGGTTTTCATCGAGAAAGTTTCAGGTCCCAAAGACACTCCCGAAAACTCTAGAGCGGTCGGAGATTCAGCGGCTTTTAAGCGCCGCATCAAAGAATTTCCAGGCAGCAGGAACAGAATACCAGATCTGGCTTGCGTTGCGTGACATGTGTATCCTGGAACTTTTATTCAGCCTGGGTCTGCGGGTGGGAGAAGCGACGGCACTGAATGTAGAAGATTACCGTGAGGAAGATCAGTCGGTTCTTATCCATGGGAAAAGAAGCAAGGAACGAATCTTGTTTCTATCGTCTCCGGTGGTATGTCAGAAGATCAGCGCGTGGCTGCGGATACGAGAGACTAGGCATCTGAAAGATCACGCATTCTTTCCCAGTCGACTTGGAAAGCGCATGTCGGTATTCAGTATAGAAAATGTATTTGCAAAGTACCAGAAGGCTGCAAGAATCAACCAGAGCGCAACGCCACATTCCCTACGGCATAGTTTTGCGACGCAGCTTCTGAATAATGGAGCTGGGATTCGGGATGTGCAGGAACTGCTGGGGCATAGCAGTATTGTGACAACGCAGATTTATACGGAGGTGTCGATTAATCGGAAGAGGGAGGTGTTGATGAGGTATAATGGGAGAAACAGCCTGGAGATAGAATGAATAGAATTATTATGTGATGAAGTGGAATACTATAAACTGAGGAATATTGCTGCTCCACAATAGTAAAGACCAGTACATTGACTAAATTTATTGAGCATTGAAAATATACGTATTCTTTATGATAATGGCATTTTTTTACAAATTGACGGTAAAAAAAATATGTGTTATATTAAGTACAGGTGAGAAGGACTAGAATCTGGCCTTTTCTTCGGACGAAAAGAACTATTTGAAATGGGCCGTCACTGTTAACAGTAGATGGCCTGTTTTCAAATGCTACTAAGATGTCAAAGGAATAGATGCTGAATGCGGATAGAAGAAAAATTATGCAACAAGTTTCCGGCTGTTCTGAGAGAAAAATTGTTAAACGGTGAGATAGAGCTTCCGGACACTGCTATGTTC
>CAVFLH010000161.1:4610-5667 GCA_963622995.1 uncultured Eubacteriales bacterium | reverse complement strand
ATGCTATACTTGGAAAAAGAATGATAAAGTTCCGTTTAACTGATAATAATCACGGACAATGTTATAACGTTCCAGCGTTTTGCAGGCTTGTGCAGAACTTTTGCACAGCTGTGTTTTTTAATGACGGATTTTCGTACGTCAATGCGCTGAACAGTTTCTAACCATGTTACACGATATATGGGGGTAATTACTTGAAGATCCAGGAATCTGCTGAAAACTATCTTGAGACAATTTTAATGTTAAGCGAAAAACAGCCGTATGTGCGTTCCATCGACATCGCAACTGAACTCGGCTTCTCCAAACCAAGCGTCAGCGTCGCAATGAAGAATCTCCGGCTCAACAACCTGATCCTGGTAAATGACGAGGGACATATCACACTGACCGACGAAGGACGCCACATTGCGGAGACGATCTACGAGCGCCACACAGCTCTCTCCAAGTGGCTGATGGACCTCGGTGTCAGCGAGCAGACCGCTCTCGACGACGCCTGCCGGATCGAGCACGATATCAGTGCCGAGAGCTTCGCAGCAATCAAAGAACATATCAAAAAATATTCTTCCGAAGCGAAGAATTGATCGGGCTGGGACGATCCGCCAAGAGTTTCAGCGTTATTATGAAGATCCTTTGGAAATGTTGGGAACACATCACCTGTGTTTCCAGCATTCTTTTTATGTGCAAATCAGTCTGAATGCCGTGCTTAAAGAAAAATATCTCACGCCGCATTTAGGGTTCGCATTTAAATACTTGTACCGAACTTTTTTCACGGATATACCTTCAATACCTGCTGCACATATTTTCTCTATGTTTATGACAATAAAAAGCGCGGAAATCATAGTACTATCATAGTCCATGATCCTGCGCTTTTCCTCTTTCATATTCTGACTTCTAATCAGTCTTTATAAGCAAATCCCACAAAGGACAGCTCGCATCCGCCTGCCACGCGGCGGAAAATATTCACAACGGTACTCATCACGTCGACAAACACATTATCCTTTGTCTCAACCCTGACCTTGCCGTCGGCGATCTCCGCATCTTTAATAGTCGGGAGTTCCAGCAC
>CAVFLH010000161.1:968-4600 GCA_963622995.1 uncultured Eubacteriales bacterium | reverse complement strand
CCGCATGATCTCTGATGCTTCCTGTTCTGAAATTTTCTTTGAAAGCTGATAAAATCTTCCCATAATTCTGCTCCATTTCCCTCCCGGAGGAGTATGCTACAAAGCGGCTGAAATATTTTTCACAGCTGCCTGTTAGGTATCTCTAACTGTTTTTATCATACTCTTTTTTGCGGAAAATGGAATATCTTTATTGAGAACATTTCTCATTAAATGAAATTATTTTTTCGCCATCCGAACCGGAAATTTCAGTCCAACAGGACCGCTGTTTATTTCACCCACACGCCGCTGGCGTTCACCTTATATCCATCCGGTGTCGTCGTGTTCGTCAGCATATACCCGTCGGCGCCCATATAGTACCAGAGCCCGCTCACCGGAGACTGGAACCAGGCGTTCGTAAGGTAGCCGCCAGACTTCTTGTCCACCCACCAGCCTTTGGAGTTGCTCTTCCACTGATAGAGCGCGCCTTTGCTGTAGAGATACATATTTGAAAGAACGCCCGACGCGCAGACATTGTTGATCACGAATCTCTGTCTCCATGTCTTTCCGTCGGAATCCTTCGCCCGGATCTCAAAAACGCCCGCCTGTCCGGTGTAGGAAGACTTTCCCTCGGACTTTCTCGCGTCCCAGTTCAGGGTATACTGAAGCGTTCCGCCCTTTTTGACCGTTCCAAGAGACGCGCTAAAGTCCCTGATCGGATTTCCCATTCCGTCATAAGCCTTCACAGTATATGTCGCGCTGGCCGCCGCCTCCGTAAACGTCACTACCGCGCCTTTCCGCACGATCGGAGCGTCCTCCGTCTCTTTCTTACCAGATGTATTCGTCACAGTCACATTCGTGGTTCCAACATAGGAACTGTCCGCACTCTCCACCTTCCAGGAAAAGCTTGCAAACGCCGTGATCTGGAAAGCCGCCGCGAAGACGCAGGCGAGAATGACTGTCTTGATTGATTTTCTCATAGTGATTCACCTCACATAAATTTTGCGCAAATTCAATTATAGCTTATCTCTGAACGAAATGCAACTTAACGAGTCTTACGCTTCTCTTATGAAAAAGTGGCAAAATATGGGCTGTCAAACATAGAGATACCCCCGAAATCAGCAATAGGGCAGGGTTCATACGAATCCCGCCCTAATACTTTACTTATTATTTCGCCCAAACTCCGTCTGAGTTTACATAATAATTTCCAATTCTTGTTCTTCTCGCAAGAACGCCCTTATTTCCATCAGACTCTTCATGGAAGTAGTACCAGTTATCACCAATCTTCTGCCAGCCTGTCAGCATTCTGCCTCTTGTGCCATCTGCGATCGGATGCAGGTAATACTTGTTCTCATCCTGAGTCAGCCAATCTGTCTTCATGGCTCCGTTTTCTTCAAAATAGTACCATTCAATCGTACCGTTGTACGGAAGTTCTGCCCAGCGTCCACTGAACATTGCGCCCTGTTTGTCACCCGCATTTTTATTAAAGTAGTACCAGATATTATCAATATACTGCCAGCCTGTCAGCATCTTGCCCTGCTTTCCATCAGACTTTGGATTCAGATAGTACCATGTTCCATTTTCCTGATACCAACCGGTTACAAGATAGCCCTGGGCGTCAAAACGGTACCATGACTTCTCATTCTGGTATGTCAGTTCTTTCCAGCAGTTTGTATACCAGGTTCCGTCTGCTGCCTTGCACTTCCAGCCCTTTGCATCCTGCATCCAGGCGCCGTCTGCGCCGATATTTCCGACATCAGCTCTCACCGTTGCCCGTCCAGAGCTGCTTCCACCGGATGTCTTTTGGCCGACTCTGTAGTTCTGAGCCGCACGTTTTAAGGTTCCCGTACTCTTCTCACGGAACTCCGCACTCAATGTATGCGTTCCCGTCTGATTATTTGCTTTTAATGTCTGGCTTCTGATCGTAAGACGGGTACTTCCGGATTTTGCGTCGAAATCGACACCCTCTACAAGGCGTTTACCGTCAAGAGTAAGGTTGTCCCATTCCTCGATCACACCGACAGATGTCATTGTATAATCATTGTTGTCGCTCAGTAAGATATCCGGAACCCGCTCTTTCAGGTCATACCCCTGGTCGACTGCACCGTCTACGTTTGCGTCGGTGTTGTCTACAACCTTCAGTGTGAACTCTCTTGATGCTGTTCCAAAACTTCCGTAACTGTTTTTCATCTGGACTGTGAATGTGAATTCACCTGTCTCCAGCGGTACGCCGTAGAGCTCTCCGTTCGGCTTTAATTCCATTCCGCTCGGAAGTTTTCCGGATGTAAGCTTGTAACTTACCGTATTAAAATCATACTTGTTGGTGTTCTGGATCATGGAGCCGTAATGAACGTATTTGACTGCGTCCGGAATCTCCTTTGTGACGATACCAGGGTCACCAACTACACCAGTCAGTGTGATGACCATGATCGTTTTTCCGTTTTCCTTGATCGTCAGTGTTCCATCAAGATCCTCACCGTTTGCCTCGTCTTCGTCTCCCAGTTCCAGTTTGATCTTTGCCAGATTCATATCTTTCTTATCGTCACTCCACTGGAATCCGGAAAGATCATGAACTCCTTTTAATGTCCAGTAATCGTTAAGAAGCACAGTTCCGGATTCAAAGGATGAACCAGATGCTTCTACTGATAATTTACTCAGAGCTTCGGTTCCCATATTTACCAGAAGAATTCTGTGTTCATAATCATGGATACCATTCAACATTACTTCACGGGTCGTGTAAACGATTCCGTCTATTTCTTTTGTCTGGGCATTTTCATCCGCCAGACTATTCATATAAAGCCAGCTCTCACCCTGCTTAGGTTTGATAACCTGCAGCCAGTAATTCTTTGCGCTCTCGAAATTCTCTGCAGATGCCGTATAATGGACAGGTCCATTGGAGAAATCATGCTGGCTTACACCGCTCACCTCTTCTTTATCCGTATATAAGCGGATGCCCTTAGCGGTGCCAAATACCGGAGCCAGTTTACCGAGATCCGTATCCGCATCTACAAGAATTGTAATGTAGTTATAATCTGCATAGTCATCATCGCTGGTTTCTAAGACTTCAGATGTTACACGGTTTCCCTCTGAATCCAGTAACCCGGTAAACCACACAAGTGTAGAATTACTTAAATCAATCTCAGATTTCGTGGTGATATGCCATCCAAATAATTTGGGAGATGATTCCTCTCCTGCAAAGACAGAAAGATAAATTCCCTTGCTGAAATCCGCAGCATATCCCACAGAGCTGTCAAACAGGGTTCCACTGATATCCACAGCTCCGGCTGCCTTCGCTTCCTCCAGTGTCTTATATTTTCCGACATATGCCCCAAGAACCTTCGATGTACTTGCCTCATCTGCCTTTTCATAGTTCATGACAAGCCGGTACTCATCATTGGCTGCATACCAAGGCTCTAGATTTGCTTCATACTCTTCATACTCGTATGTTGAGTTCTCCCAGGAATCGTAGCTCTCAGACTCTCTGCCGATATAGTTGGTCTCATAAGACATATAGTCGCCATTTTTATCATAAAGCCGTCCTGAAATATAGTCTCTCTCCTCTCCATGCATTCCAAAGTATGTTCTGAGTTCATAAAATCCAATTTCTTCACCCGTGGAATCAGACGCAACAATATCTGTCCAGCCATATGAATATG
>CAVFLH010000161.1:0-958 GCA_963622995.1 uncultured Eubacteriales bacterium | reverse complement strand
TCGCCTCCGTCCTCCGTCAGCGTCATTTTATAATCACTTTTCTTGCTTCCATCCTCAACTAAATAAAGCTTTGAAATTGCAGAGTTTTTAAACTGGTCTAAGTTTAACTTTACAGAAACCTGAAAAAGCTGATCTTCAGTTCCATCATAATTATTAATATGAATATCAAATCGATGATTTGCTGATACTGGATCCTTTTTATCCAACCCTTCAAACTTCCAATCTCCATAATCATAATAACGTCCGCTGGCAATCTTCAGGTTTTCTGTACTTCCATCCTCTTTTTGCCGTTTCACGGAAGCAGTTAACCACTCCTGGGGATCAGTCATAAAGACATCTAAATAGTACCTCATATTAGAATCCGCTAACTGATCTGCTTCGCCAACAATCATTTCTAACGATACGCCACTGTTTCCAGAAAGATTATGTGAAAGATCCAGTTTCCATGAGTTTGCTTCCGGTATAACGTCATAGCGATCCGAATAATAGGACTTCCACATAATCGCATCCGTCTCACTTAACTGGTGATCGCCTGTAAAAATAGACGAAACTTTCACCTCACTGAGTTCAATCGGAGAAAATCCGGATAAATCAATTGTCAAAGACCGACTATCCAACGGCAGCAGTGACATCTCCGCCACACCGTCTCCATCCGTAAATTCTTTCTCCTCCGGATATACAACGACCTCCTGACCGGCAACATCCATGGTCATCTGGGTAACAACGGTTCCATCAAAACTTGCGGACACATAGAAGGTATGTCCGTCGATCTCTATGGAATCTTCCGGATTCATAAACCACTCATTTTCTGTCTTTCCATCGTGAGTAAACTGAACCTCATACGGGAAAAACGGGTTTTCCTCCGGAATATTGATGGTGTAGCTGCCATCCTCCTCAAAGTACGCGTCACCGAGATCCTTTGCGAAATCTTCAGCACTTACGACATGAGCATTGAAAG
>CAVFLH010000160.1:0-5699 GCA_963622995.1 uncultured Eubacteriales bacterium | reverse complement strand
ACTTCTCGAAAATCCCAGTGTCTTCTCCAGCTCCTTCTTAAACGCCAGCACATCCACGGAAAGCTCCGCGATCCGGGCATCTGTCATGCGGCTTACCGGGGCGGAGATGCTGAGGGCGTAGACCGGCTCTTTGTGGTAGTCAGGGATGCTGACCGCGATACAGCGGACGCCTTCCTCGTTCTCCTCATCGTCCATGGCGTATCCGACCTTCCGCACCGTCGCGATCCGATTCATGAGATCCGGCAGCTTCGTCACGGTATACGGGGTCAGGGACACGATCTCGGAGCTGTTCCAGATATCCTCGATCTCAGAATCCGGCAGCTCCGCCAACAGCGCTTTGCCGACACCGGAGCAGTATAGCGGAATCCTGTTTCCGACTCTCGAAACCATGCGGATCGAGCTGACGGTGGACTCCACTTTATCGATATACACGGCCTCCGTTCCCTCTCTGCGGACCAGATGCACCGTCTCCCCGGTCTGCTCCGAGAGCTTCTTGAGGGACGGGTGGATCAGGGACGCCATATTCGTCTGTTCCAGGATCTTACTTCCGATCTCCAGGAACTTTAAGGACAGCGCATATTTTAAGGATTCCTCGTCCTGGCGGATATACCCCATGTACTGGAGGGATGTCACGAGACGGTGCGTCGTGCTCTTATGAAATCCGAGCTGCGCGCTCAGATCCATGATCCCCATGGGCCCATATTCCGCCAGACACTCGATCACCTGGAACAGGCGCTCTGCGACCTGGATCGGATTTTTTCCTGTTTCTTCCATTCTATTCGTTCTCCTATCTCACCTGGCTGCTTCTTTCCTTCCCGCCAGGTATTCACACAGCTATAAATACAGTTTCCCGCACAGCCTCTTAATTTTTAGGTTCTATGCGGTTAAACTGCTGATAAATTATATAAACCGTGTCTTCTTCGTCATTTCCACAAACTCTCGGTTTGTTCTCGTCCGTGCGAACATGTCCAGGATCTTCTCCACGGACTCTTCCGCTTTCATGGAGTTTGTCGCCTTGCGGACGATGTCCACCGCTTCCGCTTCCTCGCTTGTGAGTAAGAGATCGTCGCGGCGTGTGCCGGACTTTAAGATATCGATAGCCGGGAATATCCGCTTCTCGGAAAGCTTTCTGTCAAGCACGAGCTCCATGTTGCCGGTTCCCTTAAATTCCTCGTAGATCACATCATCCATACGGCTTCCCGTATCGACAAGAGCTGTCGCTAAAATCGTCAGACTTCCGCCCTCTCTCATGTTTCTCGCCGCACCGAAGAATCTCTTCGGCATATGGAGAGCCGCCGGATCGAGACCGCCGGAAAGTGTACGTCCGCTCGGCGGAACGACGAGGTTGTAGGCTCTCGCCAGTCTTGTGATACTGTCTAAGAGGATCATAACGTCACGTCCATGCTCTACGAGACGTCTCGCGCGCTCAATCACCATCTCGGAGACACGTTTGTGGCGCTCCGGGAGCTCGTCGAAGGTGGAGTAGATGACTTCCACGTTCGGACCAACAACGGATTCCTTGATGTCTGTGACTTCCTCCGGGCGCTCATCGATCAGAAGGATGATCATATGCATGTCCGGATAGTTTGTCGTTACGGCTTTCGCCACCTGTTTTAATAAGGTCGTTTTACCTGCCTTCGGCGGGGACACGATAAGACCACGCTGTCCTTTACCGATCGGGGCGAGAAGGTCCATTACTCTCATGGCTGTCGTATTTTTTCCGCCTCTGACCTCCAGATTCAGTCTCTGGTTTGGGAAGATCGGAGTCAGGTCTTCGAAGTTCGGACGGTGTTCCACGACGCTCGTCGGATAGCCGTTGATCGTCTTCACATAGAGGAGTGCCGCAAATTTCTCCGTTGCGGATTTCACTCTGCGGCTTCCGCGGATGATATCGCCGGTCTTCATATTGAAACGGCGGATCTGGGACGGAGCTACATAGACATCGTTGTCGCCCGGGAGGAAGTTCTCGCAGCGGATAAAGCCGAAGCCGTCCGGCATAACTTCCAGAATTCCGTTTGCCTCGATGCCGCTGTCAAGATCCTGGAGGTCGGTCTTCGGGTCCGCAGTGTAGCTCTGGGTGCCCTGGTTTCTTGTCTGGTAACCGGACTGGTAGGTTCTTGCGTTCTCCTGGATACCCTGGGCGTCCTGAACACTGTTCTGACTCTGGCGTTCCTGGTAGGAAGCTCCTTGTGTCTGCGCATCCTGGCCTGCGGACTGGCTGTTCTGTCTGTCCTGATAACTGTTCTGGCGTTCCTGATAGTTGCCCTGACGGTCCTGGTAGCTGTTCTGGCGTTCCTGATAATTATTCTGACGTTCTCTATAGTTATTCTGACGACTCTGGTAACTTCCCTGGCGGTCATTTCTCACCTGGCGCTCGCCGCGGTCCTGACGGTCTGATCTCTCATAGCGGTCCGTTCTCTCCTGACGACCTGTACGTTCCTGACGTTCTGTGCGCTCTGACACCGCAGATGTTCTTTCCGGTGCTGCATTCTCTGTTCTCGCGCTTCCAGAACCTTTTCCAGAAACTGCTGCCTCTGCAGCTGCCCCATGCACCGGTGCTGCTGCCACGCTTTCTCTATTTTCACTGTTTCCCGCCGTCTTTCCTGCTTCGGCGCTCTCTGCCCCCTCACAGAGACGGTCAATTAATTCTGCTTTTCGTAAGCCGCTGATATTCTTGATTCCCTGGCTCTTTGCCAGCTCTTTTAACTGAGTCAGCGGTAATGTCGCTAATTTTTCACGCATAATGGATACTCCTTCATTTTTATTCCGGTTTTATCATCTCGTTGGGAATCATAAAAAGATTATAACAGCCTCCCCATTTCCGGACCGGCTGCCTTTGAACCATTAGATTTGAAACTCTTCTCCGATGGGATCATCGCATTTACACGATATCGGAGGATCAGTATACCTCATTATAACGCACACATTCAAAAAAAGAAAGAGGGAATTTTACAGGCATCTGCTGCTTAATATTCTATCTCCCCAGCTTCCCTCTTTATAAACTCCATATGTTCCTTAATCTTCTTCTCATACCCATTCTCCGACGGCTCATAGAACCGCATTCCTTCCATTCCGGCAGGCAGGTACTGCTGGGTGACATAGTGGTTCGGGTAGTCGTGAGCGTACTTATAGCCGAGACCATGTCCCAGCTTTTCGGCGCCTTTGTAGTGCTTATCCTGGAGATGGGCAGGCACCGGCATGGTGCGCATATTTGCCACGGTCTTCATCGCGTTCTGGATCCCCACGCAGGACGCATTGCTCTTCGGCGCAGTGGCAACGTAGGCCGCCGCCTGGGAGAGGATGATCTGGCTCTCAGGCATGCCGATCCGCTCAACGGCCTGGGCCGCACTCACCGCCACCACCAGGGCGTTCGGGTCCGCGTTTCCCACGTCCTCCGACGCGCAGATCATGATCCTGCGGGCAATAAATTTCACGTCCTCACCGGCGTACAGCATCCGTGCCAGGTAGTAGACCGCGGCGTCGGGGTCGGAACCGCGCATGCTCTTGATGAACGCGGAGATCGTATCGTAGTGGTTGTCCCCGTCATGGTCATAGCACACCACCCGCTTCTGGATACATTCCGCTGCCACATCGATCGTGATATGGATCTTTCCGTCATCGGACTTGTCCGTTGTCAGGATTCCCAGTTCCACTGCATTCAGTGCCGCTCTCGCATCGCCGTTCGCCACATCCGCCAGGAAATCTGCCGCCTCATCGGTGATATCGGCGCCGTAAGTTCCCATTCCTTTTTCCGTGTCATAGACCGCCCGCATCACGAGTTCCCGGATATCCTGCTTTTCCAGCGGTTTTAGCTCGAAAATTCTGGATCTTGAAAGCAGGGCGTTGTTCACCTCAAAGTACGGATTCTCCGTCGTCGCGCCGATCAGGGTGATCGTTCCGTCCTCCACAAACGGGAGCAGGTAGTCCTGCTGGGACTTGTTAAATCGGTGGATCTCATCCACAAAGAGGATCGTCTTCTGCCCGTACATGCCGATGGCGTCCTTGGCATTCTTTACAATCTCTTCCATATCTTTTTTTCCAGCCACGGTGGCATTGATCTGCTCGAACCGGGCGCTGGTGGTGTTCGCGATCACCTTCGCCAGGGTCGTTTTTCCCGTTCCCGGCGGGCCGTAAAAGATCACGGACCCCAGTTTGTCCGCTTTGATCGCGCGGTAGAGGAGCTTGTCCTTCCCGATAATATGTTTCTGACCGACCACCTCGTCCAGAGTCGTCGGCCGCATCCGGGATGCTAACGGCGACTCCTTCTCCATCGTGTTCGCTCTCATATAGTCAAATAAATCCATGAAAACTGCCTTTCTCTAATCGACCATCAGTTCGTCTATCGTAACAAAAGTATACCCTTTTGCCGTCAGGTTGTCAATGATCCTAAGCGCCGCTTCCACGGAGGTTTTGAACTCATCGTGCATCAGGATAATGTCCCCGTCCTCGGTGTCTTTCAGTACCTTCGCGGTGACTTTTTCCGTGTTTTTTAACCGCCAGTCGATGGAATCCACATCCCAGAATACGGGGATCATGTCCACCGCCTCCTCCAGCTTCGCGTTCCAGTTCCCGTAGGGCGGACGGACATACTCCGGCTGGATTCCGGTCACTGCCTGGATCTTCTCCCTCGTATCGCAGAGTTCTTTTTTCGCATCCGAGAGATTCTCCTTCGTGAGGTCCTTGTGGGTCAAACAGTGGACCCCGATCAGGTGGCCGTCCTCCGCCATCTGTTTTACCAGGTCCTCCTTCCCGTCAATGCATTCGCCCACGAGGAAAAAGGACGCGCGGATTCCGCGTTCCCGGAGACCGTCCAAGAGCGGCTTCGTGTATTTGGAGTTCGGACCGTCATCGAAGGTGAGCGCCACATATTTTTTGACGCTGCTCTCCTGCTGCCCGGTCATATCCGATGCAATCTTTTCTGATCGGCCAGCTTCGCTGTAATTGTTTTCTGAAACCTCACCCGCTGCCAGTTCTTCCACTGCACTTATTATCCCGGCACTGACTTTCTTATCCTGCCTCACAGTGCCTGTCTCCGCTCTTCCTCTCCACATCCGCACTGCCCCGCCAAACAGGATCATATCCATGATTACAATTGCAAAGAACAGAAAAACTTTCTGTCTGAATTTCATACACTCCTCCACCGCACTTGTTACCTATACAATATATGTGACGCCAGCCTGTATTTTTACTTTCCCTCAGCAAAAACAGACAGAGACCCTGGAACAGCTACATTGGGGGTAAGCTGTTTCAGGGTCTCTGCCTGCTCAATATGTACCATAATTTTCCCTTTTGGGGATTCACCGGAAACATGGATTTTTTCGCTGTGGCGAGACAGCGGGCCTTTCGGCCTTTCATTTTTCCAGCAGGCATCCTATCTGCTGAAAAACCGGTTTTCATCACATCCACCACGATGTGATTCTGCAACTATTCAGTACCTTCATAGTTACAAGATTTCTATAAACAAGGAGTTGAAATACATCTGTTTCAAGTGGGTGGACTCGGGTTCCCTGTGAGTGGATCCCGGGTCCGGAAAAGGATGGGTTTATAACTGAAAGTTTGTTTTCCTTCCTTTTTGTTTGGTGTCTTCATTATATGACATACGCTTTGTAATGTCAATAGGTTTTTCAAACTTTTTGTTTGTTAAAATGTTATTTTGTTGACAAACAGTTTGTCATATGTTATTCTGAATTTACTTGAAG
>CAVFLH010000159.1:0-5702 GCA_963622995.1 uncultured Eubacteriales bacterium | reverse complement strand
GAGGGGTGAACTATTTGCAAACTCTCCTGTTTTATAGTAAAATAATATAAAATGTCTGAAAAGAAACGAATCCAGACAGCAAGGATGAAGCAAAAGATACCGGCGGGGGTAAAGCCGGTTCAGATAGGAGCAGCAGATGGATTTATACAGAATTATCCTTGTGGATGACGAGGAGGAAGTACGGAAGAGCATTATCCGCAAGATCGACTGGCAGGCGGTGGGATTTACCGTGGTCGGGGACGCGGAAAACGGGGAGGACGCGTTGGAGAAGATCGAGAATCTGGAGCCGGACGTGGTGCTCACGGATATCCGGATGCCGTATATGGATGGACTCACGCTGGCGGAAAAGATCCGGCAGAAATACCCGTCCATGAAGATCGTCATCTTCTCGGGATACGATGATTTCGAGTACGCGAAGCGGGCAATCAAGCTGAATGTGACGGAGTATATCTTAAAGCCGGTGAACGTGGAAGAACTGACGGCGATTTTAAGAAAGATCCAGGCGAGCCTCGACGAGGAGATCGAGCAGAAGCGCGATGTGAGTCTGCTCCGGGAAAACTATAAGCGGAGTCTGCCGATCTTGAGAGAACAGTTCTTAAAGGACCTCGTGAGCCGTCAGATGGACGAGAAGACGGTGGAGGAAAAACTGGAACAGTACGATATTCCCCTGGCTGGGGCAAAAAAATGGATCTCTATCGCGGTAAAGGTGGAACTCTCCGCGGTGTCCGGCGAGGTGATTTTGCCGTTGCATGAGGAGCGGGACCTGATCCCGATCTCTGTGATGCAGATATTAGAGGAAAACCTGAAGAGATACTGCAGATTTTCCCTGTTTTCCTACTCGGGAACGGCGGACGCGGAGGTTGCCGGAATCGTCGCGGTGGACGAGACGAACTCCCAGACGGGGCTTATCGATGTTTTGAGCGATATCTGCAAGGAGATCCGAAAGATCTTAATGATCCCGGTGACCATCGGAATCGGACACAGCAGGACGGAGCTGGGGCTCATCTATGAGTCGTTCCAGTCGGCCCTGGATGCCCTGGGATACCGGGCCATCGTCGGCAACGGAAGCACGATCTATATCAACGACGTGGAGCCGGTAAACACGGGAAAACTCCAGTTTACCGCGGAGGATGAGTCTGCTCTGATCCAGGCGGTAAAATTCGGTCCGGAGGAGAAGATCCGGTCGGTGACATCCCAGATCATAGGCCGTATGTCGGACGCGAAAGTCCATGCGAGACAGTACCAGACCTATATTTTAAGCGTCGCAAACTGCCTCGTGCAGCTGATTCAGCAGTATGACCTGGAGATGGACGAGCTGTTCGCGGACTCCAAGGTGGGACCGGATCCGTTTATGATGATCCAGCAGGTCATGAACCGGGAGACCTTCTCGAAATGGCTTCTGGGCGCGGCGCTTAAGATCAACGGCGCCATGGACAAAGAGCGCGACAACACCACGAGACAGAGCATGGAGCGCGCAAAGCAGTATATCATGGAAAATTACCAGGATCCGGACCTCTCGGTGGAGCAGATCTGCCGCACGCTGCATATGAGCCCGGCGTACTTCTCGACGATGTTCAAGAAGGCGACAGGCCAGACCTACATCGGTTATCTGACGGATGTGCGGCTCAATAAGGCGGTGGAGCTTCTGAACATGACGGATGATAAAACGTATGTGATCGCGTCGAAGGTTGGGTATCAGGAGCAGAATTATTTCAGTTATGTATTTAAAAAGAAGTTTGGTGTTTCACCGACAAAGTTTAGGGGAAGCAGAACGACGAATTAATAGGAGCGGGCAGGTGCAGATTCAGTTGTTAACGACTGTTTCCAACGGCTGAACCGCTGCGAACAGGCCAAAAACGGTTTGATCGGTGGCAAAATGGAAAAACGGGAAACACACGGGAACGATCCCGGGGGAGAGAGTTATGAAACCAGAAAACGAAGGCGGCTTCTTCAACCGCACCAGCATCCGCTACATGATCTTCGTCTACTTCACAGTGACGGCGCTGGCAGCCAGCATCTTCATCGGCCTGTCCCTCTACAGCAGAATGTCGAAGCAGATGACCGACACAATGCAGGAGGAGAACCAGATCGTCATCGACCAGCTGAACCGGTCCATGGATGTGTGGCTTCGGAGCATCATGAAGCTTTCCGACTCCCTCTATTACGGAGTCGTAAAAAACGCGGACCTGGCGGACGAGAAGATCAACCGGGAAATGACGCTGCTCTATGACAACAACAAGGACAATGTGGAAAATATCGCCCTGTTCTCCAAAGAAGGTGAACTCCTGGAAGCGGTTCCCGCGACCCGTTTAAAGACCGGCGCGGACCCGGCGGAAACATCCTGGTTTCAGGCGGCGTTAAACAAGACGGAAAACCTTCATTTTTCCACGCCCCATGTCCAGCGCATCTTTGATACCGGCGAGAGCCAGTACCGCTGGGTCATCTCCGCGACCCGGGCGGTGGAGATCACGGAAGGCTCCTCCACGGAACAGGGAATTCTTCTCATCGATATCCGCTACGACAGCCTGGAACAGCTTTTTGACGGGATCACACTTGGAAACGGCGGATATGTGTACCTTCTGGGAACGGACGGCGAGCTCATCTATCACCCGGAGTCCCAGCTCATCTATTCAGGTCTCGAGGAGGAAAATCTGGAAGCCGCGGCGGAATACCGGGATGGAACCTATACAGAAGAGTACAAAGGTGAAAAGAGGGCAGTGACCGTAAAGACCGTGGGCTACACGGGCTGGAAGATCGTTGGAGCGGCAGCTCTCGGCGGCGTGTCCCTAAATGCACTGAAGACGAGACTTCTCGTGGTGTTCATCGTTGCCCTGGTGGCTTTCCTGTTGGCGATGATCAACGCCTATATCTCCACAAGAATCACGACTCCCATCGAAAAGCTGGAACACTCGGTGAACGAGATCGAGGCGGGAGATATGGAAGCGGACGTCTATGTTGGCGGTTCTTACGAGATCCAGCACTTGGGCACCTCCATCAAAAACATGACGACCCAGATCCGCAAGCTGATGGATGATATCGTGGCGGAACATGAGTCGAAGCGAAAGAACGAATTTGATGTCCTGCAGTCCCAGATCAACCCGCACTTCCTCTATAATACCCTGGATATCATCGTCTGGATGATCGAAAACGAGAAACAGGCGGACGCGGTAAAGGTCGTGACAGCCCTGGCGAGATTTTTCCGCATCAGTTTAAGCCGCGGAAAGAGCATCATCACGGTCCGCGACGAGCTGGAACATGTGAGAAACTACCTGACGATCCAGCACATGCGCTTCAAAAACCGCTTCACCTATGAGATCCAGGCGGACGAGGACGTGATGGACCTGGCGAGCCTGAAACTGATTTTGCAGCCGCTTGTGGAAAATGCCATCTACCACGGCATGGAATTCATGGACGGCGACGGGGAGATCCTGATCCGGGTGTACCGGGATGGGGATGACCTCTACATGAAGGTCTCCGACAATGGTCTCGGAATGACGCAGGAACAGGTGGACCACATGTTCACGGACAAAGCCCATGTGGCATCCAAGAGCGGTTCCGGAATCGGCGTGCGGAACGTCAACGAGCGGATCCGCCTGTATTTCGGTGCGGAGTACGGGCTTGCGATCGACTCGGAGCTTGACGAGGGAACCACGGTGACGATCCACATGAAGGCGGTTCCTTACGCGGAAACGGCAGAGGGGGAAAAGATCCATGTCAAATAGAGAAAAGATAAGCTGGTGCGTCGCGGTGGCGTTCCTGGTGCTTTTATACCTTCTGTCCTCCACGGACCTGATCATCAAAGAGAAGGAGAAGGAGATCTGCCGGGTATCCGTCATCATCGACAATGTGAACGACAATTATTATGGAAATTTCCGCGAGGGCATGGAGACGGCGGAGAAGAAGTACCAGGCGGATGTGAACTTTATCACGCTGTACGCGGAAAATGATGAAGAACAGCAGGAAGACCTGATCGTTCGGGAGGTGAAGGACGGCACGAACGCCATTATCCTCGCTCCGGTGCGTGAGGACCTTGCGGCCATGCGTCTCGACGAGATCTCACCGGGCTGTCCGGTGGTCTTTCTTGGCTCCTCCATGATCAGCAGCTCCGTGACTTCTGCCATCTCGGTGGACCGGTATGAGACGGGAAAAACACTGGGAGAACAGATCACGGCAAACGAAGATCCGGGACGCCTCATCTGCCTGTTTACGGAGGGGCTTTCCTACACAGGAAACCGGGATGTGTACGACGGCCTGCGCTCCGTGCTTGACCGGGCGGGATTTCAGATCCGTCTCATTGAAAAACGTTCGGCTGACACATACCGGACAGCCATCGAGGAGACGGTTTACCCGGAAAACGGGGATTTTCTGGCTGTGGGCATGGATGTGGGAACACTCTCGGACCTTGCGGATATCTTAGAGGGAAGCAGCGTGTACCGGGAACATGTGACAGCGCTTTACGGCATCGGAAGCACGACGGCGCTCTTAAACCAGATCGACAAAGGGATCGTCAAAGGCCTTATGGCGTGGAACCGGTTTGACGAGGGATATTTAAGTGTTGAGATGGCGGTACAGGCGGCAGGCGGAGAACGCCAGGAAAAGCAGATCACGCTGACACCGGAGTATATCGACGAGGAGATCTTAAAGAGCGGCATCTTCGAGAAAATGCTGTATCCGATGCAATAGGGGGGGTGTGCGGAATGAAAAAGATAAATCTTCCGGTCCTGGCTGCGGCGGCACTTGCGGCGGCCGTGGGCGGATTGTGGCTCTACGGGGCGAAGGACAGTGGCCAGGAGGAGAAAAAGACGGCACTCCGGATCGGAGTCCTCTTATATCGAAACGACGATACCTTTATCGGAACTCTGCGGAATTCCCTGGAGCAGGCGGCGAAGGACTACGAGAAGGAGACGGGGACCCGTGTGACCCTGGACGTCCGGGACGCAAAGAGAAACCAGATCACCCAGAACAGCCAGGCGGAGCGGATGATCGACCTGGACTGCGACGTGCTCTGCGTGAATATCGTGGACCGCTCGGCGGCATCCAGCATCATCGATAAGGCCATGGAGGTGGATACGCCCATTGTCTTCTTCAACCGGGAGCCGGTGGCTGAGGACATGAACCGGTGGGAAAAACTTTATTACGTTGGGGCGGACGCGAAGGAATCCGCTGTGCTTGAGGGCCAGATTCTCGTGGATGCCTATGAGAAAAATCCCGCATCCCTGGACCGGAACGGGGACGGGGTCATCTCCTATGTGCTGCTGGAAGGCGAGACGAACCACCAGGATTCCCTGATCCGGACGGAGTGGTCCATCCAGACCTTAAAGGACGGCGGAGTTCCCATCCGGCGCATCACCGGCGGCATCGCCAACTGGGAGAGAAACCAGGCATCGGCGCTGATGGAGCAGTGGCTTTCCGAGTACGGGGATGAGATCGAGCTTGTGATCGCGAACAATGATGACATGGCGTTAGGAGCCATCGACGCCATCGACCGGGCCGGGATCGTCTCCGGAACCATAAAGCTTGTGGGAATCGACGGAACGCCCGCAGGACAGGAGGCATTCCGGGAAGGAAAACTCTTCGGAACTGTGGAATCCAGCAAGGATGTCTATGCGAAACGGATCTTTGACACGGCGGAAGAGCTGGCTATGGGGAAAGAAGTCACCCAGGAAAAATATTTCTGGAGTCCCCAGCACATGGTATCAAAT
>CAVFLH010000158.1:0-5725 GCA_963622995.1 uncultured Eubacteriales bacterium | reverse complement strand
ATGTCTCTGTCGCGGACCGGGCAGTCAATTTATGACCTCGCTTAATTCTCACTCTCGATCGGAATAAACACTCTTGCCGTCTCTTCCTGATCATGCTTCTTCCGCTCATTCTTCGCCGCGGCCACAGCCATCTCGCAGAGCGCCATCTGGGAGCCAACCGGGAGCTTTCCGCGGCGGTCCGGCTTCTCGTATGTTCCGTCCGGCTGTAAGACATGGGCCTTTAAGTTGTCCTCAAGCTCCAATTCCATGTACTTCCGGATCCTGTCTTTCAGCTCTTCCCTCAGTACCGGGAACAGGATCTCCACACGGCGGTCTAAGTTTCTCGGCATCCAGTCGGCACTTCCCATGTAGATCTCTTCGCTTCCGTCATTCTCGAAGATAAAGATACGGGCGTGCTCCAGGAATTCCCCGACGATGGAGCGGACCTCGATATTCTCGGAAAGTCCCGGAATTCCAGCCTTCAGGCAGCAGATTCCGCGGACCACCAGGCGGATCCTGACGCCCGCGCAGGACGCCTCATATAAAGCCGCGATGATCTCCTTGTCGCAGAGAGAGTTCATCTTCGCGATGATGGATGCAGGCTTTCCTTCCCTGGCATTCTTTGTCTCACGCTCGATTAAACGCAGGAACTTTCCGCGGAGCCACAGCGGTGCCACGGAGAGCATGTTCCAGTTTAACGGCTCCGAGTAACCGGAGAGCATGTTGAAGAGCGCCGTCGCGTCCTCACCGATCAGCGGATGGCATGTCATGATTCCGCAGTCCGTGTAGAGCTTTGCGGTGGAATCGTTGTAGTTTCCGGTTCCGAGATGGACGTATCTGCGGATGCCGTCCTCCTCTCTCCGGACTACGAGGGTGATCTTCGAGTGGGTCTTTAATCCCACAAGACCGTAGATAACGTGGCATCCCGCTTTCTCAAGCTTCTTCGCCCAGATAATATTGTTCTCCTCATCAAATCTCGCCTTCAGCTCAACAAGTACAGATACCTGCTTTCCATTCTCCGCCGCTGCCGCCAGAGCCGCAATGATCGGGGAATTTCCGCTGACACGGTAGAGTGTCTGCTTGATGGCGAGGACCTCCGGATCTCTCGCCGCACTTCTCACAAAGTCCACCACAGGGTCAAAGGTCTCGTAGGGGTGCATCAGGAGAATATCGCCTTTCCGGATATTCGTGAAGATGTCATCATCGTTCATCAGCGCCGGAACCGGCTGCGGTGTGTACTTTGGTGTCTTTAAGTGGTCATATCCGTCAAGACCGTACATCTTCATGAGCACCGTGAGATCCAGGGCGCCAGGAATCTCGAAGATATCTTCCTCGTTGACCTCCAGCTCTCTCTTTAGGATCTTGAGGAGTCTGTGGTCCGCCTTGTCCTCTATTTCCAGACGGATGACCTCGCCCCACTGTCTGCGCTTTAACTGCTTCTCGATCTCCTCCAGAAGGTCCACTGCCTCCTCCTCGTCAAGGGAAAAGTCAGCGTTTCTCATGATTCGGAACGGGTGGGAGGTCACGATATCATAGTTTAAGAACAGCTGCTGCATGTTCCGCTCGATGATCTCCTCCAGGAAGATCACATTCCGCATCTCGTTGTGGTTCTCATCGGTGGTCACCGGGAGACTTAAGATACGCGGGAGCACCGCCGGAACCTGTACCATGGCAAATTCCAGTTCCTCATCGCCGTCTTTTTTCCTGAGCAGTGCCGCGATATTTAAGGATTTATTCCGTACAAGCGGGAACGGTCTCGAGGAGTCCACCGCCATCGGGGTGAGCACCGGGTAGACCTCTTCCTTGAAATACCGGTCCACGAACGCACCCTGTTCCGGGGTCAGGTCCTCGTGGCGCTCGATGAGGTTCAGACCGTTGTTTCTGAGAGCCGGAAGAAGCGACCGGTTGTAGGTGTTGTACTGCTGGACCACCAGCTCGTGGGTCCTTGTGCTGATCTTATCAAGCTGTTCCTTGGCCGTCATTCCCGCGATATCTAACTTCTTATATCCGGCATGGACCATATCCTTCAGGGACGCCACACGGACCATGAAAAACTCATCCAGGTTCGATGCCGTGATGCTCAAGAATTTCAGGCGGTCGAATAGCGGCGTTGTCTTGTCCCTGGCTTCCTCCAGGACGCGGCAGTCAAACTCCAGCCAGCTCAGCTCTCGGTTTACATAATTTTTCGGATCCTGGAAGTACTCCGATCCCTGTTCTTTTCCTTTTTTGGCTTTCAGTGTATTTTCTTTTTTTGCCTCTTTTTTCATCTTTCCTCTCCGCCTTCCTCCAAGCGATGTTTCCTGTCTGAACGCTGTTTCAAATACCGAATTGCTGCGTGATTCGCACTCCCGGTATTATACATATTTTTTATGACGAAGCACTGGCCGGATTCCAAAAATCTCCTCAAAGAACGCTGCCTTCTGCTCAAAAGACACCGCTTCCAGCGTGATGTCGCCGTGATAGTCCGTCGTCACGATCAGTTTTCCGTCCTTCACCGCCATCCGGCAGTCCGCAAGTTTTGAACCGTGTCCGCGGTCCATGGAATTTGCCAGACGCAGCATCGCCGTGAGCTTCGCGATGAGAAGCATGACCTCGTTCTGCCCGCTGAAGCTGTCCGTCACTGCATCCAGTCCCGTCTCCATCCGGACCATGTTGTAGTCGAAATCGCGGATATTGTAACGGACCACATTTGCGATGATCTCCCGCTCCAGATGGGAGATTCCGATGATCTCCGTTGACATGATAATGTTGTAGGCACACTCGTTAGAGTTACGGACGCTGATAAACTTTCCGCAGGCGTGGATCAGCACCGCGATCTGCAAAAGCAGACGCTCTCTCTGGGCCATTCCGTGATATTTCCGCATCGTGTCGAAGATCTGAAGCACATATTTCTCCACGGTCTCCGTGTGGCGGCTCAGGCACTGGTAACGCTTCGCCATGGAGCGGGCAGTGCTGATAATGTCGTTGTCGAAATTGTGGCGGAATTTTAAGAGCTTTTTGTCCGCCGCGAACTCCGCCGCGATTCCGTCGCAGAGTCGGATTCCAGGGATCCAGATCATCTCGGCTCCCGTCATCTCAAAAAACTTCTTATAAATTACAGCGCAGGGGAGAAGCAGGGACGCGTACTCTCTGTTCACGCCGAAGTTCGCCTCCAGCTGGGCCTCATTCATCGCGCTCAGGCGGGCGTAGAATTCCTCAAACCGCTCTCTCGTGATCCTGAATAACGGCTTTCCGTCATCCTCATACCGGAAGAGATACAAAATATTCTCCCCAATTCCGATCAGGTGCTTGATCTTCCGATCCTTCAGATACATTTTTTTGTAGTTCTGAAGCTCGTTGTCCACCATCTCATCGATGAGCTCCCGGTACTGCTCCACCGTCGTGTCCACATCCTCTAGAGTACCGCGGATCCTGAGAACACCTAACGGCAGGTTTTCCGTGGTCACAAGGAGATTTTTATCAAACAGGGAGATCTGCATGCTGCCGAATCCCACATCCACGATGGCGGTTCCCTGCTGGATATTCTCGTCAAATTCATCGTCAGAGACCGCGATGGCCTTATATCCCAGAAATCTCTGCTCCGAGTTGCTGATGATCCGAACCTGGATCCCCGTGCGGACGCGGATCTGGTCCAAAACGATCCTGTTGTTTCTCGCCTCGCGCATGGCGCTTGTGGCGTAGGCCCGGTACTCCGTGACCTTATAGGACTTCATGACCGCCGCGAAGCCCGAGAGGACCTCGCAGAGCTCCTCCACCATCTCGTAGCTGATCTTTCCGTTGTTGTAAGTGTCTCTTCCCAGCGCGGTGACGTGGCGGATATGATCCAGTTTCCGGATCTTATTGCGGCTTGAAATCTCATAGATTCCCATCTCCACCTCAAAGGATCCCACGTCGATGGCTGCAAATGTAAGGGCTGCCATGTTGTTTCCTCCTTACTCTGTGAACGAATACCGGCTGGTCTGATTCTTTCCGGCATATTCGTCTGCACGATATATCTTCTGATATAAGAATCGGTCCGGAATTTCCCGGACCGCAGTTCTTAGTAGTTTCCTAAAATTCTCATGACGGAAGCTTCCGCCGCAATGCCTGTCAGCGCGTTTCTCACGCCCGCATCGCTCAGATTTCCCTCGAAATCCACGAAGAACCGGTACTCGAAGCTCTTTTCCGGGATCGGGCGGGATTCGATCATCATCATGTTGACGTTGTTGAAAATAAAGTTTCCAAGGATGTTGTAGAGGGAACCGCTCTTGTGCGGGATCTCGAAAGCGACGCTGATCTTTCCGGCGCTCTTTGCGTACACCGGCCCTTTTCCGAGGATCAGGAATCTCGTCGTATTTCCCTTTACATTGTTGATCTCCTCCGCGAGAGTCTCCATTCCATAGAGTTCTCCCGCAGTGCGGCTTGCGACAGCCGCCTGGGACGGATCATTCTCCTCCATGACCTTCTTTGCGGCAACAGCCGTGTTTAAGACAGCGATCTGCTTCCAGTCCTTATGGGCGGACAGGAAATCAGAACTCTGGGCCAGGGCCTGGGCATGGGAGTAAACGGTCTTGATATCGGAGAGCTTTGCCCCCGGGACGCCTAAAAGCATATGGGCAACCGGGACATAGACCTCACCGACTATGTAATTCTTGTACTTTAAGAGCAGGTCGTAGTTGTTGATCACAAAACCAGCTGTGGAATTCTCGATGGGAAGTACCGCGTAATCGGCGCGTCCCGCTTCCACCTCGCGCATCGTGTCCTCAAACTCCGGAACATGGTAGAGATCCGCGTCCTCGCCGAAATATAACTTTGCGGCGGCATGGCTGTAAGCGCCCTCGACGCCCTGGAAGACGATTTTTTTGTTCTTCTTATCGATGGTCTCCATTTCCGTGAATCCGGTGTCCATTCCCATTCCGTGGGCGGATAACAGACCGTACTGGAATCTGCGGCTGACTGACATCAACTGGGAGAATATCTCCTTTACCGCCTCTTTGTTGAAGTCGCTGTGGGCCAGTTCCTGGACCGCCGCGATCTTCTGCGCCTCTCTCGCCGCGTCGTAAACGGCTTTTCCCGTTCCGATCTTATATTCCGCAACATCTCCGCAGACGGACATGCGCTCCTCAAACAGGTGGACGATCTCCCTGTCGATCACGTCCAGCTTGTCCCTGCATTCTTTTAAGTCAAGATTTTTCATATATGATATGCCTCTGCTTTCTGTCGTTTCTCCCCAGGTATTTTTTTACCTTATTTTTCTTCCTGCATCTCTTTTAACATTCCGATCAGCACATTTCTTGTATAAGCGCCCGGATGTTTCCGGTCATCGCCTTCCAGTTCTTTTACATAAAACGGTTTTCCGTAATAGATCGTGATGTGGGACGGAGTGATAAACGGGAAGTGCTTTTCCAGTACCTCCGCCGTTCCAGTCATCGCCACCGGAACCACCGGACAGCCGGATTTCTCCGCGATCTTTAAACTTCCCTCTTTAAACGGAAGAAGCTCCGTGATATCTTCGTTCGGATTTCTCGTTCCCTCCGGGAAGATCCAGATGGAAACGCCGTTTTTTACCTTCTCGATTCCCTGAAGGATCGTCTTTAAACCTTCTTTGATGTTTTTTCTGTCTAGAAATAAGCAGTTCGCGTTCACCATCCAGGTGCGTAAGAGCGGGATCTTCTCCATCTCTTTCTTTGCGACGAAACCGAGCAGTGTCGGAACTGTCGTGTATCCTGCAAGAATATCAAAGTAGCTTCTATGATTGCCCACATAG
>CAVFLH010000157.1:0-5788 GCA_963622995.1 uncultured Eubacteriales bacterium | reverse complement strand
GTGTATAAAAGATCAAAAACCATACGAAGTCATCCTGGTTTGTCAATGGGATGGGACAAAAAAGTTGTCGGAAATGTAAATTTTATAAGATGTTCACAAAAATAAAACAAATATTAAGGAACCGTAAAATCCACCGATGGGGAGGAAAAAACTTGTGGATAATGTGGATAACTTGGTGTATAACTGCGAAATGGCGTGAAATCGGCATTTTTCGAGGTGTACAACTTTCCACATAGTTTTGGTGGATTATTGTGGATAAAGTGGATAACCGGAAAATCGAATGTATGGTTTGTGCAAGTTGTACATTTAAAGGAAAAAAGCGACAGAAAGTGTGGAAAATAGGCGGGGACGGGGGAGAGGCAGGGAGAACAGTGTGGGGAGGTGTCGAAGAAGAAAGAAATGGAATTGTCGAAAAATTAGAGAAAAAAGATGCAGACAAGACAGCAGAATCAATGGTCAGACAGCGATTCCCGCAAGGATTTATGTACGAAATGTTAAAATTACATGAAGTCATTGAATAAAACCCTGGAAGGTGTTAAAATATTAAGGATTGTACGATGCAGACGTATGCGGTTATGCAGAAATATCCGCTGGGCGGAACATCGGAAATCAAAAATGATTCAAAATAGAAACTTGTATGCAGCAGTCTAATGGTCTAAATAGGAGACAAGCCCGGTATCCTGTGGATAAAGAGCAGACTCCGGTATTTGCCGCGCCATACATCCGTGGACAACTTCAGAGTGTCAGGCGCAAAACAGACAACAGCTGCATGTGTATATTTATTTATGTAGGAGAACAAACAGAATGAATTTTGTTGAAAAAGTATTTGGTACGCACAGTGACCGGGAATTAAAGTATATCTACCCGATCGTCGATAAGATCGAAAAACTGCGCCCGACCATGCAGGCGATGTCTGACGAAGAGTTAAAGGATCAGACAAGAAAATTCAAAGAGCGCCTCGCACAGGGTGAGACCCTGGACGATATTCTGCCGGAAGCATTCGCAACCGTCAGAGAGGCAGCCAAGAGAGTTTTAAAGATGGAGCACTACCCGGTACAGCTCATCGGCGGTATCGTCCTTCACCAGGGACGTATCGCAGAGATGAAGACAGGTGAAGGTAAAACTCTTGTTTCCACCTGTCCGGCATACTTAAATGCCCTGGCTGGAAAAGGCGTTCAGATCGTAACTGTCAACGACTACCTGGCAAAACGTGATGCTGAGTGGATGGGACAGGTTCATGAATTCCTCGGCTTAAAGGTCGGCGTGGTATTAAACTCCATGACTTCCGAGGAGAGAAAGGCCGCTTACCAGTGCGACATCACTTACGTGACAAACAACGAACTCGGTTTCGATTACCTTCGTGACAATATGGCGATCTATAAGGAGCAGATGGTACTCCGTGACCTTGACTACTGCATCATCGATGAGGTCGACTCCGTATTGATCGATGAGGCGAGAACCCCGCTTATCATTTCCGGACAGAGCGGAAAATCCACAAAGCTCTACGAGGTCTGCGATGTCCTCGCGAAGCAGTTAGTCCGCGGTGAAGAATCCGGCGAGTTCAACAAACTCAACGCCATCATGGGCGAGGAGATCACCGAGACAGGTGATTTCATCGTAAATGAGAAAGAGAAGGTCGTAAATCTGACAGAACAGGGTGTCAAGAAGGTCGAGGCATTCTTCCATATCGACAACCTTGCAGATGCTGAGAACCTTGAGATCCAGCACAACATCATCCTTGCACTCCGCGCCCACAACCTCATGTTCCGCGATAAGGACTATGTGGTTAAGGATGACGAGGTCCTGATCGTCGATGAGTTCACAGGACGTATCATGCCGGGCCGCCGTTACTCCGATGGTCTCCACCAGGCTATCGAGGCGAAGGAGCATGTAAACGTTAAGAGAGAGTCCAGAACCCTTGCAACGATCACATTCCAGAACTTCTTTAATAAGTACAAGAAAAAAGGCGGCATGACCGGTACAGCCCAGACTGAGGAGAAAGAGTTCCGTAATATCTACGGTATGGACGTTATCGTGATCCCGACAAACCGTCCGGTTATCCGTAAGGACTTAAACGATGCCGTATATAAGACAAAGAAAGAGAAATTCCACGCAGTTGTCGAGGAGATCGTAAAGGCACACGAGAAAGGCCAGCCGGTCCTCGTCGGTACGATCACCATCGAGACATCTGAGATGTTAAGCCAGACGCTTAAGAAGCGCGGAGTTCCTCATAAAGTATTAAACGCGAAGTACCATGAGTTAGAGGCTGAGATCGTAGCGGACGCAGGTGTTCACGGCGCGGTAACCATCGCGACGAACATGGCAGGCCGTGGTACCGATATAAAGCTTGACGACGAGTCCAAGGCTCTCGGCGGCTTAAAGATCATCGGTACAGAGCGCCACGAGTCCAGACGTATCGATAACCAGCTCCGCGGACGTGCAGGACGTCAGGGAGACCCGGGTGAGTCCCGTTTCTATATCTCACTTGAGGATGACCTGATGCGTCTCTTCGGTTCTGATAAGTTAATGAGCATGTTCAATGCCCTCGGTGTTCCGGAGAACGAGCAGATCGAGCACAAGATGTTATCTTCCGCAATTGAGAAAGCACAGCAGAAGATCGAGACAAACAACTACGGTATCCGTGAGAACCTCTTAAAGTACGACGAGGTAAACAACGAGCAGCGTGAGGTCGTATATGCCGAGCGCCGCCAGGTACTTGACGGTGAGAACATGCGTGAGCTGATCATGAAGATGCTCAACGACATCGTTGAGGGCGCTGTGGACATGTCCATCAGCGACGATCAGACTCCGGAGAACTGGGGCTTCAAGGAATTAAATGATCTTCTTCTTCCGATCATCCCGTTAAAGCCGATCGAGCTGACAGACGAGATCAGCAAGATGAACAAAGAAGAGTTCAAGCACATGCTGAAGGAGATGGCAACGAAGTTCTACGAGTCCAAGGAAGCAGAATTCCCGGATGCGGAGCAGGTTCGTGAGATCGAGCGTGTCGTACTCTTAAAGGTAATCGACAACAAGTGGATGTCCCATATCGACGATATGGATCAGCTCCGTGAAGGTATCGGTTTACAGGCATACGGCAACCGTGATCCGCTCGTTGAGTACAAGATGAACGCTTACGAGATGTTCGACGACATGACAGCGGCGATCCGTGAAGATACGATCCGTATCCTCTGCCATATCCGTGTAGAGGAGAAGGTCGAGAGAGAGCCGGCTGCAAAGGTTACAGGTACAAACCGTGACGATTCCGCGGCAAGAGCTCCGCAGAAACGCCAGACTCAGAAGATCTACCCGAACGATCCGTGTCCGTGCGGATCCGGCAAGAAGTACAAACAGTGCCATGGCAGAAAGCCGTTAGCATAGGATCAACTGCCAATTGATTCATGATATTATGGTCAGCGCAAAACCCTGCGCTGACCTTGTTAAATATTATAAAAAAGGTGACGAGCCTGTACGGTCAGCACAAGACCTGCTGGACAGTTACTGGAAAGGAAAGATTCTATGGTTGAGTTAGACCAGTTTAAATATACATTATCCACATATGAAACTCCACTGAAGGAGGTCAGGGACTCCCTGAATCTGGAAGCGAAGATCAGAAGGATCGACGAGTTGGACAAGACCATGGAGGAGCCGAGCTTCTGGGAGGATGCGGAGAAATCCACGAGACTCGTGAAGGAAGCGAAAAACCTGAAAGACACGGTCGCAGAGTACAACAAGCTCCAGAATCAGTACGAGGAGATCGGCCTGATGATCGAGATGGGGTACGAGGAGAATGATCCGGAGATCGTTCCGGAGATCCAGGAGATGCTCGACGAGTTCACATCCGAGCTCGATGCGCTCCGCCTCCGCACACTTCTCACCGGGGAGTACGACAACAACAACGCGATCTTAAGACTGAACGCCGGTGCGGGCGGAACCGAGTCCTGCGACTGGTGCAGCATGTTATACCGTATGTACTGCCGCTGGGCAGAGAGAAAGGGATATCAGGTCGAGGTACTTGACTTCCTGGACGGTGAGGAAGCCGGAATCAAGTCCGTTACGATCCAGATCAATGGAGAGAACGCTTTCGGCTACTTAAAGTCCGAGAGAGGCGTACACCGCCTTGTAAGAATCTCCCCGTTCAACGCAAACGGAAAGAGACAGACTTCCTTCGTATCCTGCGATGTAATGCCGGATATCGAGGAAGACCTTGATATCGAGATCAACTCGGATGACTTGAGAATCGATACCTACCGCTCCAGCGGTGCCGGCGGACAGCACATCAACAAGACGTCCTCCGCGGTTCGTATCACCCATATCCCGACAGGCGTCGTTGTACAGTGCCAGAATGAGCGTTCCCAGTTCCAGAACAAGGACAAGGCAATGCAGATGTTAAAGGCAAAGCTGTACATGTTAAAGCAGCAGGCAAACGCTGAGAAGCTCTCCGACATCCGCGGCGACGTGAAAGATATCGGATGGGGCAGCCAGATCCGCTCCTACGTGCTTCAGCCGTACACGATGGTAAAAGACCACCGCACTGGCTTCGAGAGCGGAAACGTGAACGCTGTGCTTGACGGCGGAATCGACGGATTCATCAGCGCGTTCTTAAAGTGGGAAAGTCTTGGACGGCCGCAGGTGAAGGGCGGACAGGATGTAGAATAAGAGAGGACAGGGATGCCCGTGGGGTGGAACTGTTGTAATAGGAAAAGCGTATCGGCAGATAGAAATGTATATCTGTTGATGCGCTTTTTTGCTGCCATGCATCCAGGAGAAACTGTGGGCAGAAAGTGGTAGGAAAATTTGGAGTGAATAAAAGAGAACACCCGGTTCATTTAGAACCGGGTGCAAAGGGTAGATTATGAGATTTTATCTTTTACAGGAATCTGGTTCCTGCTATGAAGGTATGGGGCGTTGTTGATTATTCTCTGATGTAGGTTCTGTCATTTACGATAATGGTATCATAGTCCACGATCGTCATATTACGGGAGTTGGAGGAATCACGGTATTTTGTATCGCTGACTTTGGAGAAGTTGTAAATATGAGTGTCTCCGTCGGTGTCATAGTAGAAAGCCGCAATAGAATCACCTGCGCCGAGCATGAGTTCATAATAATCTTCTCTGTTGTCATCGTTGATCAGGAAGGTTCCGACCATATCTTCGTTTGTGTAAACGGTGTTGTCTTCTGAACTGCTGTCAGTGGAGGTATTGGGGTTCTGCATATCCTTCGCAAACTTTAACTGTACGGAATTACCGATGGTCCATGCACCGTCCTTATTTACGGTATAACCGTCAGGAGTTGTTGTGTCAGCGTACATATATCCGTTGGAATCGAATGCGTAGCACTCGTAGATACCGTCCTGATTTCCATCAAGCCATTTCCACTGGGATACCGGGTAGGAACCGTTATCTTCCTGCCACCACCAGCCTGTGGTGTTCTGTACCCACTGTCCTGCGAAAGCGGTCATTCCCATGGAAGCAGCCATAGCGGCAGTAAGCGCGAGAGTCATAAATTTCTTTTTCATAGTGAAACCTCCTGATTTTTTATTTGATTGGTGTTGGTTATTATTTCCTTTTGATGATACAAGTATATCAATGAAATGTGATTAACCTGTGAAGACTTTGCGGTGAAACGGTGAGGAATATGTGGCAGAGGTGCGTCAGGAGGAGACGGTAAGGCAGGAAAAGAAGTGTGATGGGAGTCCACATGCAGGATAAAACCTGGGCGATGTCAGACAACAAAAAGGGCATCTTCACCGGTCTGGTGAAGATGCCTTTAATGCAGAGCATAGAAA
>CAVFLH010000156.1:0-6121 GCA_963622995.1 uncultured Eubacteriales bacterium | reverse complement strand
CCTTACATGTGAAGGTGTCATTGCAGGCATGCGTTTTATAGTAACCTTTTTCATACATTTTTCTTTTATTTTCACGATTCATGATCGATCCTCCTGAATATTCATGGTCTGCTATCCGGGAGGAATGGCCTTAGTGTGTTATTTGCCAGACCTCCCGGTCAGCCCACACACTCCGGTAATAAATAGAATTTCTTCAAAAAGCATACTCCGTTTCTTTTTATATTGTTTCTTTGCAGAGACAGGTATTTTACAGACCGGGCACCAGTATTATCTCCATGGCTTCCCAACTGTATATCCCTGCGCCCACCAGTAATCATCATCCGCCGGCGTCATCTTCCGCCCTTTATGCAGTGCCCGGTAAAGATAAAACAATCCGCGCACTTTCATGGATGGTTTCAGACATTTTTCGTGATTTTTTACCTTCCTGGCGGTTCTTTTCACCTTCTTTTCCACCGAACCCCGAAACGACTCCGACAGATTCGTCCAGTTATAGTTCCAGACCTTCTGCGAGATCACATGAGTCCTCGCAATCCCCCAGTAATTCAGGCTGTCCGCAAGTTCCCGCACTGTGGATCTCATGCCCCCGCCCGCCGCCGTATTAATAATCACCGCCTGCTTTTTCATGCATGAAAGATCCGGCCTGTGAACCATCCACCGGTAAGCAAAATGATCCAGCAGCGTCTTCACCTGCCCAGGAACATGGAACACATAGGTCGGCACGCAGAACATGAGGAGCTCCGATCTCTCCATCGCCGAGAGGATCGGTTCCATATACGCCGCCCCACCGCACCGTTCCTCATGCCCGTCCATGCAGGCGCGGCACCCAGTACAGACGTGGGGCATATCCTTCGGCAGCTGGAATTCATACAATGTTCCGCCGTTCAAAAGTTCCCCGATCAGCATCTGAGCGATCCCGTAGGTGCAGGACAGCGCCTTTCTCCCGGTCGCATAGATCACCGTGATATTCATACCTTCCCACCTCTTCTCCCTGGAGCCGGCTATTTTTCCGCATGCACCATCCGAAAGAACAGTCGTACATGATCCCGCAGTTTTTCCAGACACTCCGCCTCCCGCTCCGATTCCCGGTCACAGATCCCGATCAGCGTGATCACCGGCGACACATACATGAGAGCCAGCGTCTCCGGATCATTGTCCCTGATCTCCCCTGCCGCGATCAGGCTGCGGAAGATCCCCGCATGGTAAGCGACGATCCGCTCCACATAACGCTTTGAGTACAGGGCGGCAAGCTCCGGGGAACGGAACTGCTCGATGGTCATCATCCGCCGGAAGCGGCTGATCATCTCGTTGTGGAGCGAATATTCAAAGATCTGCCGCACCTTTTCGTAAAGATCATCCGCCGTGATGCCTGTGAACACATGAATATCCTGCGCCGCGTCCTGCACATGGATATCGATCCGGTCGGTGTCCTCCTCATACTGCGCCGCCGTGGATTCCACGATGGCGTCGAAGATCGCCTGCTTGCTTGGGAAATGATTGTAGAGGGACGGCGCCTTGATGCCCACCGCCTTCGCAATCTCCCCCACGCTCACAGAATCATATCCCTGGGTCGAAAAAAGCTCTAATGCTTTTTCAAGAATCTTTTTCTTTGTATCTTCCTGTTTCATACCGCCTCCGCCGCTGTATTGCTAACTAATATTCGTTAGTTTTATTGTAGTATGCTATTTCTCCTTTGTCAATCCTGATTTACTCATCATTTTCCGAAAAAAATGCAGACCTTTTCCCCACATCCACCGCTCCCGCATAATATGTTAATGACTGAATTTTCATGCAGGGAGTTATGACATGAACTGTCCAAACAACAACTACCGCTCCCGGAACTGCGGCGGCGGAAACTGCGAGTCCTACGGTACTTATGTGACGATCCAGGGGCCACAGGGACCGATGGGACCGGAAGGTCCCCGGGGTGAACAGGGGCCTCGCGGCGAGCAGGGACCCATGGGACCGAGAGGCATCAAGGGCGATACCGGCTGTCCGGGACCACAGGGGCCAAGGGGACCGGCAGGGCCCATGGGGCCGAGAGGACTGCAGGGCGTCCGAGGGGACGTTGGCCCCAAAGGTGATACCGGGGAGATCGGGCTTCAAGGGATCCAGGGAAATCCGGGGCCAATCGGACCGCGGGGCGATAAAGGTCCGATCGGTCCACAGGGCGATCCTGGCCCGGAAGGACCCGCAGGAGCAAAAGGTGACACTGGACCGCAGGGTCCAAAAGGAGATAAAGGAGATACTGGCCCCAGAGGAGAAAAGGTGACAAGGGTGATACTGGAGAACAGGGCATTCAAGGACCGAAAGGCGATAAGGGAGATACCGGACTTCAAGGGGAAAAGGGGGACCCTGGAGAACAGGGTATCCAAGGACCGAAAGGCGATACTGGTGACACTGGACCTCAGGGTGAGAAAGGCGATAAGGGCGACACTGGAGAGCAAGGCATCCAGGGGCCGAAAGGCGATACCGGGGACACTGGGCCCCAGGGCGAAAAGGGCGATAAAGGCGACACCGGCGAGCAGGGCATTCAGGGGCCTCAGGGTGAAAAAGGGGACATCGGTGAAACGCCTGTCATCACCGTCGTTGAAGACACTCCCCTCTCCTGCAAACTTTAAGACCTCTGTCGACGACATCACGACCCCCCAACCTCTTCAAAGCCCTCGATGAATATCACGTCAATCTCTCCGCCGCCGACAGCCCCTGAACATTCCCCTGAAAAACCTGATCCTGACCTACCAGCGCACCGCTGCCACAATTGCCCGGATCACCATAGCCGCCAAAGAAACGGCAGTCCCTGTCCTCACGGACATGCGGCGGGTCACGATCTACAATTCCACCTCCGTCGAATCACAGACCTACAACAACACCAGAGTCTCAACCCGGACAGTCCTCGACGAGATCGTATACAGCGATTCCCAGGACTCCCACAGCATGAAGATCCGCCAGCAGGATCCCGAGACCGGACTCTGGTCCCTCTGCGAGATCCACACTTTCATCTCCGCCGGAGGCGCGAGAACTTCCGTCTGGATTCAGTGGTCCGAGATCGATGTCAGCTATGAGGCACCGACCACGTAAACAATTGCGACATTTTGTCCCACGGAATTTAGAAAATCTGCCATATGCATAACAAATATTTTGCGCCAATCACATTCGGACACCTATCGGCCCGCCACTGGTAGTTTCTTCCGGATTCATAGCAGCCTAGAATGGACTAATCTCAATTGCAGTATCTACCGCATCGACATTTTCTCTCAAATACGCACCAGAAACCAAGTAGGAAGCATTCCTCTCAGACTGCTTCCCGCTTAGTTTTCTGCCTGTTGATTTTCTAATTATCATTTTCCTTCTTCATCCGCACATCCTGATCCATCTGCGCCTTCGCCTTTCTCGCAACCTTCCCAGCCGTACTCATCGTACTGCCCCGGACAATCACTCCATTTCCGAAACGCCTTCGGATATCATCCAGTGTCTCGTCCACTTTCTTCTGCTTTTCCCGGTCCTCCGTATTCTCAAACAGGGAGATCTGCCTGAAATCATCTGAGGTCAGATCCGTCAGCGCCACCCCGATCAGCCTCAGCGGCTCACATTTCCAGCACTCATACAGCAGTTTTTTCACCTGAGTAAAGATCTCCTCCGTCACATCCGTCGGATCCTCGAAAGCTCTCTGATGCGACTTTGTCTTAAAATCCAGCGTCCGGTACGTCACAGCCACACAACTGCACTTTTTCCCGTCCCGGCGCATCCTTGCCGCCACCACATCACACTGTGCAAGCAGCAATGATAAAGCCTGTTCATATGTCACGATATCCTCTTCCACAGTCGTCTCCGCGCTGTAGCCCTTCGCTTCCTCCCGCTCTGCCCGTACCGGAGAATCGTCGATGCCGTTGGCGTACCGGTAAAGCTGATGCCCGGCCTTTTCTCCCAGGATCCGCCTGATCTCCGCCTCCTCGCACCGCGCCATATCTCCAATAGTCTTGATTCCTTCCTGCAGAAGTCTCTGCTCCGATGCCTTTCCGAGGAACAGAAGATCCCGCACCGGAAGCGGCCACATCTTCTCCGGAATCTCAGACGGAAACAGCGTATGTACCTTGTCCGGTTTTTCAAAATCAGAAGCCATTTTCGCCAGAAGCTTATTCGTTCCGATCCCGACATTCACCGTAAATCCCAGCTCATCCCGGATCTTGTCCTTGATCTCATGGGCCACCGCCACCGGATCCGGATAGATCAGGTGGGTTCCGGTCATGTCGAGAAATACCTCATCGATGGAAAAAGACTCCATCGCCGGTGCATAGGACGCGCAGATCTCCTTAAACGCCCTGGAACATCTCTGGTACAGCGCAAAATCCCCCGGCACACACACGAGATTCGGACATTTCCGCAGTGCCAGGGCCACAGGTTCCCCCGTCGTCACCCCGTACTTTTTCGCAGGAATCGACTTCGCCACAACGATGCTGCGCCTTAACTTCGGATCCCCGCCGATACAGGACGGGATCTCTCTTAGATCCGGCAGCCCCTCTTTTACGCGCTTCGCCGCCTCCCAGGAAAGGAAAGCGCTGTTCACATCCACATGAAATATCAATCGTTCCATATCATTTCCCTCATACCAGAACTTTCTAAGACCTCCGTCTCCTCATCCGGCCAGGCACTGCAAAATAAACCATTCCATATCATGCCTCAAATCATCCTGCTACACTGCCTGTTCACGCTCTTTTTTTTCTCATGATCCAGAAAAACGTGCAGGTAAATATAATTCCCTTCACGATCGACGTGGACGTAAGCGCCCACCAGATTCCATCAAGCCCCATGATACCGCTCAAGATGACCGCAAGCGGGATCCGGGCACTCGTAAACGCAATGCTGATCACACTGCAGAGTCTCGTTCTTCCGAGTCCCGACAGCGCTCCAATCGTCGTCAATTCCACGCACATAAACGCCTCGCTGAATCCGATGATCACGAGATACCCGACAGCGGTCGCAACCGCCTTCGGCTCATGGAAAAAGATATCCGCGATCGCCTCCGGAAAACAGATGAACACCGTGGAGACCAGAACGCCCCAGATTCCCACGGTCCACAGGGACACCAGGTATCCTTTCCGGACACGTTCCTTCTCCCCTGCCCCATAGTTCTGGGCCACAAACGCATTAAGTGCCGCCGCGAAACCATCCGCCGTGTTCCAGGAGATCGATTCGATCTGACTGCCGACTCTCTGCGTTGCGATTGCCTCCGCTCCGTATCCGGAAACCATGCGGGTTAAGATCATGGAGATCCCGCAGTACGCCATTCCCTGGAGCGCTGTGGGGATTCCGATCCTGCAGATTCCCCTAAGAAACTCCGCGGGAATCTTCGCAAAGAGCCGGATCCCCTTCAGCACATTTTCTCTCTTCTGCACAATGATCCCCAGGACCATGATGCTCATAACGATCGCCTGGGCTGTCACCGTGGCGATCGCTGCCCCGGTCACTCCAAGTCTCGGAAAGGGCCCCGGTCCAAGGATCAGGACGGGATCCAGGATCATATTCGTGACAAGTCCGATGAGATTTGCCATAAACGGCGTTTTCGAGTCCCCCTGAGCCGTGTAGAGTCCTGTCAGCGTCAGCGTCAAAAAATGAAAATACGATCAAACCGCAGGCGATCTTTGTATAAGCCAGGGCCGCTGCATGAGCCTCAGCGTCCTCAAGCTTAAAAAATCCCACCATCTGATTCACAAATACAACGCAGAGGACCGCGTACGCAATTCCCATCACCACCGCTAACTGCACCGCAGCCTGGGCGAACCCATGGGCCTTCTCCCTGTCTCCACGCCCGATGCACTGTGCCACCTGCACCTGTCCGCCCATTCTCGCCATGGACGCCAGCCCCTGCGAAAGCCAGGTAAACATTCCCCCGACACCGACTCCCGCCACAGCCTTCGATCCCAAAAGCCCGATCCACGCCATATCCGTGATATTGTAAAGCGTCCCCAGAAACGACGACGCCATAATCGGGACAGCGAGCCTCACCAAGGTCTTCATAATAGGACCCTTTGTTAAATTACCTTCCATACCCCAAATTCCTCATATGTTTTATTTTCGATCGTCCAGTATTTCTATTATATCTGGTTTTTCATTAGATTTAAAC
>CAVFLH010000155.1:0-6167 GCA_963622995.1 uncultured Eubacteriales bacterium | reverse complement strand
GCACAATCAGCTACAGATTTTGTGCACTTTTTGGTATTTGCTCATTTATAGTTTTATTGATAAACCATTAGGCTCTTGACCTTTTGGTATATCTATGAAAACTCTAATTAAAAAGCAACGATAATTCGGTCCAATTATTTCACTGCCGAATTATGACTGATAGAAAGGAATCATTACAACATGGCATTTGACGGAATTGTGATCGCGAACCTGGTCCGCGATCTGAACAATAAGATCGTCTCCGGCAGGATCTCAAAGATCGCCCAGCCGGAAAAGGACGAATTACTCTTTACGATCAAGGGAAACCGGGAGAATGTGCGGCTGCTCGTCTCGGCCAACGCCAGTCTCCCGCTTCTCTATTTTACGGCAAACAACAAGCCGAGCCCGATGACAGCCCCAAACTTCTGCATGCTCTTAAGAAAGCATATCGCAAACGGCAGGATCGTCTCCGTGACCCAGCCAGGTCTGGAGCGGATCGTCCGGATCGAGGTGGAACACCTGGATGAGATGGGTGACCTCAGAAGAAAATTTATCGTGATTGAGCTCATGGGAAAACACAGCAACATCATCTTCTGCGATGAGAACAACGTGATCCTGGACAGCATCAAGCATATCTCCGCCCAGGTGAGTTCCGTCCGCGAGGTCCTCCCGGGCAGAGACTACTTTATCCCACACTCCGGTGAGAAGAAAGATCCGCTGACGATCACCGAGGCAGAGTTTAAAGAACTTCTGCACAACACACCACAGAATCTCTCCAAGGCACTCTACATGAATCTCACAGGCTTAAGCCCTGTGATCGCTGCGGAGATCTGCCACCTGGCATCCCTGGACGGGGATATCTCCGCAAAAGAATTCTCCGACGCAGAGCTCACCCACCTCTTCCACGCCTTCACCTGGATCATGGACGATATCCGCGAGGGAAATTTCACACCGAATATCATCTACGAGGGAGAAAAGCCGGTAGAATTTGCCGCTGTTCCGCTAACAATGATGGAGGGCGGAAATTATAAGACTGTGAAATTCGACTCCATCAGTGAACTTCTGGAGCGCTATTACGCGGAGAAGAATACGGTATCGAGGATACACCAGAAGTCCACGGATCTCAGGAAGATCATCTCAAATGCCTTAGAGCGCAGTGTGAGAAAGCTGGACCTGCAGACAAAGCAGTTGAAGGATACGGAGAAACGGGAAAAGTACCGGATCTACGGAGAACTTTTAAACACCTACGGGTACGGGCTCTCCGGCGGGGAAAAGAGCTTTAAGTGTCTGAATTATTACGACAATACAGAAATTACGATTCCCCTGGATCCGACCATGACGGCACAGGAAAACGCGAAGCGGTATTTCGATAAATACAACAAGCAGAAACGTACCTATGAGGCTGTCACCGAACAGCTCGCCCAGACAAAGGCGGAGATCGACCATCTGGAATCCATCAGCACCTCCATGGACATCGCAAGGCTGGAGGAAGACCTGGTGCAGATCAAGGAGGAACTCACGGAGTACGGCTATATCAAGCGCCACTACACCGGCGGCAAGAAGGTAAAGATTACCAGCCGCCCGTTCCACTATCTCTCCAGCGACGGCTTCCATATCTATGTCGGAAAGAACAACTACCAGAACGAGGAACTGGATTTCAAATTCGCCAATGGCGGGGACTGGTGGTTCCACGCGAAAGGAATTCCAGGATCCCACGTCATCGTGAAAACTGAGGGAAAGGAGCTTCCGGACCGCGTCTTTGAGGAAGCCGGGGCGCTGGCTGCCTACTACTCCAAGGGCCGGGGAAATGAGAAGGTGGAAGTTGACTATATCCAGAGAAAGAACCTCAAAAAAGTTCCGGGTGCCGCGCCGGGATTCGTTGTGTACCACACGAATTATTCCTTGATGGCTGTGCCAGGGATCACGGTGCAGGAAGTAAAATAAGACCAAGTCGAAGATCTTATATGTCCTAAAAAACCGTCATATGAAATATCACATATCGTCCAGTGATATAACATATGACGGTTTTATTTATGTCTCCATATTTTCTAATGAATCCTGCCAATGACAGTTTTATCTATGGGCAGTAACTCATCTATACTTCTGAATGATCCAATTCTGCACGTGCTAACGAAATTCTACCATTGTTAAATACCATCAATGCCTATTCAGCAGCCAGCGCAAAATTCAAGAATTGCAACGACTTGAGAAAATCTGAAGATATGCATCTTCTGATTTTCTATCTTCCGCCAGCCTCATACAGTAACGCGTTGCAGATTGCCGCCGCAATATTGCTGCCGCCTTTCCGCCCTCTCGCAACGATGGCCGGAACATCTGTTCTGAGGATCAGCTCTTTCGCCTCAACCACATTCACAAATCCCACCGGGACTCCGATGATGAGTGCCGGGCGGATCTTTTTCTCCTCGATCAGTTCGTAGAGACGCATCAGGGCTGTCGGCGCGTTGCCCACCGCGTAGATGCACTCCGGGTACAGTCTTGCGGCCTTCTCCGCGCTCACCGCGGATCTCGTCATGCCGCTCTCCTTCGCTGCCGCCTTCACATCCTCATCTCCGATAAAGCAGTGCACATCGATCCCAAACTTTCCGGCTGCCGTTTTATTGATCCCTGAAGCCGCCATGGTGGTGTCCGTGACGATCGGAAGTCCCTTTTTGATCGCTTCCTTCGCCCTTTCGATAGCGCCATCCGTGATCGTCAGCGTGTCCTTGTAGGAGAAATCCGCCGTCGTGTGGATCACGCGGCAGAGGACCGGAAGTGCCTCCGCCGGATAGGAGGAGACGAACTCCTCGCCCAGCTCTCCCTTTATGATCTCAAAGCTCTTCTTTTCGATCTCCATCGGCCGGGTCGTCAGAAAATCGATACCCGTCCGCCTCTTTAATTCTTCTGTCCAGTCAAGTCCGCTCATCATCTCACGTCCTTTCGCTCGAGGATCCGGTAGATCATGTCCATATCAAGATTCTCCCGGATAATTTTCGCCATTTTGTCGTACTGTTCTTCCTTATATTTCGCCATGGAGAAAGTCGTTCCATTTCCGTAGTCTTCCAGGCGGACACCTTTCTGATTCGCCAGGAAAGTACGGATTGCATTCTGCATGTCTTCTGTGTCGAAAACGCCGTGGACATAGGTGCCGAATACGTTTTTGTATACACAACCGTCTTCTTTTGTATCGGCTGTATGGCTGTGTGAACATATGTTCTCAGGCACGGCTACACATGAATTTGCATTTGTATCCAGATCCGTTTTCGAACCAGTTTCCGTGCCCGCGATAACTTTCGCCTCTGCATTCATCTTTTCTGCGATTCCGTTATCATAATGAATCTCCGAAAAGCTCCTTCCGCCATCCCGGATTGTCTCGCCCATATGGATCTCATAGCCGGAGATATTAACCGGCTCTCCGTTCTCCGAAAATCTCGCCATTCCGGTCACTCTCGTCCTCGTCTTCTTCTCCGCAAAAACCGTGCGGATCGGCAGAAGCTCCATACCGCGCATGGTTCCTCCCTCCTCGACTCCTTGAGGATCGTCGAGACTCGTTCCGAGCATCTGGAATCCTCCGCAGACACCGATGACCGGAGTCCCCTTTCCCACCATCCGTGTGATCACAGCTTCCAGCCCATTCTGGCGGAGCCACTTGAGGTCCCCCATGGTGTTCTTCGTTCCCGGTAGAATAATAAGATCCGATCCAGTCAGCTCCTCCGAGCGGCTCACATAGGAAAGGGCGATTCCCGGAAGGCGCTCCAATGCATTGAAGTCCGTGAAATTGGAGATCCGCGGAAGTCTTATCACGGAAACCTTCGCGAAAGCCTCATGTCCAGACTTATCGAGAAGCGGTCCTGTCCCGTGTTTTCCGGTCAGGCGTTCCGAGAGGCTGTCCTCATCGTCCACGTCCACGTCCATATATGGGATCACCCCCGCGAACGGGATCTGGATCCGCTCGTAGAGCATGGAAAGACCTGGCTTTAAGATCTCCTTGTCGCCGCGGAATTTATTGATCACAAAGGCGCGGATCCGCTTTCTCTCCTCTTCTTTTAAGAGCGCCGCCGTCCCGTAAAGCTGGGCGAACACGCCGCCTCGGTCGATATCTCCCGCGAGAAGAACCGGCGCATCAAGCATCTCCGCAAGTCCCATATTTACGATATCATTCTCGCGAAGATTGATCTCCGCCGGACTTCCGGCACCTTCCACGACAATCACATCGTAACGGGATGCCAGGGTGTTGTAGGCGTCCATAATGTCCGGGATCAGGCTCTTTTTCATCTTAAAGTATTCCGCCGCCGGATAATTTCCCCGGACTTCGCCGTTTACGATGAGCTGTGAACCCATGTTCGATGTGGGCTTTAAGAGGATCGGGTTCATCGCCGCCTCCGGCTCGATTCCAGCCGCCTCCGCCTGCATGACCTGGGCACGGCCCATCTCCAGGCCGTCCTTTGTGATGTAGGAATTTAACGCCATATTCTGGGATTTGAATGGGGCGGTCTTAAGCCCGTCCTGCTTAAAGATCCTGCAGAGTCCCGCCGCAAGAAAGCTCTTTCCCGCGTTCGACATGGTCCCCTGGATCATAATTACTTTTGCCAATGTGATTTCCTCCGTAGTGTTACGGTTCTTTACCGCTTAACTCGATTCGAGATGACTAACGTTTAACATTACCGCTGACGCTATAACTTTTTTGCATGTTTGCAAGCCAAATACCAGGCAGTTTTAATACTGCTCAGCATTTTATAATAAGTCGAGGATCATCTCCACCACCGCGCAGAGTCCCATAAGGATCCATGACGTTCGGTACAAAAGCTTATTCGCCCGCGGAATATCCTCGATCTCCACCGGTCTCAAATCATCCCCGATATACTTCTTCTTCACAAGCTTCTCGAAATACCAGGCATCCCCTGCAAGGCGGATCCTGAGCGATCCAGCGCAGACAGATTCCGTCTGGGCGGAGTTCGGGCTCGCGTGGTTGAAGCGGTCCCTCAGGAAGATTTTCTTCGCATGAGGACCGTCAAATTCATGATCCTCCGACGGAAGATATGACGCGAAGATCATGATCCAGGCGCAGAGTCTCGCCGGGATAAAATTCAGGATATCGTCCAGTTTTGCCGCCGCCCGGCCCAGGTAAAGATACTTGTCATTCTTATATCCCACCATGGAATCCATGGTGTTGACCGCCTTGTACACCCAGCCGAGGACCGGGCCGCCAATTGCCATATAAAAGAGCGGGGCCGCCACACCGTCGGAAGTATTCTCTGCCACGGTCTCCACCGCCGCCTTCGTAACACCTGCCATATCGAGGCGTTCTGTATCACGGCCTACGATCATGGAAACCGCATACCTGGCCGCCGTGAGATCGTCTTTTTTCAGCTCCCGGTACACCTTCATGCTCTCAACTTTCAGTGACTTCACCGCGAAAAGCTGATAGCAGAGGATCACCGAGACCAGAAATTTAAGCCACGGGGATATCCGCCCGCAGGCATAAAGAATGCCGCCGGATACCACAGCCGTCGTCCCCGTCACAAAAATAGCAAGAACGACACCGCCCGCAAGCAGCGCCCGTTCCCCTTCTCCAAAAACTCTCCGTATTCCTTTTTCCAGAATACTGATATACACCCCGATCAGCCGCACCGGATGATACAGCCAGTGCGGGTCTCCGAGGACCTGATCCAGCAGAAATCCAAGCGCGATCACCGCCAGAAGTTCCAGTCTATCTATCATACAATTTTCCTTACTTTAAGTATTTTCCGTTATTTTTGTATGCCATAATAATAATGACCACTGTCAGCACAAGAAACGCCGCCAGCCACAGGATCGCCGGAAATACATGGCAGTGGTACATGACAAAGAACGCCAGATCCAGCCCCCACAGCATCTTCGTAACTCCCTCCGTGTGGCACCACTTCGCCCGCTCCTCATCTTCCACAAGAATCTTGGAACTGATCGGCGTATAGATGCCGCTGACGACCAGTGCACCGTAGACCAGAAATCCAATGCTGCATACTGATAATAAAAGAATCATGTTTTTGCTCTCCCTTCACCTTTTTCCCTAATACTTCGCCGCAAGACAGGTCATATGATCTGCGCATTGCGGATCACTCCATCTGCCAGATTCAGTCCGCCAGAAACGCCTTCCCCATTCCCAACCTGCCAGTCATAATAGCCCTTTTTTTCCTCCGAAAATGCTTCCA
>CAVFLH010000154.1:0-6223 GCA_963622995.1 uncultured Eubacteriales bacterium | reverse complement strand
GCTACAATGATCTCGGAATGATCGAGGCGAGCAAGGCGGGATTTTTGTTCCGCAGCACGGAGCAGATCAAGAAGGATCATCCGGAACTTCCGGCCTATGAGACGTATGATGAGCTTTTTGAGGCAATCAAGAAGGCGATGGAAGAGTAAAAAGGATCTTAAGCAAAAGATTCCAGATGAAAAAATATATAATAACACAGCCGGACTGCAGTTTGTTATGGATGTGGAAATGGAAAGCCAGATCCATTTCAATGGCAGCGGCTGTGCTTTTATATTTGAACGGTCGTACTGTCTGATGTGAGAGACGATCTTTGCTTGAACGGTGTATCAGCCTGCGGGGCAGAAAGTGCGGAATGTCGGTTAGAGGAAAGGATTAATGAAATTAAAATGGAGAAATCCTACGAAAAGGTCATTGAATATGTAAAAAGCGGAATCGCAGCCGGGGACATCCAGGCGGGGGAGAAGCTTCTCCCGGAGAGAGAACTTGCCCAGAAGCTGGAGATCAGCCGGAATTCCGCGAGAGAGGGACTCCGGATTCTGGAAAACATGGGAGTCCTGGAGAGCCAGCAGGGCGCGGGAAACTATGTCTCCGGAAATTTTGATGAGAGCCTGGCGGAGATGCTCTCGTTTATGTATGTCCTGAAGAAGATCGATGTAGATAAGATCACGGAGTTCCGTTCCACCCTGGAGTGGGGAGCGCTGGAGACGGGCGTTCACCAGGCGACGGAGGAACAGCGCCAGAAGATGATGTCTTATCTTGATAATCTGGAGCGGGCCGAGACGGAGGAGCAGCGCGTCCGCTGGGACAAGGCGATCCATTATCTCCTGATCGAGGCATCCGGAAATCTCTGCATGATTGCGAATTATAAGGCACTCAACAAGATCATGGACGAGTATATCCCGAAGATGCGGGGAAAGATCATCGAGGGCATGCACAGCGAGCAGTTCTTAAGCCGCGCCCACAGGACTCTGGCGGAAGGTTTCGCGGAGGGGAATATTGAGAAGGCGAGAGAGGGACTGAAGCTGCATTTCCATTATATTTATCAGTACTTATAAAAATCGTGACGGGATTCCCGCTGATTATTTCGATAAGTCAGGGCTTTGCCGGTCAGAGAAACATGCAGACGGATTTATGTTCTTTTGAATTCGAAAATAGAACAGCGGGAAAGAGCAGACATTATGACTTTGATATAATTTTGACAAGCCTGACAAAAATCAGACGATCTGTGTGAAGTTTGCGCAAAGAAAAACAAAAAGTCTTGACAAAAAATCCAGACAGAGATATCCTTGTATCAGAAAAAATACACTGCTTATTGATAGCAGTTATTTTTTGAAATAAATTGGTTCTACCAATAATGCAAAAATATCCAACAATGTGCGCACGAAATAAACAAATGTGCAGATTGTTTTAAAAATACAATAATTGGTACTACCAATACAAATGAGAATCAATTGCATTCCCCACGCAAAGATCTGCCGACGGCAGTTCCTTTCAGAGGCATGGCAGCACAGAACTGTATACGTTTTGCGTAAACGACAGCAATATGAGAAGAGGAGAAACGAACATGGCAAAGAAGTATAATCAGGTAACGCCTGAGATCCTGGAACAGTTCAAAACGATCGTTCCCGGAAAAGTATACGCAGGCGAAGAGATCAACAGTGACTATTTCCACGACGAGATGCCGATCTACGGAAAGGGCGCGCCGGAGGTCGTGATCGAGGCGACAACAACAGAGGACATCGCGGCTATCGTGAAGGTCTGTTATGAGAACTCCATCCCGGTGATCCCGAGAGGAGCGGGAACTGGTCTTACAGGCGCGGCAGTAGCTGTTGACGGCGGTGTCATGATCGACATGAGCAAGATGAATAAGATCCTCGGATATGATCTCGAGAACTTTGTAGTGCGTGTGGAGCCGGGCGTTCTGTTAAATGACCTGGCGGAAGACGCACAGAAACAGGGTCTCTTATATCCGCCGGATCCGGGTGAAAAATTCGCCACCCTGGGCGGAAACGTATCCACCAACGCAGGCGGCATGCGCGCCGTTAAATATGGATGCACAAGAGATTATGTGCGCGCCATGACCGTTGTCCTTCCGACCGGCGAGATCGTAAAGCTGGGCGCTACCGTTTCCAAGACAAGCACCGGCTACAGCCTGTTGAACTTAATGATCGGTTCTGAGGGAACCTTAGGCATCATCACAGAGCTTACCTTAAAGCTCATCCCGGCCCCGAAGGAGACCATCAGCCTGATCATCCCGTATGAGAACCTGGAAGACTGTATCGCGACGGTTCCGAAGTTCTTCATGAACCACTTCCAGCCGCAGGCACTGGAATTTATGGAGAAGGAGATTGTTCTCTCCTCCGAGCGCTACCTCGGAAAGAGCGTATTCCCGAAGGAGGTCGAGGGTGTTGACATCGGCGCTTACCTCCTTGTGACCTTCGACGGCGACAACATGGAACAGCTGGAAGAACTCACAGAGCAGGCGGCTGAGGTCGTTCTCGATGCAGGCGCTGTGGATGTTCTCGTGGCCGATACACCGGCGAAGAAGAAAGATGCTTGGGCAGCGAGAAGCTCCTTCCTCGAGGCCATTGAGGCTGAGACAAAGCTCCTCGACGAGTGCGATGTCGTCGTTCCGGTGAACCAGATCGCGAAATATCTGACATACGTCAAGGGCGCATCTGAGAAATATGATTTCGAGGTCAAGAGCTTCGGACATGCGGGCGACGGCAACTTACATATCTATACATGCGCAAACGACATGGATGAGGAGACATTCAAGAAACAGGTTTCCGAGTTCATGGCAGACATCTACAAGAAGGCAGCAGAACTTGGCGGCCTGATCTCCGGTGAACACGGAATCGGTTTCGGAAAGAAAGGATATCTTGCAGCGTTTGCAGGTCCGGTGAACATGCGCCTGATGCGCGGCATCAAGGAGACCTTCGACCCGAAGATGATCTTAAACCCGGGCAAGATCTGCTACGATCCGAAAGAAGAGGCGTAAAACAGATCCTGTTCTGCGGAAACTTTTGAAATTTTCGCGAAAGTTCCCGGCACAGAGGAAAATTGATATCCCCGGCAGCAGTCTTCTTCCTCCCTGTGAGACGGCTGCCGTACACCAATATATTTGTTGACACTGTCTGCCGGCTGGCAATCTCCCCCGTGAACCGGCCGGCGCAAATAAAAAAGAAAGGAAAGCTGCTGTCCGGCAGGTCCGGGTATTCCCGGGACAGCTGCGGAAAGCACAGCAGTAAAGGAATTTCATTATGGCATACTTAATTTCTGAAGAAGCGCAGGATCTCCTGCAGGATGTTAAAAATTTCTGTGACAAAGAAGTTGTAGAGCAGTGCAAAGAATACGATGTTTCCGGCGAATGGCCGAAGGCAATTTATGATAAAGCGATCGAGCAGGGCTATCAGGCTCTCGAGGTTCCGGAAGAGTTCGGCGGTCCGGGCCTCTCCCGTGTGGATGTAGCAGCACTGATCGAGCAGATGGCTATCGCTGATGCTGGTTTCGCCACAACAATCTCCGCCAGCGGCCTCGGCATGAAGCCGGTCCTCATCGCAGGAAACGACGAGCAGAAACAGCATGTCTGCGACCTGATCCTCGACGGCGGCTTCGGTGCGTTCTGTCTGACAGAGCCGGGCGCAGGTTCCGATGCCAGCGCAGGCAAGACCACAGCGGTCAAGGACGGCGATGAGTATGTATTAAACGGAAGAAAGTGCTTTATCACAAACGGCGGTGTCGCTTCCTTCTACTGTGTGACAGCCATGACAGATAAATCCAAGGGTGTAAAGGGAATCTCCATGTTCTTGGTAGATGCCGGAACTCCGGGTCTCTCCACAGGACATGAGGAGAACAAGATGGGTATTCGTACCTCCAACACCTGCGACGTCGTATTCGAGGACTGCAGAATCCCGGCGGCGAACCTCATCGGTGAGGAAGGAAAGGGCTTCGGAATCGCCATGAAGACCCTCGACCAGGCCCGCGCATGGATGGGCTGCGTTGCCACAGGTATCGCCCAGAGAGGCATCAACGAGGCAGTTGCATACGGCAAGGAGAGGATCCAGTTTGGCAAACCGATCATCAAGAACCAGGCATTACAGTTCAAGGTAGCTGACATGGAGATCAAGACAGAGACAGCCCGCCAGATGGTAGCGCACGCTCTGACAAAGATGGATATGGGACTTCCGTACAGCAAGGAATCCGCCATCGCAAAATGCTACGCTTCCGATATCGCAATGGAAGTTGCTTCCGAGGCGATCCAGATGTTCGGCGGATATGGATACAGCAGAGAGTACCCGGTCGAGAAGCTCTTAAGAGACGCGAAGATCTTCCAGATCTTTGAGGGAACAAACGAAGTGCAGAGAATCGTTGTGGCAAACAATGTGATCGGAAAGTAATTTTTGATAAATTTTGGAGGAAAACATGGAGATTTTAGTATGTGTAAAACAGGTTCCGGACGATTCCGTTGAGATCGCCCTGGATCCGAAGACAGGGGCACCGGCCCTTGACGGTGTGACACCGGTAGTAAACGCATTTGATACATATGCACTGGAGATGGCAGTCCGCTTAAAGGAGGCGGCAGGCGGAGAGGTGACAGTCCTTTCCATCGGCGATGAGACTGTAAAGAATTCCTTGAAGAACTGCCTGGCTGTCGGCGCTGACTACGCATATCTCGCTGCAAATGACGCTTACCAGAGCGCAGACCCGGAGATTATTGCGAAGGAGTTGAAGGCCGCAAAGGAAGCCATCGAGGAGAAAACAGGAAAGAAATTTGACATCGTGTTCTGCGGCAAAGAGACCACAGATTTCGCCTCCGGCCAGGTGGGAACGATCCTCGCGAAGGAACTCTCTGCTCCGGTGACAGCAGATGTCGTTGATATCACAGCAGGCGAGGGAAAAGTCACCGCAAAGCAGGAGACCGAGGAAGGTTACTGCATGGTCGAGTCCGAGCTTCCGTGCGTTGTGACCGTCAACAAGCCGGAGTATGATCCGCGCTACCCGACGATCAAGAGCAAGATGGCAGCGAGAAAGAAACCGATCGAGGAGCTTGCCGCAGCAGAGGCGGGAGCCGCACAGGTCGAGGTCCTCAAGGTCTACGCACCGGCAAAGAGAGTAGCAGGCGTGAAGATCAAAGCGGAAGACCCGGCAGAGGCAGTAAGCCAGGCATTTGCCATGATGAGCGAAGCAAAAGCAATCTGATAGAATGCCGGATCAGCAGAAACGGTTACGGTTCATGCAGTGCGTGAACAATAATCCAAATTAAGCGTGGAAGGAAATTGAGACAATGAAATATACAGATGGAAAGAATATCATGGTCTACGCCCAGAGCGCAGACGGCGCACCGGTCGGCGCGGCACTTGAGACAGTCAGCAAAGCCGCAGAGCTTGCAAAGGCAAATGGTGAGGAAGTGATCGCAGTCGTATTCGGAAAAGACGCCGATACAAAGAACGTGATCGCGGCAGGAGCTTCCAAGGTCCTCACAGCAGGCGAGGAGAGACTCCAGGCGGAGGAAAAAGCACAGATCCTCGTAAAACTTGCGGAGAAATATCAGCCGAAGGCACTTTACATGGCAGGCACCCCGGAGGGAAAGATGATCGCCCCGGCAGTATCCGCAGCCTTTGAGTCCGGCTGTGTGACAGACGTGACAGGAATCACCGCAGACGGCGTTTACACAGCACTTTCCTACAACGGAAACGTATTAAACGACATGAAGATGGGAGAGAATCTTCCGCATGTTGCCACTGTCCGCTCCGGTTCTTTCGCAAAGAACTTAGACGAGAGCAGAACCGGCGAGGTCATCGCTGAGGATGCCGCAGCAGACGCAGTCCGCACAAAGGTCGTTCAGACCGTAAAAGAGATCGCTGAGAGCGTCAACCTCGAGGAAGCCCAGATCATCGTATCCGGTGGAAGAGGAATGGGAAACAAGGAGAACTTTGCCCTTGTGGAAGAGCTTGCAGAGGTTATGGGAGGCGTTGTGGGTGCCACAAGACCTGCTATCGAAGAAGGCTGGGTATCCAGAGCCCATCAGGTCGGCCAGTCCGGCAAGATCGTTGCTCCGAAGCTCTACATCGCATGCGGAATCTCCGGTGCGACCCAGCATGTATCCGGCATGATCGGCTCCGGCTATATCGTAGCCATCGATAAAGACGAAGACGCCTCCATCTTTGATATTGCGGACGCGGGAATCGTCGGAGATGTCACAAAAGTTCTTCCGGTGATG
>CAVFLH010000153.1:0-6233 GCA_963622995.1 uncultured Eubacteriales bacterium | reverse complement strand
ATCATGAACTCTGCGGATTCGGAGTTTGCGGAGAAGGCGAAGGAAGAACGCGGATACTAAAGAGTGATTTTGATTCCTCTTTCGCAGAAAATTCGTAGGAATTCGTAGAAAAACATTACATAGAAAAATTTTTGAAAGAGACTTTACAGAAGACAAAACTGTGAGGTCTCTTTTTTCGTGCTTCGGACAGAAAATACACAGGAGAGTGGATTTAGAAAGTTGTTTTGAGGGAGGAAAAATTTATGGAAGATTCATTCGTATACGAGGCGAAAGGCCCCACACTCATCATTCACCTGCCGAAGGAGTTCGACCACCACAACTGCCGGAATCTGCGGTATGAGACAGACCTTCTGATGGCGGAAAATTATGTCTCCAGGATCATCTTCGATTTCACGAGGACCCGGTTCATGGACAGCTCCGGCATCGGCGTCCTCTTAAACCGCTACAAGCAGATGAAGGCGGGACATACCAGCTTTTACGGTGCCTGCCCCCAGGTGATGCGGGTACTGAAGGTTGCTGGGATCCTGGGACTGATGCATCAGTATGAGTCAAAAGAAGAAGCAATCTACAGCAGGGAGGTATAGGGATGGAAGAGACAGTGAAGACTGTACAGGAAACGCAGAAAGTACAGGCAGAGCAGACGGAACAGAGTGAGCAGTACGGGAAAAATGAGGCGATGCCGGAGTGTGAGACCATGGAACTCATCATGGAGAGCCGGTCGGAGAATGAGGAGTTCGCGAGAGTCGTGGCGGCCGTTTTCGCGAGCCGCCTGGACCCGACATTGGAGGAACTGGACGATATCAAGACCGCCGTCTCGGAGGCGGTGACGAACGCTGTGATCCACGGATATAGGGGAGCTGCGGGAAAGATCTGGCTTTCAGCGTCGGCCTGGGAGAAAGAACGGCTGTTTTCTGTGACGATTCGTGATGAGGGCGTCGGCATCCGGGACGTGGAGCAGGCCATGGAACCCATGTTCACCACATGCCCGGAGGACGGGAGATCCGGCATGGGATTTTCCTTTATGGAGGCGTTCATGGACCGGGTGGAGGTGGTGTCCGCCCCGGGAAAGGGAACCTCCGTCACCATGAAAAAGAAGATCGGCAGGTGACGGGATGGTGGACACTGCGGAACTTTTACGACGTTCACACGCAGGGGATAAAGAGGCGAGAGACCGCCTCGTCATGGAAAATACGGGACTTGTCTGGAGTATTGTGAAGCGGTTTATCGGCAGGGGACCGGAGCCGGAAGATCTGTTCCAGATCGGCAGCATCGGACTTATGAAGGCCATCGACAATTTTGACACGGAGCTTGGCGTGCGGTTTTCCACCTACGCCGTGCCCATGATCACCGGGGAGATCAGGAGGTTTCTCCGGGATGATGGGATGATCAAGGTGAGCCGTCCGTTAAAGGAACTTGCCGGAAAGGTCGGGGTAGCCAGGGAGAAGCTGGAGGCGGATCTCGGGCGGGAACCCACGGTGGAGGAGATCGCGCGGTCTGTCGGTGCCAGCCGTGAGGAGGTGGCGGCGTCCATGGAGGCCGGGGCGAGAGTTGGGTCCATCTATGAGCCATTTGACTCCGGGGATGAATCCGGCGGATGTCTGGCGGATAAGATCGCGGAAAAGACTTCTGAGAATGAGAAAGTGCTGGATAGGATCGTGCTGGCGGAGCTTTTGTCGGGGCTGGGAGAAAAGGAACAGCAGATCATAAAGATGCGGTATTTTGAAAATATGACCCAGACCGTGATCGCCGGGAGGCTTGGCATTTCCCAGGTGCAGGTGTCGCGGCTGGAGAAGAAGATATTGAGAGAGATGAGGGAGAGACTGATTTCGTGAAAGATGAAAATGATTCTGACGCATAGTTATGTATAATGTCTATTCATTCGGAACATCCTAATCGTAAGGAAAACCATATGGTGTTTCAAAGCATGGAGCAGATATTGAGGCTTGAATGTAATTGTGGGTGCAGTGTAGCAGCTTTTTGAAAACAACTGTGGAAATTCCCGCCGATCGAGTTAGAAATCGGTGCGGTAAATCAGGATGAGAAGGTGGAATATTATGAAACCGTTAAAAGACTATGTGGAGATCATTTTTGCGGTGCTGACATTAGCGGCACTGGTGTTTGTGTTCTGGTACTTCCTCGTGGCGGTTCCGGCAAAGAACGCGGAGCAGTCTGGGACATTCGTGATGGTGCCGGGGACGGAGCGGGAAGTCCGACAGGGCGCCGTCACGGGTGTTTTAAAGACCATTGAGGACATGGACAGAAAGCCGTGGAGCGCATGAGCAGCACGACGATCTACTTAAAGCTTCCCCAGGTGAAGGAAGTCTATGAAAAGGAAGTGTATCTGGGGATGATCGCCGATGTCCACAGCAGCGACAGGGCCGCGGAGGCGAAGGCGAAGTCTGTGAAGGTCACCTCGTTTTCCGGGAAGGGAAAAGAGGCGGCCTTCGTGGGAAATGTCATGGACCTCGTGGAGAAGATCGAGAAGACCGGTCAGAACATCCAGGTGGACAATATCGGGGAGTCGGATTTCGTGGTCACATACCAGGCCGGGAAGAAGAAAAGCCTTGTCTGGGAGTGGATGAAGACAGCCATGGTGTCCGCGGTGGCGTTCTTCGGGGCGGCGTTTGCTATCATGACATTCAACAACGACGCCAACGTGACGGATGTGTTCGCAAAGTTCTACGAGATGATCATTGGGATCCGGGCGGATGGACCGACGATCTTAGAGGCATCTTATTCTGTGGGTCTGGCGGTGGGGATCCTGCTGTTCTTCAACCACTTCGCCTCCTGGAAGATCACGGTGGATCCGACGCCCATCGAGGTGGAGATGCGGCTCTATGAGGAGAATCTGAACAAGACGCTGATCAAAAACGGCGGGAGAAAGGAGTCTGGGGTCGATGTATCTTAAGCTTGGGATCCTGGCCTTCGCGGGTCTCGGTGCCGGGGCGGTGATTGCCGCCGGAATCTTTGCTTTCCTCGCCATCATCGGCGTGTTCCCGAGACTCATCGGCGTGACCCACACGGCGGAACATGTGATTCTCTACGAGACGCTTCTGATTCTCGGGGGCACATGGGGAAATCTGGCGGACCTCTACAGCGTGGCGTTTCCGTTTCCGGGCAGGTTTGTGCTTGCGGTGTGCGGGACAGCTGTCGGGATCTTCGTGGGCTGCCTTGTGATGTCACTGGCGGAGACGTTAAAGGCACTGCCGGTTCTGAACCGCCGGGTCGGGCTGGCGGTAGGGCTGCAGTATGTGATCCTGGCGGTGGCTGCGGGAAAGGCGTTCGGGTCGGCTATATATTTTCTTCGAGGTTTTGGGTGATAAGGACAGTTGAAAGTCTTGGGAAAGATATCTATGCGTTCTTACGGTCAGAACTGAAAACGCGAGTTTGGCAGAATGAACGTAAGCAAGCTTGAAAAGTACATGGAGGAAATTATGGAGATCGATAAAAAAGAATACGGAAAATATGTAAAACAGGTGACACCGGTCCACAATACATGGAAGAACCTCTGGCGGGCATTTCTCGTCGGCGGACTGATCTGCATGCTGGGGCAGGTGTTCACGTCCGTCTACATGTCCTTCGGGATCGAAAAGGAGAGCGCGGCGGCGTGGACGACATTGAGTCTCATCGGCTTCAGCGTTATCCTGACGGGATTTCATGTGTACCAGAAGATTGTAAAATTCGGCGGAGCCGGGGCCCTGGTCCCCATCACAGGATTCGCAAATTCCGTGGTGTCCCCGGCGATCGAGTATAAGGCGGAAGGCCATGTCTTCGGGATCGGCTGCAAGATCTTTACGATCGCGGGGCCGGTGATCCTGTATGGGATTTTTGCAAGCTGGGTGTTGGGAATGGTAAAATTTTTCTGGAGATTTTAGTGATGGGGCAGCTTTTCAGACATGTCAGAAACTGTGACATAATGGAAGAGCTGTCCCAATTTATGCTTTGAGAGAATATGAAAGCCTGGAAACCGGTGTCAGTTATCAGAAATCAAAATTTCTATTGCGGAATTAACCTTTATATTCAACAAAAAGTCCTTGACTTAAACTATGGTTCAAGCCTTATAATAAAGTCAAAGAATGAACTTCTGCGGCTGCGGGAAAGCTACCGAACGGCTGCAAACTTTTTATTGTAAAAAGGAGGACATTATGGCACAGAAAATTTTACCTGGAACCGGCGGAGACCATTATATTCCATATGAGGAGAGAACAGGAGAAGAGTCCGTTGTTTACTTTACGAGAGATCTTTCCCCGGAGGGATTAAGAAAGATCTTTGCGCGTGTAAATGAAAATATCGAGGGAAAGATTGGAATCAAGCTTCACACAGGTGAGAAGAATGGTCCGAATATCATCCCGCGTCCGTGGGTAAAGGAACTGATCGAGAAGGATCTTCCGGACGCTAAGATCGTTGAGACAAATACATATTATGAGGGCGACCGCTATACGACAGAGCAGCACAGAGAGACCTTAAAGGTCAACGGCTGGACATTCTGCCCGGTTGATATCCTCGATGAGGACGGAACGACCATGTTCCCGGTAAAGGGCGGAAAATGGTTTACTGAGATGTCCGTAGGTAAGAATCTTGCCAACTACGATTCTCTCGTTATCCTGACCCACTTTAAGGGCCATGTACAGGGCGGCTTCGGCGGCTCCAACAAGAACATCGGTATCGGCTGCGCTGACGGTCGTATCGGTAAAGGAATGATCCACACAACACCGGGTTCCTCCGATATGTGGGATATCAAGACAGAGGAGCTCATGGAGCGTATCTCTGAGTCCACAAAATCCGTTGTAGACCATTTTGACGATCACATCACATTTGTGAACGTGCTCCGCAACATGTCCGTATCCTGCGACTGTGAGGGCTGTGCAGCAGCACCGGTCGTAACACCGAATATCGGTATCATCGCATCCCGCGATATCCTTGCGGTTGACCAGGCTTCCGTTGACCTTGTATACGCACTCAAGGAAGACCAGCACAAGGACCTCGTAGAGCGCATGGAGACCCGCCATGGCCTCCGCCAGCTGTCCTACATGAAAGAGCTCCACATGGGCAACGACAAATACAAACTCATCGACATCGACAACAACGACCAGGAGATCAAACCGAAGGAAGCTGTTAAGGATGTAAAGCCGTTTGAGGGTTAATTGGGACGTGAAATAAGATAGTGAAATGCCTTTCTGCAGAGGGGAGATGACTCCCTTGCAGAGAGGCATTTTTTAAATTTTATTCATGTATCAATATTTTAATGAATTCTCTGCTGGCAGCACTGAGCGGAAGTTTGGGATTGGTTGCCAGAAAAATTTTTCGAGTCGGAGGATTCCTGCTTAGCTGAATGCGGAAAAGATTGGAGTTGGAGGTCCAACGATCTACAAATAAATTTGGAGCACATCCAATAGCAATTCCGCTTTCGACAAATGGGAGAACAAAGGCAGTTGTCAAAACGCTGATCTGCGGGGCAAATATAAAACCTTCCTGGTAAGCCCATGCAGATAGATTAGCAGCAAAACTGCTGCCAGTGGAAGCAGCAACGACAGGGTATTTCATAAGCTCTACTGGGTCAATGACCTGATTGCGTAAATTATCGAAATGCTCATTGGCAAAAAAGACATCCTGCATTTCCTGAAGAAAAGTTATAGAAAAATTTTCTTCACGGGGAATAGGTGTAACTCCCAGCATAAGATCGATCGTTCCATCGTGAAGCATGTTGATAAGTTCAGCGGTTGTACTGCCTTTAAAATGGATTTTTATATTAGGATATTGCTGACAGAATATTGGAAAACGCGGCAGCAGTTGATGGATTAATCCAGATTCGGTTGCTCCAATAGAAAGTTCACCGTTGCTCAGAGTGCGGAGCCGGTTGATTCTCTGCTCGCCGGCTTCCAGTGAAGAGAGTGCGGATTCTACATGAGGGAGCAGCTGTTCACCTTCCTGGGTAAGGACCATTCCATGTGAATCGCGGCGAAATAATGAAACACCAAGCTGCGTTTCCAGCTTTTTAACAGCTTGACTGACAGCGGGCTGTGTGATACATAATATTCTGGAAGCATTCGAATAACTTCCGGATTTGGCTGCATAATAGAAAGCACGGTAGTATTCAAGATTAAAAATAGCCATAGGATACCTCTTATATAAACGAAAATATTGATCAAACTCATATAAGTTTGAATTATATCACAATAATTATTTATAATTTGATTTTAACATACAGACCCTTTAAAATACAAGTATAAACG
>CAVFLH010000152.1:5838-6284 GCA_963622995.1 uncultured Eubacteriales bacterium | reverse complement strand
GTCTCTTATGAGTTCTCTGCTCGAACTGCTCTCTGGAATCTTTGTACTTATGAACAGCTCTTAAGATTGTCACAACCTCTTTCTTTGTCGGCAGCGGAACCGGACCACTCACCTGCGCTCCTGTTTTCTTTACTGTCTCGATGATCTTTCCAGCGGACTGGTCGATCAGCTGATGGTCGTAAGCCTTTAATGTGATTCTCATAACCTGACTTGCCATAAAAAAAGTCGCCTCCTTTTCGCACTTTTAATCGAAGTACGACAAGCGGTGACTGTACACGGTCTCGTGTGTATCATGCGGATTCACACGTTGTTACTGCCCCTTACCCTGAGCAGCTGTTAATTTGGTACAGTGACTTGTCGCCAGTTTCCTAACTTGACATTCGCTCCACGGAACACCTGCCATTCTCAGGCAGCAACCTCTCGCTTCAACGCTATCATGTCACAGC
>CAVFLH010000152.1:0-5738 GCA_963622995.1 uncultured Eubacteriales bacterium | reverse complement strand
GAATAACACATCGGAATCTAAAAATCAAGCCTTTTTTGCTTATTTTCCAAGGGTTTTTTCAATTTGTGGATAACCGACAAAAGCTTGTTCAAATCGTGGTTTTCCTTGCACAGATTGAAACGAAAAAGAGGAAAAAGTACACTTCAGATTTATTTTCAAGTGTCTTTTTCCTCTTTGATGATCTGTATTATACACGGTTTCTTCTATATATAATATAGTAGAAACTCAATCTTATCTGCCAGGTGCATTCTACTGCGCAGCCCCTGCTTCCTTCTCGATCTCCAGGTTCTCCTTCACCTTCGCCTCGAAGTCATCATCCGCCGCAGCTGTCTCGCCGTTCTCTGCGGCGATCTTTTCGTTTACGGCATCTGCGCCCTCATCGAAGACTTCCAGTGCTGTCTGGAGCTGGTTGTCCTCGTCCTTCGGGATCTCGATTTTTGACTTTAAGTTTTCATCGAGAGCCACGGTCACATCCGGCTCGATGCCGAGTTTGTGGATACACTCGCCGGACGGGGTGTAGTAGTAGGCTGTTGTAAGCTTCAGGCCACTGCCGTCCGGCAGGTTGAAGATTCCCTGGGCGATTCCCTTTCCGAAGGTCTTTTCGCCAACGACCGTTGCCCAGTCGTTGTCTTTCAGTGCACCGGTCAGTACCTCGGAGGCGCTGGCGCTCTCGCCGTTCACGAGGAGAATGATCGGAACATCTACCTCATGTCCGTCATCGGAAGTGTACACACTGTCATCGATTCCTTTTCCCTTGAAGCTTACGATGGTCTTTCCATCCGGAAGCAGGTAGTCCGCGATATCCTTCGCTGCCTGAACAACGCCGCCGCCGTTGTTTCGAAGGTCGATGATCAGCTTCTCCATTTCCTGGGATGTCAGGTCATCTACCGCACTCTTAAACTGTTCGGAGCTTACCTCCTCAAAGGAAGAAAGCGAGATGTATCCGGCATTGTTCTCCAGTATCTCGTACTCTACCGTCGGATTCTCCACCATGCGGCGCTCCACATCCATCTCCACATACTCGTCTGTGGACTGGCGGTAGACCGTCAGATGTACCTTCGTACCTTCTTCGCCGCGGATATGATCACTCACGAGAAGAGACAGGTCCTCTCCGGTAGCCTCGTTATCTTCTACTTTATAGAGGATATCCCCCGGCAACATTCCGGCTTCCTGGGCCGGGGAGTTTTTGAACACCTTGACCGCCGTGATGATTCCTGTGTATACATTCTGGCTCACCTGAACACCGATTCCGCAGTAAGTTCCAGAAGTCTCCTCATTCAGGCTTGTGTACTCGTCCTTATCGTAATATACGGAATACGGATCGTTCAGTGAGGACATGTAGCCGCGGTAGATCCAGTCTTCCGCTGTTCCGTTCTTCGCCTGCTCTTCCTCCGTCATGTTCTCATCGAACAGGAAGTACTTGTCGATCAGCGCCTCCATGTACTGGAGCTTCGGTGTGATCTTGTTCATATCCAGCTGGGTGTCGGATGTCTCCGTTGTCTGTGTGCTCTGGCTCTCAGATGCACGCCGTCCTACGGTCCAGATCCCCGTTGCAACGCCTACGACCGCAAGTCCGGCGAACGCTGTCACAAGCGCTCCGACAAGGACGCCTTTCCAGAATTTATTTTTTGTCTCTTTCTCTTCCAATGTCTTTTCTCCTTCATCCCGGGGCAGCCGGTCTCAATCGATAAAGAACTGTGCCAGGATCTTTATGTAAAAATCTACAGGTTATATTTTTCTGCGGTCAGCGCCGCAGATACGCAGTCTCGCCTGTCAGCCGCTACGGGCTCACATATTTCGTCGGATTCACATAGGAACCGTTCACCCGGACTCCGAAATGGAGATGGGATCCGGTGGAATATCCCGTAGAGCCGACCTTCGCGATGGTCTGTCCCTTTTTCACACTCTGCCCCTGTGATACAAGTAGGCTTGACGCATGCATGTAAACCGTGTACACGCCGCCGCCATGGCTTATCATCACATAATTTCCCGCGGAGGAGCTGTAAGTCGCGATCACGACCTCCCCTGCGGCAGCCGCAACGATGGAGGTTCCCGTCGGTGCACTGATGTCGATTCCCTGATGGTTTGAGGACGCGCCCTTTGTCGGGGACTTTCGGGAGCCGAACCCGGAGGTGATCCGCCCGCTGGCAGGACATGGCCATGTAAAGCTAATGTCCCCAAGACTCACGGTTTTATACGTCTGTGTCGTCTTGTTTGCCGCCGCGGCCTTTTTCTGCTCTTCCTCGGCTTTCTTTCTCGCTTCCTCTTCCTTTCTCTTGATCTCCGCCTCGATGGACTTGATCTGGTTCTCCTGGGCCTCGATGGACTTCGCGTACTCGGAGACCTGTCCCTCTGCGGAGGCGATCTTCGTCTCGTAGTTCTGAAGCTCCGTCTGTTTTGCAGCCAGAAGCTTCTCCACGGATGCCTGTTTTGCCTCCGTCTCGTCCTGGAGCGTCAGGAGCTCGGCATGTTCGCTCTCCAGGCTTTTTTCCTTCTCCGCGATCTTCTCCTTCGTCGCGGCATACTCATCGAGCTTCTGCCGGTCGTAGGACGAGATCTTTGTGATGTACTCTGCCTTGCTCAGGAGTTCCGACAGGGAGCCGGGCTCCAGGAGAAGGTCCACATAGGTACTGTCGCCCTTCTCATACATATATTTTATCCGCAACTTCATGGATTCATACTGGCTTTTCTCTGTCTCCTTCGCCTCGGATAACTCCTGTTTTGTCGTATCAATCTGCTTTTCCTTCGCGTCTATGTCATCGTTCAGCTTTGAGAGCTCGTTTCCGATGGACTCCAGGCTGGAATCCAGCTTTTTGACATAGGCTGTCGTGTCGCTCTTTAGACTTTCCAGGTTCTTTAACTCCTGTTCCGTCTTCTTTTTCTCCGCCTCCAGCGCCGTCTTTTTGCTCTTCGCGTCGCTCAGCCCACTTTTTGTCGCCTGGGCGGAAAGCGGTGTCGCGAGAACCAAGGCAAAGGACAGGACCGCGGCCAGAAATTTTCCTGATTTTCTCATATGCTGTCCCCTCCTACACGCGCAGTTCCTTGCGGATCGTAAAGAAGCTTACAAAGAATCCAAGTCCGCCGCCCAGTGCCAGGGCGATGGCCGCCATCATCGGATAGAAGGTTCCAAGCGGCAGGAACTGGATGATTCCGGAGAGAAGTTCAAACCGGTTCATCACATATTCCACCGTCTGCCGGTAGACGAAGAGCATGGCTCCCAACGGAATCGCCGCTCCGATAAGTCCCAGGATCGTTCCTTCCACCACAAACGGGGCACGGATCATAAAGTTCGTCGCTCCGATGAGCCGCATGATCCTGTTCTCGTTCTTTCGGAATTCAGCGGCAACAGAGATCGTATTGCTGATCAAAAATACCGCAACCGCCAGTAACATAGCGATCAGGACACCGAACAGCAGGCCCAGGATCTTATTAAAGCTTGCGAGCCCTGTAGCCGCACTGTTGGAATAGTTTACCTTTCGCACGCCAGAAAGTCCCTCCAGGTATGCCACCATCCCGTCCTGGTCCGTAATGTTGTTCAGGCGGATCTCATAGGAAGAGGAACCGGCAAGCGGGTTGTCATCCGCAAATCCTTCCGCCAGCGCCTCATCCTCGCCGAAATACTCCGTCTTAAAGCTGTCCCACGCCTCCTCAGCGGAGACGAATTTTATCTCTTTTATCATTCCTGACTTCTCCGACTCGATCTTCGCGCCGATGTCTTTGATCTCGTCCTCCGTCAGGTTCTCATCAAAAAACACCGTGATTCCCATTGTGGTCTCCGCCGTGCGGACCATATATTCGATGTTGGTGATCACGGAGAAAAATACGCAGAATAAAAAAATACATGCAGAAATGATCGCGGTAGACGCAAGGGAAAACCAGATATTTCTGCATATATTTACCAGTCCCTGCTTCATGCAGAACCAGAATGTGCTAATCCTCATAACGGTACCCACTTTCCTCCTCATCACGGATCACCATTCCGCGGTCGATCGTGATGACACGTTTCTTCATCAGGTCCACGATCTCATGGCTGTGTGTGACAACGATCACCGTTGTTCCACGCCGGTTGATCTTCTCCAGGAGTCCCATGATCTCCATCGCATTGTGGGGATCCAGGTTTCCTGTGGGCTCATCGGCAAGCAGGATCTCCGGGCGGTTGATCAACGCCCTGGCGATCGCCACACGCTGCTGTTCTCCACCGGAGAGCTGATGCGGGAAAAACTTATATTTGGAAGAAAGGCCTACCATCTTCAGCATCTGCGGAACCGATTCCCGGATCGTCCGGCTGGACTCCCCGATCACCCGCTGGGCAAATGCCACATTCTCATAAACCGTCTTGTCCTTTAAAAGACGGAAATCCTGGAATACGACGCCGAGACGTCTGCGGTACTTCGGAACGTATCTTCGCGGCATCTTCCGGAGGTCCATATCATTAACGACAACACGGCCGGAGGTCGGCTCCACTTCCTTCAAGAGAATCTTGATCAGTGTAGATTTTCCGGAACCGCTCCGGCCGGTTATGAAGACAAATTCCCCGTCATCGATAGTGATGTTCACGTCCTTCAGGGCTTTCGTACCCCTGTCATAGGTCTTTGTCAGTTTTGAAATTTCTATCATAATTTAGTAGTCCAGATTCTCCATGTACTTCATGTACTTTACAACCATCAGGGCGATCTTGAAGGTGATCGCATCCTCGAATACACGCAGATCCAGTCCGGTGCTCTTCTGAAGCTTATCCAGACGGTAAACCAGTGTATTTCTGTGGATGTAGAGCTGTCTTGATGTCTCGGAGACATTCAGGCTGTTCTCAAAGAACTTGTTGATCGTTGTGAGTGTTTCCTCGTCGAACTCATCCGGATTCTTTCCATCAAAGATCTCTTTGATAAACATCCGGCAGAGTGGAAGCGGAAGCTGATAGATCAGACGGCCGATACCGAGGTTGGAATACGCCACAACGTTCTTGCTGCTGTAGAAGATCTTTCCGACATCGAGAGCCATCTTTGCTTCCTTGTAGGAACGGGAGACATCCTTGATCTCACCGACGATGGTACCGAACGCGATGCGCACCTTGGACATCGCCTCTGTGTTCAGCATATCTAAGATCGTATTTGCTGTCTTCTCGAGATCCTCGTAAGTCTCACCCGGCTTTACCTCGCGGACAAGAATAATATTTTTCTCATCGACTGCGGTGATAAAGTCTTTTGTCTTTGTGGAGAACAGGCTGCGCATGGTCTCCAGGGCGTTCGTATCTTTCTCGTTCTTTGTCTCAATTAAGAATACGACACGCTTTACATTTGTCTCGATATGAAGCTTCTTCGCCCGGTTGTAGATATCAACGAGCAGAAGGTTATCAAGAAGCAGGTTCTTGATGAAGTTATCTTTATCGAATCTCTCTTTGTAGGCCACCAGAAGATTCTGGATCTGGAACGCTGCCAGTTTGCCTACCATATACACGTCATCGCTGCCGCCCTTTGCGAGCAGGATGTACTCAAGCTGATGTTCGTCAAATACTTTAAAGAACTGATAACCGGAAATCACCTGGCTGTCCGCCGGAGAATCCACAAACGCAAGTATGGAGCTTTCATACTCTTCCGCATGCTCGAATGTGGAAGCCAGGACCTTTCCCTCCACATCACAGACGCACAGGTCAATTCTTGTAATCTCTTTCAGTCCTTCGATATTCGACTGTAAAATCTGATTTGAAATCATAGCGCCCTCTCCTTTTCACAGTATGGACA
>CAVFLH010000151.1:0-6295 GCA_963622995.1 uncultured Eubacteriales bacterium | reverse complement strand
TAATTATTCCTACTTTTCAAATATCTGCCTAAATTCCTTCACCTGCGTCCGCCCGATGGGCAGCGCCTCGGCATCATAGTACTTCATCTTCACGCAGTACCCGTTGTTGTAGCTCACCTGCATCTCCTTCACATAGTCCAGATTGATCAGGTAGCTCTTGTGGATCCGGAAGAAACGGCTCTTTTTCAGATGGGTCTCGTAGTTGTTCATGGACTCATTCTGCAGATAGAAGGATCCGTCCTTCATATGGATCTTGCAGGACCGCTTTTCCGTCTCGATGAACACAATATCAGCCACATCGACGACCTGAAAGCTGGAGCCCACGTTTACCATGATCTTTCCAATCTCATATCCCGGCTCATCGTCCTTTTCCTTCAGATGCTCATGGACGCGCTCCATGGCCCGTTTGACGCGCTCGTAGTCAAATGGCTTTAAGAGATAATCCACCGCCCCGATCTCAAAGGCCTTCACCGCGTACTCCTGGAATGCGGTGGCAAAGATGATCAGCGTGTCAGGCTGCTTTCTCTTTATCATGGATGCCAGCGTGGTGCCGTTCATGCCGCCCAGGTTGATATCCACAAAACACACATCAAAAGTTTCGTTTTCCAACATTGCAAGAAATTCTTCGCTTCCGTCCACCTCCGCGATCTTCGCATCCGGCTCACACTGTCCAACCAGATACTTGAGTTCGCTTCTTGCCGGGCGCTCGTCATCAACTACTGCTATTTTCATACTTCCTGCCCTCCGTTTAGTCTGTCAAAACCCTGTCTGTATCAAAAATCTGTCCTGAAATCTTTAAAATTTTTATGCCTTCGTGTTTCCTGAACTGCTGTCCGGAATATTCATCCGCACATCCGTCCCCTCTTCGCTCGTCACGATCTGAAGTCCGTAGGACTTTCCGTAGATGGAGATCAGTCTCTGCTGAACGTTCACCATGCCGATTCCCGTGTGCTCCATTTTTTCCCCTCCATACAGGCTCTGGACGATCCTGTAGTCCATTCCGGGTCCGTTGTCGATCACGTCGATCCTTGTGGACCGCTCCTCGCGTTTGACGTTCACGGTGACCTTTCCGACTCCTTTTTCCCTCTGCATTGCCCCGTGATGGACCGCATTCTCAACGATCGGCTGTAAGATCAGGTTCGGCACGCAGCTCTCTAAAGCCCCCGGGTCCGCGTTGATCTCGATGGACAGCCGCTTCTCAAACCGCGCCTCCTCAAGCATCGTGTAGGCCTTTACATGCTCAAGCTCTGTGTCCAAAGTCACCATGTAATCCGTGTCCTCCAGCATACTGCGGAAATAGGAACTCAGTGCCAGTAAGAGTTCCCTCGCCTTCTCCGGCTTTTCCCGGCAGAAAAAGGAGATCGTATTCAAGGAATTGAACAGGAAATGCGGGTTGATCTGGGATTGCAGCGTCCGAAGCTCCGCCTTTCTCAATTCTTCCTTCTGCTTCTCCATCTCAGCGATCTTGATCTGCATCGCGAAATGGTTCGCGAGACCCGTGACAAACTCGATGTCCGCACGGTAAGAATACGCGTTTTTCTTCATCAGCATCACAAGCGCCAGAACTTTTCCCTCGTCGAGGATGATTGGCGCGGAGATGATGACATTTTCCCTATAGAGCGGATAAAATCCGTCCTCCGGCACCGGAACACGGCTGATCCGCGTGGTCTTAAATGTCTTTGTCGCGGACAGCAGTCTCGGATAATTGTCCTTTGTGAGAACGATATTGAGGAATGATCCGCTTCTCGCCAGAAACTTCATGTCATCGATCAGGGCCGCTCCCTGGCAGTGATACTCTTCCATAATAATGTCGACGATCTTTCCCGCGTTCTCCCCGTCACTTTCCACTTCACCGAGATACGGGGTACACCGCTCCGCGATTCTCATGGAAAGAGAAACCTTTGAGGCAACCTTCAGATCTTCTGTATTGAAAATGGACTTAAACACGTTGAAGAAGATCACCATGCCGACGGAGTTGATGATGACCATCGGGACGATTACGATCTCAACGATCTCCACTGCAGCGTCAAACGGACGGGTTAAGATCAGGATCAGGATAATATGGATCATCTCGGAGATAAACGTGATGATCAGGAGAAAGGCATTAGAGTACTCTTTATTTCCCTTCTTTTTCCATCCCACAAATGAGCCGATAAATCCGTGGATGATGGCCGAAAGCACACAGGCCACCGTGGAGATCCGTTCCGGGAAGATCATATAGCGGTGCGTGGCCGCAATTACTGTTGTGATAAATCCTGATACAGGTCCGCCGAGAAATCCCGCCGAGAGTACACCGATGACTCTGGCATTCGGGAGCGCTCCCTTCACCTGAATTCCAATATAATCGGAGATAATGCAGAACACTCCGAAGATCAGGCCGAGAAGGACTTTCTCCCAAAGTCTCTGGGAAAAGCTTTCCCCATGGCCGTCCTCTCTCCCGCTGTCCTCATTTAATAACAGACGCTGGACAAAATCCATCTTCGTCATCAAAAACGCCAGCACCACCAGCAGGCAGATATTAAAACAGATATTGTAGATTACGCTGACAAGCATGTTGTTTCCTCCTGTTTTGACGATCCCTGTTTTTATGTACCCGATTTTTACTGAAAGATCAGACAGACTCAGATATATAAAAACAGGGACCGCCGCAGTATATTTTCTGCAGCAGCCCCTGTGCATTCACTGGCTATTTAAGAAGGTCCCTATGCCGCCGCTGAAGCGCTCTTCTTAGCAGCTGCTTTCTGGAATACGAATACAACTGCGCAGATCACGATGCCGGCGATATCTGTTACAAGACCGCTGTCGATTAAGAGGTAAGCACCGATGAGGCTCACGATTCTTAATACAACGTTGACCTTTGTGAACAGGTAACCTTCGACTGCTGTACTGATTAAGAATACACCAACTGCAGCAGTTACTGCAACCTGAATCGCTTTTGCAAGCGGTGTGTCAAGAAGCAGAAGGTCCGTATTGTAAACGAACATGTACGGAAGAATGAATCCTGCAAGCGCAAGCTTTACGGATGCCCATCCTGTCTTCATCGGGCTGCCGCCTGCGATACCTGCTGCCGCGAAGGCTGCAAGAGCAACCGGCGGTGTCAGGTTTGCGAACATTGCGAAGTAGAAGCAGAACATATGAGCAACCAGGGCCGGGATACCAAGCTGTACCAGAGCCGGAGCTGCGATCGTGGATGTAATGATGTAGGACGGGATACTCGGAAGACCCATACCTAAGATCATGCAGGTGATCATTGTGAATACGAGTGTGAACATTAAGTTCTTACCGCCGATGCTGATGATGGTGTTCGCCATGTTCAGCGCGAAACCTGTGATGGAGCAGGAACCAACGATGATACCTACGCATGCACACGCGATCGCTACGGATACGGTGGATTTTGCACTTGCCTGCATTGCATCAAGGATATCCTTGAAGGACATTCTTGTGTTCTTTCTGCACTCTGCTACGATGATCGTGAATACGATGGTGTAGAATGCAGCCATGATAACTGTCTTACCGGAGAAGAACAGCATGTAAACGAGGAAGATGATCGGGAGTGCCAGGTGGCCGTACTCCTTCATAACGTTGGACATCTTCGGGAGCTGATCCTTCGGTGTTCCCTTCATACCCATCTTCTCAGCCCTCATCTGGATCTGGAACAGGATGCCCATGTAGTAGATGACTGCCGGAATGATCGCGGATAAAAGAAGTTCATTGTACTTCATGCCAAGGGTATCTGCCATGATGAATGCGGCAGCACCCATAACCGGCGGCATTAACTGACCGCCGACGGAACCGGTAGCAACAACGGCGCCTGCGAACTCGTCATCATAGCCGGATTTTTTCATAAGCGGAATTGTGAAGGAACCAGTTGTAACAACTACGGCTACGGCTGCACCGTTGATCATTCCGAGAAGACCGGAAGCAACGACTGCTACCTTTGCCGGGCCGCCCTTTGTGCCGCCTGCGATAGCGTTTGCAAAGTCGTTGAAGAACTGACCCATACCACACTTGTTCATAACTTCACCGAATGCGATGAAAAGGAAGATGTAGGTCGACGCGACGTTGACCGACGATCCGTAAATACCCTCCGTGTTCGAGAAGAAGTGGCTCATTAACTTCTGCCATGTGTATCCTCTGTGGAGGAAGATGCCCGGGATGTCGATCGGGATAAGTCCCTGTTTCGTACCCATTAAGCTGTAGATCATGAAGATAATGGAGATGATCGGAAGTGCCATACCACACACACGTCTGGTTGCTTCCAGAACGATGATCGTAAGGATAGTACCAACGACAACATCCATCATGTTCGGTTTACCTGCACGGTTGATGATGTTTACATAATCCATGCACATGTAGATCGGAACTGCCGCTGATAATGCGATCAGTACATAGTCATACCACGCGATGACTTTACGGCTTGCTTTCTTTGTAGCCGGGTAGAGCATGAAGGCAAGAATTAAGATCATGCCGACATGGATGGAACGATGTTTTAATGTCTCCGGCATGTAAAGACCGGATGCGAATACCAGATGATATAAGGTAACGATAATTGCGAATACCCGGTAAATTTTCTTTAATACCGGTGAACCGAACTTTCTCGTTTTACTCTCTTTATCAAACTGCTCGAGGAGTTTCTGTTTTTCTTCCTCGGTCATCTCTGTTTCCGCTGCGTTGGGGACGATATTTTTCTCTGTCTCACTCATACGAATTTCCCTTTCCCTTTGTTGTCAGAGTTGTTGTCAGCAGTTACTTTTCTTAATTATTTTTCGAAACCATTCCGGATCCTGAGCACCATTTTTACGTGATGCGGCATATCAGAGCCCTGAATCAGGAGTTCGCCATTCACCTTGATATTCTTCAGGGCTGTCTGGGAATTGATCCAGTTGAACTGAGGAAAGACGCTCTCGATCTCGTCCATGTAGACGAGACCGTCTTCGTAGCGGTATTTGCAGTCCATCTCCGCCGGAATTCCGGCACCGAAGCCTGCCACCGCGATGGTGTGGAGGATGAAGCTTCCGTCTTTCTGTATCTCGTAATACTCGTACCACGGAATATGCTCAAAGGAATGTTCCCACTGGAATGAGAGCTCATCGCTGGTCTTCACCGGGATCTCCCGGTAGACCTTACCGGTCTCAAGCTCTTCGATCACCAGATTTTTTTTCTGCTGCCGTATAAATACGGCAGCAGAGATTGCTGTGATTACCAGAAGAACCGGAATCAGAATTTTTAATTTAGTTCTGAGGAGTCTCATAACCATGATCCTGCCACCACTTAGCAGCACCGTCATGAAGCGGGATCTTGACATCGTCAACACCGAATGTTACGTCGATGTTCTTGTCTGCTGTGTTGTGGGACGCCTTGATGGTAGCGATTCCATCATCAGAGAAAATGCAGTCAAGCATGTCATAAACCATGTCATCAGATACGTCTTTGTTTACAAGCATGATGTTGTAAACGAATACGCTCTCAACATCTTCTTCGTTGTTGTATGTACCAGCCGGAATTGTGCTTGCTGCGAAGAACGGATACTTCTCAATAAGGTTGTCTCTGCCCTCGCCGTCGATCGGAACGATTACCATATCGTAGCTGAATGCAAGCTCGCTGACTGTTGCGTTCGGAAGACCGGATGTAACGAATGCTGCGTCACACTGACCGTTCTTCATCTGGTCGATTGCTTCGCCGTAGGATAAGTAGTCAACATCACTATCCTCGTATGTCATGCCGTATGCTTCGTAAATCATTCTTGCGTTTAACTCAACGCCGGAGTTCGGAGCACCGATACCGACTCTCTTGCCCTTTAAGTCCTCAACGCTCTTGATGCCTGTGCTAGCTACAGTTACGAGCTGTACGTAGTTCGGCCAAAGTCTCATCATTGCTCTAAGATCCGGCTCTGCTGTCTCGAAAGCACCGAATCCTTCGTATGCCTGTACAACGGAGTCCTGCATTGCGATCGCAAGCTCAGCCTCGCCGTTTAAAATCAGGTTGATGTTCTCAACGGAAGCGCCTGTTGCCTGTGCGGATGTCTTGTATCCTGCGTTTCCTAATGCTGTTGCGAATGCGCCACCGATCGGGTAGTAGATACCACTCGTAGGACCGGTTGCAACTGTTACGAACTCGGATCCTCTGTCAATGCTTACAGAAGAGCTTCCTGCCTCTGCGCTGGAGCCATCTGCTACTGCCTCGCTGACTGCGGCTGCTGTTGTCTCGCTACTGGAGCTGCTTCCGCATCCTGCAAGAGCTGCTGTCATTGTGAGTGCCATAGCTGCTGCTGTGATTCGTTTGATCGTTCTCATAC
>CAVFLH010000150.1:0-6344 GCA_963622995.1 uncultured Eubacteriales bacterium | reverse complement strand
ACTCCGCTCTCATTCACATAGAGCCCGTCCGGTGTCCTCTCGCTCTTATACATGGCCCCGCTCACCGGATCCAGGTAGTAGGATTTGTTGTACAGGGTGATCCATCCCGTCACCATATATCCATCCTCCTGGAAATAATACCACTTTCCGTTGATGTAGAGCCACTCTGCCGCCGCCCATGTGCCGTCGCCGTAGTCCCACCACCATCTGCCGTCGGCGCTCTGTTTCCAGGAGCCTGCGGCATAGGAGCCGATCTCCCCGGAGCGGACCCAGGCGCTCTTCGTGTTGTTTGTGGACTTCACGGAGCGGACCTCAAAGCTGTAGGCTCCAGAGGTTCCCATGAGTCTCGAAAAGTCGTATTTCGTTCCGTAGATCGTAAACTCGTCCCCCGTGAGGCTGCCGTCCTTTAAGAGACGGAGTTGGTAGTATTTCGCCCCGCTGACTGCTGACCATGATCCCGTTCCGTAGGCGTTCGGGGACCAGGCCACACCTGTCGGCGCCTTGACGGTGCTCGTGGTGGACGCGGTCGTTTTCTTATCAAACGTCAGGCGGAATGTCAGCTCGATGGTGCTTCTGTCATCTTTCTTTACCGCCTTCACATACTCCGCTTTTCCGTATCCGTTTTTTGCAGAATCTGACAATGTCAGGCGGAAATCCTTTGAGGCTGTACCTGAAAAATAATAATTGTCCTCATCAGCAACCTCTAATGTCACCGTGATCTTCGGCGGATTGGACTCCGTATAGCCGTTTCCGTCGTTGTTTTCGATATAAATGTTATCTACATAGTAAAGATCCGTGTTATCCCCGTACGGCGTCACTGTGACGTCCTCAGAGTCATCCTTAAGTCCCACAGTGCTGTCGATAGTCAGGTAGATCTTTCCGACCGCTGTCTTGCTGGCTGCAAAGGCCGGAACCGCCGCAGTCACTGCTAAAACCGCCGCCAGAAGAAATCCTGCGGCCTTCTTTCCAAATCTTTTCATATCTCGGTCTTCTCCTTTCCAAAAATATTTCCGCTCATATGCCAGTTTGTGCAGAAAAACGTCCGTGCAGAACAATTCTGCCGCACATCCTCCTGCACAAATCTGTCATACTTTATTTATCTGTTCTTAAAGATCTCAATGATCGCCTTGACCATCTGGACCAGCATGTTCCACATTCTCTCAAGCGGGTTCACATCCGCCTTCGCTGGCTCCGCGTCGAGAAGCTCCGCGTCATCGTCCACGCTGATCTCCTCGGTTCTCATAATGATCTGCAGCGTGTTCGGCTCCGCGTTCTCGTCGGAGGTGAAGGAGACCTTCTCCGCGTTCGGATCCATATTTAAGAAGTTGTTGTCGTCCTCCATGTCGTTCCACTCATTGTCCATGGTGTCCTTCATGGTCCGGCCGGCCTTTCTCATGGAGCTGGTGCTGTCAAGGACTCTCTGGCTCTTATCGAGAAGATTCAGACTTCCCTTGATGGAATCCTTCGCCGCCGCATCGAGGCTGTCAGCACTGGCACGGACGGTGTTCTGTACAAGAGTCAGGGAGTTCGTGCTGTTGTTGAGGGCATCTGTGGTACGGGTTACAAGCTCCTTGGAATCATCCAGTGCAGACTGGAGATCCGGATAATAGACATCCAGGGAATCCTTTAACGCCTTCACATCCTCGATCATATAATCAAGCTGGTCTGTGGTCTGTGCCAGATATTTTGATGTGTTGGATACATCATCCAGCATATCTGCCGTGTCAGCCACAAGGGCATTGCTGGAGGAAGCTACCTGGCGGAGCGCTTTCTCCTTCTGTTTTAAGATTCCGATGAGTTCCTGGGCATTCAGCATTCCCGCATGTCCGGCGGAGGTATCTGCTCCCGCTGCCGCCTCGGCAAGTGCCTGGATATCTTCATCCCCCGCCTCACCGTTGCAGTAATCTGTGATCGCGTCCTGCATAGACTCCTGGGCTGACGCCAGGTTTTTGATAAACTCCAGAACTTTCTGCTGCAGCTGTGCGTCAAGTTTCTTGATCAGCTGAATGGAAGCAACTACGTTTCCGATGCTGCCGGACGCGCCTTCAGAGCTGTCTCTCAATCCACGTAAGCTTGTGTCCAGTCTGCGGATCGGCTCCTGCATGTTGCCGAGGGTATTGACAACATCTGTCATGCTGTTGTGGGCAACCTCGGAGGCATCCTTCGCCGTCTGGATGTACGGAACGATGGTTCCAAGCTGCTCGGAGAGAGCTGTCAGGGAAGCCAGTGTCTGGTCATTGCTGTCCAAGATCTCTTCCTTGGAACCGCTGATGACGCCTCTGGCGCTCTCCGCCTCGTTTAAGCCCTGCTTTAACTCGTTGACGCCGCTTCTCATGCTCTCCAGGGAAGCCGCCAGCTGGTCCATGCTGTCGTATAACTGGTCGCCGGCACCTTTCCAGGTGTCCTTCGCGTCCTTTAAGTCAACGATGTGCTCTAAATCTTTTACCGTTCCCGGAACCATCGCCATGATGACGCCGGAGGTCTCAAACTTGTCGCTGCCGATGCGGATCGTGTAATCGCCCTCCTCGCCCGGAAGCGCCGTGTACATGATCGCAGTCTGGGATCCGAGGCTCTGGGTCTGGGAACCTTCCGCCTCAACGCTGTAGCACTTGCTCATATCCACGAGCATCGCTACCACAAGCAGCATGTTGTTCTTATAGTAGTCTCTCGCCGCCTCATTCGGTGTCGCAGTCACATGGACCTCCACAAGGCCGGAAGCGCCCGCAAGCTTCTCCGCGTCCGTCGGGACGCCGTTCAATTTGTAGGACACATCCATGGTCCACGGAAGTGTCACCGTGTCCTTATCGATCGCGCCCTTATAGTAGAAATATCCCTTTGTGTCCGCCGGGAGATTCCATGTGACCTTTCCGTCACTGATCTCCGGAGCCGTGTTGTTCGTCATGTTCGTCACATCGAGATAATTTCCATAATCCGTAAAGCTCGTGAGACCGTTTAAGCTCACTCCCTTCACGACATTCACCTTATCAACGGAACCATAGTAATCCAGGTTCACATACATCGATTCATCGACGCTCACAGACGCCTCTGCCGCATAGGCCGGCGCAGAAACAAGGCTGGTGCAGAGCGTGACAGCCGTCATGCCCGCTGCCAGGATCCTTCTATTTTTCTGTCTCATCACCGTTCTCCTCCATTCCTTCTCTATCTGTCAATTCCGGCTCCGATTCCCTGCTGACTGCTGCTTCGTCCGCATCGTCCTCGTAGGGATCTCCGCCTTCGTCTGTATTCTCTTCTGTCTCGTCCCCGTTCTTTCCGGAACGTCTCTTCTCTCTCCGATTCTTCACGCGGCGGTGCAGGCGTCTCGCAAGAGCTGCCGCCGGTTTCTCGCCGACGATAAAGTTATCAAATAATGTCAACAGCAGCGGAAGCACCGTCAGTACCAGCACAAGGCTAAACAGTCCGCCTCGTCCGATCAGGTGTCCCAGGTCCGCGATGGCTGTTGTGGACGAGATCATATATACGATATATCCGGCCAGCGTGATGATGGATCCGGAAGTAAAGATCGAGGAACAGGACGCCGCAACGGCCTCCACGCAGGCCTTCTTTTTCGGCAGCGTCTTTCTCTTTGCCAGGTAGTTGTTCGCAAGCAGGATCGAGTAATCGACCGTGGCGCCCAACTGAATACTGCTGACGATGATGTAACCCATGTACACCATCTCAACACCCTGGAAATACGGCATCGCCATGTTGATGAAGATCGCCACCTCGATGGGGATGATGACCAGAATCGGCATGACGGCCGACTTGAAGCTCATCATGACGACAAGGAATACTCCCGCCAGGGACAGAACGTTTACATTCTCGTAGTCCTTTACGATAAAGGATTTGATATCCTGAGTGGACGGTGTCTCACCGACAAGATAGCTTCCCTCCGGGTAATATTTCTTTACTATCTCCTGGATCTCATCGGAATCCTTGAATGCCTCGACACTCTCAGTCTTTGTTCTCGTGTAGATCAGCATCCGGCAGTAGCCGCCTTTATGTAAAAGTTCCACCGTGGACTTCGGGAGAAACTCCTCCGGAATTCCCTCCGGCAGCGTATCCGCCAGGGCCGTAGCGCTCTTTACATAGGAGAGATTCTTGATCTCCTTCGCCATGGCCCGCTCATTGATCTCCGATGTGTTCGGATAGAGGGCCAGCAGCATATTGCTTCGACCAAAGATCTTCGTGATCTGCTGGTCATCTTCATAGACCTGGGTTCCTTCCGAAGCGCCCATGGAGTCGTTTCCGTAAAGGAAATCGTTGAGGCCCTGTGCTGTGTATGCAAGCGGTGTCACGAGAACGATCACCGCGAACACGATGGGACGGATCCGGTAGATCACTTTTCCGAGTCCGTGGAAATCCGGCATGAAGGAACGGTGTTTCGTCTTCTCGTTGAGCTTCGCGAACTTCAGGATCATCGCCGGCATGAAGAATACGACCGACAGTAAGCTGAATACGATACCTTTCGCCAGGACGAGACCTAAGTCAAATCCGATGGAGAATTTCATCGTTACAAGGGCTAAGAAACCGACGACCGTCGTCAGACTGCTGGCGAAAATGGAGTTGATCGCCTCCTGAACGGCGTTGATGATCGCGTCCTCCTCGTTCATTCCCTGCTTTCTGTAGTTCATGAACGCGTCAAGAAGGAAGATCGAGTAGTCCATGGATGTCGCCAACTGCAGGATGATCGACACGTTTTCCGTCAGGAACGAGACGGTTCCGATAAAGATGTTCGTTCCTTTGTTTAACAGAACCGCGACGCCCATAACCAGAAGGAATAATATTGGTTCCGTCCATGCCGTTGTCGTTACGGAAAGCACGGCAAAGATCATGACGACAGCCACCACGAGGATCTTACTCATCTCGCTGGCCATGGACTCCGTCATAGATTTGTTCTGGACCGCCATGCCGACGTAGCATCCCTTGTCTCCTAAGAGATCCTTGATCTCGTCGATGGCCGTGGAGGTACGAGTGGAATCACTCTCCTCCACAAATGTAATGTCATAGACCGCGTTCCGGTCTTTATAGTAATCCTTGATATCGCTCTCGTTGATGAAATCTTCACCGGCGTAGATGTTTACCGTGCTGTCGCACCATAAGACCTGGTCCACGCCGTCGATATCGGCGATCTCATCCTTATATTGCTTCGCCTCATATAACGAGACGTCCTTCACCATGACACGCGCTGTTCCAGGATACCCGAACTTGTCGCGCATAACGTCGAGTCCGATGGCAGATTCCGCCGTGTCCGGAAGGTACTTTGTCAGGTCATAGTTTACATTTACAAAGTTCATCGTCAAAAGCGAGAGCAGGCAGCCGATCAGGAAGACCGACTCGATCCAGCCGCGCTTATGGATGATAAATGACGCGAGCATGTAGGAAAAGCCGCTGTTCTGGTTCTTTTTCTTCTCTTTATGCCCGCGGAACATGTTTTTTATTTTCTCTCCCATGTCTTCTCTCCTTATATTCCCTGTCCGTAACTTTTCAGTTCCCTCACAGGTCATTTTCCGTCACCGTCCACATTCCAGGGACAGCACTTCCTACCGTTCCAGAACTACCATGTAGTAGTCCTTTCCATTCTGGTTTTCATGGGCAATTCCCATTCTGCGGTAGTATTCCAGGGCATATTTCTTATCGTCCTTCCGGTCGAACTTTTCCTGCATCCGGATCATGACGGAATCATACGGATCGTACGTCTCCTCCGGTCCCCAGAGGTACATCTCAAACAGTGTGGCGCTCTTCCGCTCCGGGAGCGCCGTCTTTATGTAATCGCTTACGGTTCCCTCTCCCGGAATCGTATTTTTGCTCTTGGAATATCCCTTTTCCATGGCGGAAGAAAGTCTTGCCTTTGCCACATCACAGAGATCCATGTCGAGAACGAACGTAGCGCGTCCGTCGTAAAACTCCACATCCCCGTTGTCGTAATCGTCCTCCGCCTCCGGATAATCGTCAAAAAACAGGTCGCTCTTCTCGTCATTCATATCATCAAAGAGTTCCTGTTCCTTCTGATCCAGCACGTATACAGGATACGCGCCGCCCCGTGTGTTCGGAGTTTTCCGCGCATAGGACAGAATTCCGTCCTTCGTAAACGTGTAGCATGTATTCTCATCTTCTATAAAATCCGTGCTCCAGGCACCGTTTCCCATGAGGTAGTACCACTTTCCGGAAATCTGATTCCAGCCAGGCACTGCCCCGAGAGTCTCCGGAACTGCCGCATATGCGGGAACTGCTGTCATTCCCGTAATCATGCAGAGGAGCGCTGCCATTCTTCGTAATTCTCTTCTTCGGATCATATGATCGCCTCCGCTTTTTTCTTTCCTTTTCACTTGCAATATTATCTATGT
>CAVFLH010000149.1:4644-6431 GCA_963622995.1 uncultured Eubacteriales bacterium | reverse complement strand
CATCTCCATGGTGTTCGGACTTTTCTTCGGAATCATCCTCACCGCGACTTCCCCGAAGGGCGTTCTGAAAAACAAGGTTATTTTCAATATTTTAGATAAGTTGGTAAATATTTTCCGTTCGATCCCGTTCGTAATCCTTTTAACAGCGCTGATCCCGCTGACCCGTATGGTTGTCGGAACAGCCATCGGCACAAAGGGAGCGATCTTACCGCTGATCTTCGGTACGGTGCCGTTTTTTACGAGACAGATCGAGAGTGCTCTCGCTGAAGTGGACTACGGTCTCATTGAGGCGGCGGAGAGCATGGGAGACAGCCCGTGGCAGATCATCTTCCGGGTATACTTAAAGGAGAGCGTACCGGGAATCGTCCGCGCGATGCAGATCACATTTATCAGCCTGGTAGGTCTTACTGCGATGGCAGGTGCTGTCGGCGGCGGCGGACTCGGAGACTTCGCGATCCGTTACGGTCATTCCAGAGGACAGACAGACGTCACATATGTGACAGTCATTATCATCCTCATCATGGTAAGCCTGATCCAGAGTACCGGTTCTTACATTATTAAGAAGACGACACACTAGATCGGTTCTAAAAAATTACACAGCTTGAAGCGATGCGGAAATTTCCCGCATCGTATCAATAAAATGGACGTGTCCGGTTCGCACAGCGAATGCGGATACGACCGGCGGGGACAAAATAAGTTTAGGAGGAGACATATTATGAAGAAAAGATTTTTAGCACTCGGCACCGCAGCAGTTTTAGCATTATCCTTAACAGCATGCGGCAGCAGCCAGAAGACAGAAGAGACAACAGCAGCGGCAGCAGCAGACACCACAGCAGCTGGTTCTGAGGCAGCAGCAGATACAACAGCGGCATCCGGTGAGAAGACAGTCATCAAGCTTGGTGTTGTAGGTGAGAACAACGAGCAGTGGAATCCGGTCATCGAAAAACTCGCTGAGGAGAATATCGACCTTGAACTCGTAAAATTCTCCGATTATCCGCTTCCGAACCGTGCGTTAAACGACGGTGAGATCGATTTAAACTCTTTCCAGCACATCGCATATTTTGAGGATGACTGCAAGAACAACGGTTATGACCTTTCCGTCATCGGCGAGACCATCATCGCACCGTTAGGAATCTACTCCAACAAGATCAAAGACGTTTCTGAGATCAAGGATGGCGATATCATCGCGATCCCGAACGACGCTACAAACGGCGGCCGTGCATTAAAACTCTTAGAGTCCGCTGGTCTTATCAAGGTTGATCCGGAAGCTGGCTACACACCGACAAAGAAAGATATCACAGAGAACCCGTTAAATCTTGACATCAAAGAGGTTGAGGCAGCAAACACAGCAAGCCTTCTTCCGGACGTTGCGGCAGCAGTCATCAACGGCGGTCACGCAGTTGACAACGGCTTAAACCCGAAGGAAGACGCTATTTTCCTTGAGAGCGTTGAGGAGGGCAGCGACAACCCATATGTAAACATCATCGTTGCAAGAACAGCAGACAAGGATAACGAGCTTTACAAGAAAGTTGTTGACTATTTCCGCACACCAGAAGTTGCCGAAGTCATCAACGAGGTTTACAAAGGAGCTTACGTTCCGACTTGGGAGTAATCTTTAAATAACAGGATACGGAATTGTAATGGAGACAGGATGTGCCGTTTAGGGGCGGACATCCTGTCTTTTTGAGTTGTCATGTATCAGGAAGAAGCTGTAGATTGCCGCAAGTGACTGTGCTTGCCGTGGAACCGCTTGCTTTTTCATCTGAAATCCAGTATGACTGTCTCTT
>CAVFLH010000149.1:0-4634 GCA_963622995.1 uncultured Eubacteriales bacterium | reverse complement strand
GGATGAATTTTACATTAAAAGTGCAATAAAACAGAGAAAAACAGTCAGAAAGGGGCAATGCAGATGCCGAAACCTCAATTTGGACGAAAAACGAATATTGATATGACGGAGGGTGTGATCTGGAAGCAGCTGGTGTTATTTGCAATCCCGCTGATCATGGGAAACGTCTTCCAGCAGCTCTACAATACAGTGGACAGCATCGTTGTGGGAAACTATCTCGGAACGTCGGCCCTGGCGGCGGTGGGAGCCACAACGGCGATCTGCAATACGCTGGTGAACTTTTTCAACGGAATCTCTATCGGCGCGGGCGTTGTGATCAGTACGAGCTTTGGCGCGAAAAACTACACGAAGCTCCACGAGGCGGTGGAGACAACGATCCTTTTTGCAGTAATCGTTGGCTGCTTTGTCTCCGTGATCTCTATCGGAGTCGCCCCTGTGATGTTAAGATGGATGTCCACGCCGGATGACGTGATCGGACCGGCGGGAGAGTACTTAAAGATCTACTTTGCCGGAGTACCGGTGCTGTTCCTCTACAATATGGGAAGTGCGATCTTAAGGGCCGTGGGAGACACGAGACGCCCGCTGATGTTCCTGGTTATCAGCAGCTGTTTAAATATCGTTCTTGATATCCTTTTCGTTGCGGTGTTCCACTGGGGTATCAGCGGCGTTGCGATCGCGACGGTGATGGCTGAGGCGGTCTCCGCGTTCCTTGCCTGCCTGACGCTCACAAGAACGAAAGAGGCTCACAGGCTCGTCTTAAAAGACTTACATATCAATAAAATATGTCTCGGCGAGATCTTCCGGATCGGACTTCCCGCCGGTGTCCAGCAGGGACTCACGGCGTTCTCAAACGCCCTGGTGCAGGCCTACATCAACGGCCTCGGTTCCTCCGTCATCATGGCGGGCTGGAGCTGCCACTCAAAGATCGATCAGTTCGCGATCCTGCCTGCCCAGAGTATGGGCCAGGCGGCGACCACCTTCGTGGGACAGAACCTTGGCGCAAAGAACGTAAAGCGTGCCAGAAAAGGCGTGAGACAGGCGGTGTTCATGGGCGTTGGTGTCCTTATCTGTATCTCCATTGCCATGGCACTCTCCGCGAGATTCCTGGTGTCCCTCTTTAACCGGGATCCGTCGGTCCTGCATTACGGAACCTTATTTATCCTGATGACCGTGCCGTTCCGCTTCTGCAGCTCCTTCAACCAGATCCTGGCCGGTTCCTTAAGAGGTTCCGGTGACGCGAAGGGTCCAATGTGCATCATGCTCTTCAGTTTCGTTGTCTGCAGACAGATCTATCTGTTTTTCGTGACAAAGATCGCCTTCAACGAGTACACAGTAGGCCTCGGCTACCCGGTGGGCTGGATCGTATGCGCAATTATTTCCTTCCTGTATTACAGAAGAAGCAGGTGGGAAGATCAGGTGGAGAAAGAAGCGTAAAAGAAAAAATGTCCGCTGCCTGGTTCGACATGAACAGAATGTCATGGGAACCGGCAGCGGATTTTTGGTTTCGTGTTCGTTGCGCTGATGGGAGATATGTGTTATACTTAACTGCGCATGTCGTTTTATATGAATATGATATGGTGTCATATCAAGTGGATATGATGTGACATGACACTGACAGGAGAAAAGAGGCAGGCAGCCGGTCTGATAAAACGCGGCTGTGCAGAACAGAAATGTTTGGACTTGGAACGATCATAAACGTCGTCGCGATCATCGCAGGCGGCGTGATGGGATTATTATTTGGAAAGAAGCTCACGGAGCGGTACCAGAACAACCTGATGATGGCGTCGGCGCTCTGTGTGCTGTTTATCGGAGTCTCGGGGTGCATGGAGCAGATGTTAAAGCTCACGGAGAGCGGGCTTTCCTCCTCGGGATCTATGATGATGATCGCCTGCTTTGCGGTGGGTGCGCTCCTCGGCGAGTGGATCGATCTCGACACGAAGATGGAACAGTTCGGCGAGTGGTTAAAGGAAAAGACGAAGAGCGAGGGAGATAATTCCTTCGTGGACGCTTTTGTGACAGCGTCCCTGACCGTCTGTATCGGAGCAATGGCGGTGGTCGGCTCCATCCGGGATGGAATTTATGGGGATTACTCGATCCTGGCCGCAAAGGCGGTCCTGGACATGATCATCGTCGCGATCATGACGGCATCCATGGGAAAGGGATGTATCTTCTCGGCGATCCCGGTGGGAATGTTCCAGGGAGTTATGACGGTGCTCGCGAAGATCATCGAGCCGTTTCTCACGGACGAGGGACTGGCGGACATGTCCTTGACGGGATCCATTTTAATTTTCTGTGTTGGAGTAAATCTGATCTGGGGAAAGAAGGTCAAGGTGGCGAACCTGCTGCCGGCGATCTTTCTCGCGGCTGTGTGGCCGTATTTTCCCTGGGCTTAAATAAAAAGTAAATGCCAGAAAATACAGCACCTGTATTTGCGGCTGAAAGATAAAAGAACAGTTGTAAAAAACTACTGGTATACAAAAAGTATACGGCTGTGAAGCTGTTACAGTGATAGAAACAGGAGGATTTTATGATATTATCCTGCAGCAATATCTGCAAATCATTCGGAAGCGACGATATTATCAAGAACGCTTCCTTTCATATTGAAGACCATGAAAAAGCTGCCATCGTCGGCATCAATGGAGCGGGAAAATCGACGCTCTTAAAGATCATCGTCGGCGAATTGGCACCAGACTCCGGCGAAGTGGTGCTGGGAAGCGGAAAGACGCTAGGATATCTGGCGCAGAACCAGGATCTTTTGAGCCACCGGACCATCTATGAGGAGATGTTAGACGCAAAGAAGTCCGTCATTGCCATGGAAAACCGCTTAAGAGAGCTGGAAAATTCCATGAAAACGGCGTCCGGGGAAGAACTTGAGACCATGATGAACCAGTACAGCCGCTTAAGCCATGAGTTTGAGCTCATCAACGGCTACGCCTGGAAGAGCGAGATCGTGGGCGTCTTAAAGGGACTTGGCTTTACGGAGGAGGAATTCTCCAAGCAGATATCCACACTCTCCGGCGGGCAGAAGACACGTGTCTCCTTAGGCAAACTTCTTCTCACGAACCCGGATATCATTCTTCTCGATGAGCCGACGAACCACCTGGATATGTCCTCCATCGCATGGCTGGAGACATACCTCTTAAACTACCGCGGTGCCGTTCTCATCGTTGCCCATGACCGGTATTTTCTCGATAAGATCGTCACAAAGGTCATCGAGCTGGACAACGGACATGCCATCGTGTACTCCGGAAACTACACAGCCTACAGCGAGAAGCGGGCCCAGATGCGCGCGATCCAGATGAAGGCGTACTTAAACCAGCAGCAGGAGATCAAACACCAGGAAGCGGTCATTGAAAAGTTGAAGTCCTTCAACCGGGAGAAGTCCATCAAGCGGGCAGAGAGCCGTGAGAAGATGCTCGATAAGATCGAAGTTCTTGAAAAGCCATCCGAGGTCAACGACGCCATGGATATCCGCCTGGAGCCGAATATCTTGAGCGGAAATGATGTGCTGACGGTGAACGGCCTGGCGAAGTCCTTTGGCTCCCAGACACTGTTTACAGATCTGAGTTTTGATGTAAAGCGCGGCGAGAGGGTTGCCATTATTGGAGATAATGGAACGGGAAAGACCACGATCTTAAAGATCATCAACGGTCTCGTGGAGCCGGATGACGGCGAGATCATTCTTGGTTCCAGGGTCCACATCGGATATTATGACCAGGATCATCAGGTGCTCCATATGGAAAAGACGCTGTTTGAGGAGATCTCCGACGCGTATCCGGGAATGTCCAACACACAGATCAGAAGTACGTTGGCAGCATTCCTCTTTACCGGGGACGATGTGTTTAAGCGGATCGGGGACTTAAGCGGCGGCGAGAGAGGACGAGTTTCCCTCGCGAAACTCATGCTTTCCGAGGCGAACTTCCTGATCCTCGATGAGCCGACGAACCATCTGGATATCACATCGAAGGAGATCCTTGAGAACGCCTTGAGCCATTACGGCGGAACAGTGCTCTACGTCTCCCATGACCGATATTTTATCAACAAGACCGCAACGAGAATCCTGGATTTCACCGGAAAGCGGATGATGAACTATATCGGAAATTATGATTACTATCTGGAAAAACATGAGGCGATGATGAACGCCCATTTTGGAACCGAGAACGTGGAAAACGCAGGCGGAATCGTCGGATTCGGCACGTCGAAGACGGGTGCGGCAGCCGATGTTTCTACTAGCGCGTCACAGGGAAGCGCATCGGACGCAGGCGGAAAGCTTGACTGGAAAGCCCAGAAGGAAGAACAGGCCCGCCAGAGAAAGCGCCAGAATGATCTCAAGAAGGTGGAGGACGAGATCCACAAGCTTGAGACCAGGGACGGCGAGATCGATGGACTTCTCTGCGACGAAAGCGTATTCTCCGATGTGGCGAAGCTCATGGAATTAAATAAGGAAAAAGAGGAGATCGCAGGGAAACTTGAGATTCTGTATGAAAAGTGGGAGGAGCTGGCTGAGTAGGCCAGCTCTTTTTTCTGCATTAAAGCCAGAAAAGGAAAAATTTGCTGTGCGCGTGCGAGGAAAAGAAGAGTTGGAGAAAAGTCGACTGGAACAGGTAACTTTTGAGCAATACTCTCAATAAGAA
>CAVFLH010000148.1:0-6498 GCA_963622995.1 uncultured Eubacteriales bacterium | reverse complement strand
GGCCGATGACGCCCCCGCTCCCTTATTCCGCCTTTCACATCCTGCTGACGGTCTTCGGCGCGGGACTTGCAGTCTTTTTTGCCCGGAACTGCGGCAAAAAATACGGTCCATGGCATCGCCTGAACCGTATTTTTGCCGTATTCTCTTTTCCTGCGGGATTATTCTCGCACTCATGGAACTCTATAAGCAGGCATTTTTATATGTCATTGAATTCAATGGTCACTTCGACTGGTGGTACTTTCCATTCCAGCTCTGCAGCGTCCCCATGTACATCTGCCTGGCGGCGCCGCTTCTGCGCTCCGGACAGAGTTTTCGCCGCGCCGCCACCTTCCTCCAGGATTTCGGTCTTCTCGGCGGGATCATGGCTCTCGCTGTACCGCCGGGCCTCATGCACCCATACTGGACCATGACGCTCCACGGGTTTATCTGGCATTTCATCCTGCTCTTTCTGGGACTTTTATCATGCATGACAGGCATCGTCGGACATGAATGGCGGGACTACGCAAAGATCCTTCCGTTCTTTCTCTTCTGTTGCCTGGCCGCCACCCTCATCAACATCGCTGCAGGACCGGATGCCGATGCCGATATGTTCTACATATCCCCATTTCGTCAGTCTTCACAGCCGGTTTTCCACCAGATTACAGAAGTTTTGGGGATTATTCCCGGAAATCTTCTTTATATCTGCATCGTTATATTCGGCGGATTTCTCGTACACATCTTTATACAGAAAATATCTCCGCAAAAAAGGACCTACGACTCAGAGCTTAAAACTCCACCGCAGATCCCTTCATAGTAAAAAAGTATATCGGTGTATCTATTCTATATCCTATTTTGCAGATTTCTTCGTCGCCGCAACCAGAAGCAGCACGATGAAAATTCCCTGAATCAGACGCTGTCCGCCGACACTGATGTTTGCCGCATTTAAAAATGTAGACATCAAGGTCATCATGAACGCACCGATGCAGACTGCAGTGATATTTGACTTACCGCCTGCCGCATTTGTTCCGCCAACAAAGCAGGCTGCGATAGACGGAAGAAAATATGTTGTTCCAAGATCCTGGTTCGCACCTCCGCAATATGCTGCATTTAACGCACCTGCCAAGCCGCAGAGCGCACCATTGATTACAAACGCAGTGATAACCGTTTTATTAACATTAATGCCTGCAAGTCTTGCTGCTTCGCGCTTCTGTCCGACCGCATGGAGCTGCATGCCGTATTTAGACTTATAAAGGACGAAGAACAGTACAACTGCGATCAGAACAGTGATCGCTGTCATGGAGTTGATTCCGAAAATATTCGCATTTGTAAATTTAACAAACGCACTGTTCGGAGAGTTTGCAAATTTGCTGGATACGAGCAGAATCACAGTATAGTACAGATATCCTGTTGCCATTGTTGTGATCATTGCATGGATATTTAAATACACGCTGATGCTTGCATTGATGAGTCCACAGATCATGCCGACTGCAATTGCAGCGACAAGACCAAGGATAATATTGCGCTGCATGACTTCACATGAAACATACGCCGCAAGTGTAAGAATGTATTTCTGCGAAATATCAATTGCTCCCTTTCCGCTCGTTACAACGATCATCTGTGCGATACCGAGCAGCATTGCAAATACACAAAGCTTCAACCCGGCAGTAATGACACGGACATTCACGCTTCCGGATACTGCACAGATCAGAATATACAGGATGATGCACCCTGCAACCGGCCAGATCACCGGACTTTCTAATGCTTTTTTCATCTTATTATTCACGATGATCACGCTCCCCTCTGTGGATCAGGAACTTTAAGGCAAGAACACCTATCAAAATGAGTCCAATGATTGCTGTCTGATAGTTAGAGTTCATTTTCATGGCCGTTAAAAGTGAATTAATCAGATTCATAACGATTGCCGCCATAACAACTCCAACCGGAACCGGAAGACCACCCGCCATATCACAGCCGCCAAGAATAACTGTAGCAATCGACATCATGTTGTAGTTTACGGAGCTGTTTGCATCGGCACCATTACACGTGTTTGTGTATGCCATACCGGCAAGTACAACGAACAATCCAGAAATACCGTATGTAACAACCTTTGCTAACAGATAGCTCCATCCGGAACGTTCCAGTGCCTGCACATTGTTTCCGGCACCTCTTAAGATGATGCCATATCTGCAGCGGTACAAGATATACCAGCAGACGGCTCCCGTAACGATTGCTATGATAATCGGAAGCGGAACGACCGGCGTTTTGATTCTCAGAAAATCAGAAAGCCACTCCGGACATTTTCCACCGGGTGTCGGGCAAATCAGAAGTGCGAGTCCGTACCATACAAACTGTGCACCCATTGTAACAACAATCGCAGGAATCTGGCGAATCTTGATTAAGATCGCAAGTGCTATGTAGAGTCCGATAAAAACAGCGAGGCCGAGAAGTCCGACGAGCGGATTTCCGGTCAGCCAGATACCAACGATGACATTTACAAGCCCTATCGAGTATCCGTTGCCCATATCAACATCACCGCACATAACGATGAACATCTGACCGAGAGCCGCAAAGATCAGCGGAAGTGCGGAACTGGTCTTCATCCTCAGTCCGGCATACGACATCAGCTTCGGATTGATCATGACATTCGCCGCAAAGATCAGAATCAATGTGATTAACGGCAGCATCCATGGAGCTGATAGGTATTGTGCAAACAGGCTCTTCTTTTTCTCTTTAATCTCCTTCTTTTCTGTCTCAATGAACGCGGCCTTTACAAGGTTCGGAACGTCGATCTCGTCACCCTTTAATTCCTTTGTAATGTAACCGTCACGCATAACATAAACACGATCACAGATTTCCATCTCCGTGTCTTCTGTTGAATAAAGGATGATGGATTTTCCCAGTTCCCTCGTATCATCCAGCAACTTGTAGATATCCTGCTTCGTTCCGATATCAACACCTGCAGTTGGGTCATTCAGAATTATGATGTCAGCCTCAGAGGCGATGCCACGGGCAATCAGGGCTTTCTGCTGGTTTCCGCCGGAAAGAGACATGATGTTGCTGTCGATTCCTTCTGCACGGAATTTCAGCTTATCATACCATTCCTGCGCCGACCCGTCTGCTTTCTTTGTATCAATCAGGAGCTTGCCTTTGACACGGTCAAGGTTTGCGATCAAAATGTTGTTTTTAATATTCCAGAACTGAAAAACCCCCTCTGTTGCACGGTCACCGGAAACATAGGCAATCGAACCATTTAAGTCAATTCCGTCGATTTTTTTCTTTCCGGAACTGTAGATCTGCTGTAATAATTCCTGCTGACCGGAACCTGCCAGACCAGAAATACCAATGATCTCTCCGCGTTTTAAATTTAAGCTTACGCCATTTAAACCTTTTCCTTTCAACTCCCTGATCGTCAGCATATCTTCGTTATTTGAGAAGTCGCGAACCAAACGCTCTTTCTTCTTGGAAACACCGCCCATGTGCATGATCAGCTCATCCTGGGTGATCTCATCCGAATAGAATTCGCCGCGGTTCTGTCCGTTTGTCAGCATGACGATACGGTCGGATACCTTACGGATCTCATCCAGCTTGTGAGAAATGTAGATAACCGCAACTCCCTTTGCACTGAGCTCCGCAACAATCTTATGCAACTGTTCTGCCTTATCAGATGAAAGTGCACTCGTCGGCTCGTCCAGAATCAGAATTTTTAAATTTTCCGGCATTAACGTCTTGCAGATCTCAACAACCTGCCGATCAGTAAGGCTTAATGTGTCAATTGGCTTTGTTACATCAATATTGCTTCCGGGGAAATATTTTTCAAGAAGTTCCTTAACTTCCGTCTTTGTTTTATTTCTCCATCCCATGCTCGGTGCGATGCTGTGGCTGACATTCAGCATTGCAAAATTTTCAAAAATACTGAGATTTGTACAGAGTGACAGATCCTGATATGCACAGTTTACACCGATCTGCTTGGCAACCTTAGCATTATAATTTTCTTCCGGGACACCATTATAGATGATCTGTCCTGCCGTTTTTGGCAGCACCCCCGTCAGAATTTTCATCAGAGTGGATTTTCCGGCTCCGTTCGGTCCTACAAGACCGATGACTTCGCCTTCATAAATATCCAGGTCAACTTTCTGCAGTGCCTTTGTAATTCCAAAAAAGCGATCAATCCCCTTCAGACTTAAATAAGGGCTCTGCCCTTCTTTATGCTTCAAGCGTACCACATCCTTTCTACATTTTATTTGTCGAGCAGTGCGATCAGACGCATTGTCGAGCCCGATCCCTTTTTAAGCCGGCACGGAAGACCTATCACTCCAAAAAAAGGCGGAAGAATGTCCAGCTTGTTTATATTCTCAATGATATTGATTCCGTTTCCAAGAAGGACTTTATGAGCAGGATTTGAAGTTCCGATCGCATCCAGTGCAGAAGCATCTGTTCCTACTGCAGCAACGTTTTTCGAGAGAAGGTACTCCGCCGTTTCTTTTGAAATCCCCGGCCAGTCTTCCATGAATTTTTTTCCTTCTTCTCCTGTTTTCCATTTCTTATCCCAGCCAAAACGAAAGAAGACAAGATCGCCCGTTTTCAGTTCTCCATTTTCTTCCTCGAACCTTTTTACATCCTCCACAGATGTCACGCCTTTTTCCGGAGTATGGGTAACATCAATATTCACGCCTCTTCCTATCAGCCGTTCTACCGGTATCTCATCGACATTCTCTGCATCTTTAAAGAAATGAGAAAGTGCATCAATATGAGTACCGGAATGCTCACAAAGCGAAATGCCTCTCCAGTAAGAACCGTCTTCCACGTAATGCATGCCGGCTTCAAATTCTACTCCCGGCTGTGTCGGCCAATGCGGAATTCCTTCCTCCAACGGATGTGTCATATCAACAAATTCCGAAGTGTTAACCAGATCCAGTAATTTTTCAAGTGTGTTCATATCTCTTCCTCATTTCCGGAAACATGTTTCCGATATTTACCGCAGCTGTTCATCACTCACAGTCACGAACAAAATTTATTCTGAACCGGCTGCAGTGATGGAATTTTTACCTTCATATCGCCGGGTACTCCCTTGATATAAAACATGGGGGGATACAGCAGAATCATGCTGCATCCCCCTCTGCATCATCCAAAGTCCGTGATTCTTATTCCTGTTACTGAGCTTCGATCGTCGCCCTGATATCATCCCAGGACATTTCTGTGAAGGCAACATCGTCATCGCCTAAGCCTGTGTACTCAGAAAGTGAATCAGCATCCACCTGGCCAAACGGAACCACCATATTGTTTGCCACTTTCTCACCGTTGCAGATATCAACCGCTACATAGAGAGCCATTGCACCATTCCACGGGTTGCTTGCTGCGGATAAAGTCTTGTATCCCTCCGGGGCCTCGTTTGCCCACCAGTTAAGGAAACTTCCTCTGTTATCACCGGCGATTACCGGAAGATCATCCTCGGAGTATCCTGCGGAAAGGAATGCCTGAACAGCTGCATAAGCATCACCGCCCTGTGTTACAAGTCCTTTCACATCTGTAAGCGTCGGAAGTACGCTGTTTAACTCTGTCTGAGCTTTGGAAGCTGTCCAGTCTGTATAGATTTCGGAAACAATCTTAACATCCGGATAATTCTCAAGAGCTGCCAGAACGCCCTTATGGAACTGATCATCTGTTGTCGTACCTGCCGTGCCGCGAAGCTCAATCAGGTTGCCGGATCCTCCCATCTGCTCGCATACATACTCTGTAAGGGCCTTCGTCATTGCTTCGTTCTCGAAGTACAGCTGATATAAGAGATCGTTTTCGCAGTCAACCGGACCATCATTTACAGTAATTACCGGGATTCCTGCATCACATGCTTCAATAATCGCGTTGTTTAAGGAGCTTGTGGATGCCGGATCAACGATAATAACATCGTATCCCTGAGTGATAAAGTCTTCAATCTGTGCGATCTGCGTTGCTGTATCCTGGTTTGCCTCGGCAACCGTGTACTCACTGATATACCCTTCCTCTTTCAGCTTGTCTGCAACAATCTGCATCTGCTCTTCTTCTGTCTGCCGGTAGCTGTTTCCGTTGTAGCTGTTTGTGAAACCGATTTTAATTCCCTTTGCATCGGCTTTTGCCTCTCCGGACGTTGCTTCCTCAGCTTTTGTCTCTTCTGCAGCCGTTGTGCCTGCTGCCGTCGTATCCGAGCCGGAAGAAGAGCTGCTGCATGCAGCAAGATTTGTGGCTAAAAGACCTGCCGCTACAAGTACCGCTACTTTTTTTAATCGCATAATATAACCCTCCATTTTTCAAGAATCAGATCCGTTCAGCAAGTACTCCCCGTCCCGCGCGCTGATCAGGAGATTTTACTTGTCATTTTTCACGATTTCGCATCTGATATATCGTGTTGTATACAACACATTATACATATATCAGTCTAAAACGTCAATATATTTCTCTATATTTTTGATTATTTTTTGCATTTATTTAACATTTTATGTTTTTTCGCTGTGCACATTGCCCTTTCTGGCACCCGATTTCGTTTTT
>CAVFLH010000147.1:0-6506 GCA_963622995.1 uncultured Eubacteriales bacterium | reverse complement strand
AAATGGTATAAAGCATAGGAGAAAGAGAAAACGGGGAAAAAAGAGAATGACGAAGCCTGTCGAAAAATTTCTGGACAGATCCGCAAAAATCGTGTAAAAAAGAATTAAAGGGGAATCGAATCGAAGAAAGGAGAACGCAATGACATTTCTCGAAATAGAGGCGTTTTTGAAGATTGCCCAATGCGGAAGCTTTTCCGCAGCGGCAGAAAAATTATACATCACACAGCCGGCCCTGGGCCGACGGATCCGGGCATTGGAGGAAGAATTGGGGTATTCCCTGTTTATCAGAAATAAAGGTGTCCGCCATGTGGAGCTTACAAGACAGGGCAGGGCGTTCGTCGGAATTGCCCACCGGTGGCAGGCACTCTGGAATGAAACACAGGAGGAGGCGCTGCTCGGAAATGAGAAGAGCTTCTATGTAGCCAGTGTCGGAAGCCTTCTTGCGTTCATGCTGCCGACGGTGTTTCAGGAGTTTATGAAGGATGAACCCGACTGCAGCCTGCATGTTATGACGCTCCATTCCATTGACGCATATGGTTATGTAAATAACAAGACGGTGGACATCGCTTTTATCACAGATCCCATGTACTCATCCCAGGTAAAGACAGAGATCCTGTTTAAAGAAAAGCTCTGTCTTGTCATCGGAAAAGATCTGAAGATGCCCCATAAGCTGAAGATCAGTGAGCTGGATCCCCGCCGGGAGATCCGTACCCAGTGGGACCGGAACTTTGATACATGGCATAACTATTACTTTGGCAGCGCGGCAGTCCCACGGGTATTCCTGGACGAGATGGGATTCTTACAGTACTTTACCCAGAACGGAGATAACTGGGCATTCCTTCCGATCTCCGTCGCGAAGAGCATCCTGAAGAATACACCGGTCTCTATCCATGAACTCGACGTGGAGCCGCCGAACCGTACCCTGTATTATCTTTACCGTGCGGAGGATGAGTCTCCATACCAGGACGCCCTGCTTTCGATCTGCCGCCGGAAACTTGCAAAGGAAGAGGGAATCACGCTGATGGATCCGGTTCTCACCCTGTGATGGATGAAAGCTGGATTCTGAGAAAATTGTACAATATGTACAAACAAAACAAAAATACAGAATAGAAGCAAAAGTATCGGATGGGGAAAATTGCACAAAAATAAGGCACTCACCAGTCACTATTTTGCTATAAAGACGAAAAAATAAGAAATATATCAAAAAACTATAGATAAAATAACAAATCGATATTTTTCTTTTGACAGTTTATGTCTTACAATATGAAGCATTAAAGGGGTACGAAATAAAGAGGAGGAAAAACAAATGAAAGTATTTTTGAATGACCCAATCGTTGAGGAGGCATACGAGCGTCTGAAAAGTAAAGTGGAGATCGTGACAACATATGATCATCCGGAGGAACTGGATGGAATTATGGTCCGCACCACAAAAGTACCGCGTGAGATCATTGCGGCAGCGCCGAAGTTAAAGGCGATCGTTATGCACGGTGTTGGACTTGATTCCATTGATGTGGAAGCAGCCAAAGAGTACGGAGTACCGGTATTCAATGTACCAGGACAGAGCGCAGAGAGCGTTGCTGAGTTAGCACTTTGTGGAATCATGGCAGCATCCAGAAACATCAAGCAGGCGAACATCGGTATCTGTGAGAACCGTTACCAGCATCACGGAAAGACCGATCTTCACGGACATGAGATCTTCGGACGTACATTGGGCTTAGTCGGCGCAGGCAGAATCGCACAGCGTCTCGCTAAGATGATGGAAGCAGCTTTCGATGTAAAAGTGATCGCTTATGATCCTTATGTAGACGCAGAGAAGTTAGCAGCCATCAATATGAAAAAGGTCGAGACAGTGGAAGAACTGTTTGCAGAAGCTGATTTCGTAAGTGTTCATGTTCCGTTAACACCTGGAACAAAAGACCTGATCGGAAAGAGTGCTTTTGACGCAGCAAAACCGAACCTGATTCTTGTAAGTACCGCTCGTGGCGGAGTTGTAAACGAGGAAGAGCTTTATAAAGCATTGAAGGATGGCAGAGTGGCTGGCGCAGCGTTTGACGTATTCGTAAGCGAGCCGCCGAAGGGGGATAATCCGTTAGTACACCTCGAAAACTTTATCGCAACACCGCATATCGGAGGAAACACGGCAGAGTGCCTTGTCCGTGTTGGTAATGAGGCGGTAGATCATATGTTAAAGGCACTTGGGCTTCAGGATTAAGAGGTCGGGAGGAAATGGCCAATCTCGGAAATGGAGGTAATTGATGACCGTTGTTGAACTGAATATGTACCAGACCGCAGCCGTTGCGGCACTTGTTCTGTTACTCGGAAGATTTGTGTCGGATCGATGTAGTTTCTTTAGACGATACTGTATTCCGGATCCTGTTGTAGGCGGAGTAATCTACGCAGTCGTACACATGATCCTGAGAAGTGCGGGAATCGTTGAGATCTCTCTCGATACAACCTTACAGACCTTCTTCATGTTGATTTTCTACACAGGTATCGGATTCGGCGCATCCTTCAAACTCCTGAAAAATGGTGGAAAGATGGTGTTCATATTCCTGATCCTGTCAACTGGAATGTGTATTCTCCAGAACATTACCGGAGCGGGAATCGCAACAGCATTAGGAGTTGACCCGCTTTACGGTATCCTTGCAGGTTCTATCCCGATGGTAGGCGGACATGCCACAGCGGTATCCTTTGCACCTGTATTTGAGGCAGAGGGAGTTGCCGGTGCTGAGGCGGTTGCAGTTGCGTCAGCGACCTTTGGTCTCGTAGCAGGCTGCGCAATCGGTGGACCGATCGCAACAAGAAGAATCAAGCAGTTTAACCTTCACTCTACAGAAAAAGCTGATAATGGAGAAAAGGAAGAGAAGCACGGAACGATCGATTCTACAAGATTCTTAAATGCTATGTTGTTCCTTGTGATCGCAACTGGTATTGGTACATATATTTGTAAGTATCTCCAGGGTCTTACTATCATGGGACGTCCGTTCAGTTTCCCGCAGACGATCGGTGGCTTGATTGCCGGCGTAGTCGTTCGTAACGTATGGGATATGATGCACAAAGAGCTTCCGATGGAAGAGCTTGATACGATTGGCGGATATTCCTTATCACTGTTCTTAGGAGTTGCCATGATAAACTTAAAGCTTTGGCAGCTTACAGAACTTGCCCTTCCGATGATTATGATCCTGTTAGGTCAGACAGTCCTGATGGCAGTTGTTTCTTACTTTATCATCTTCAACTTTATGGGACGAAACTACGATGCAGCCGTTATTTCTACCGGTTTCTGTGGATTCGGAATGGGCGCATCGCCGAACGCTATGGCGAATATGCAGGCTGTAACAGCAAAGTATGGACCGGCACCGACAGCGATCTTCGTTGTATCCATTGTTGCGGCACTGTTCATTGACTTCACTAACAGTATCGTTATCACGGCAATGATGAATATCCTATAGTGGATATCGTCTATCATTTAATTAAATATTGTTAATAGCGAGGGGGGATGCTGGCGGCGCAGTGTCTCCCTTGTTTATTTCTCATCAAAACTCATGTTGAAAAAGACTGTACATACAGATTGCAGAAGAGTATGATGAAAATTATATAAAAACAAAAGGAGAATGAGATGGAGAGTTTAATAGTCGCTGTCAACGCGGTAGTCCCATTTTTGTTTTATATCACATTTGGCTATACCGTAAAACGGCTGGGAGTCGTGGAGGAGAGTTTCCTGCAGAAACTGAATAAAATGGTGTTCCGGCTGTTCTTCCCGTGTATGTCTTTTTACAACATTTACAAGGCTGATATCGGCGGAGTTCCGAGTCTGAAGCTGCTTGTGTTTCTTGCGGTCGGAATCCTTGCGACAGAGGGAGTTCTTCTCGCGGTAGTGCCGCGGATCGTCAAGGAAAATCCCAAGAGAGGTGTTATCATCCAGGCGATCTTCCGAAGCAACTTTATTCTTTTTGGAATGCCGTTGACGGTATCCGTATTTGGTGACCGCGCATCATCGGCGGCGGCTATGGTGATCACTCTGGTATCTTCGATCTACAACATCACCTCCGTTATGATCCTTGAATTATTTAACGGAGATGAGAAGACAAGCGCGAAAAAACTGGCGGTAGGACTTGTGAAGAACCCGATCCTGCAGGGTGCCTTCGTGGGAATCATATTCTTTATCACACAGTGGAAGTTCCCGAAATGTGTGGTGGAGCCCATTGCGGCCTTTTCCAACATGACATCTCCGCTGGCCCTGTTTATTCTCGGCGGAACGATGCATTTCTCTGCGATCGGCGGAAACTTAAAGTATCTGCTCCCGTCACTGTCGATTAAACTGGCGGTACTCCCGGCGATCATGCTGGCCATCGGCTATCTGATCGGACTGCGGGATCTGGAACTCTTTTTCATGATCACGATCTATGCGACACCTGTTGCGGCGGCATCCTATCCGATGGCCCAGAATATGGGCGGAGACGGCGAGCTGGCAGGACAGTTCGTGGTGCTCAGTACGGTTGCTTCTGTTGCCACCCTGTTCCTCTGGATCTTTGGACTGAAGCAGATCGGACTGATCTAACATTTAAATGCTGAAAGGAGAAGAAATGCGCAGATATCAGGTCTATCAGGTGGACTCCTTCACAAGAGAAAAATTTCATGGAAACCCGGCAGGGGTAGTGCCGGAGGCGGATGGACTTACGGACGGGGAAATGCAGCAGATCGCCAGAGAATTAAATAACTCGGAGACTGCGTTTGTCTTTCACGCTGAAGGTCCGGATCATGACGTGAAGGTCCGTTTCTTTACACCACTTACGGAGGTCCCGCTCTGCGGACATGCCACGGTTGCGGCACATTATGTACGGGCGGTGGAAAAAATGGCGGCCCCGGGCCGCATCATCCAGAAGACAAAGGCGGGGATCCTGCCGGTGGACGTGACGGAGAAAGATGGGGATTTCCTCGTGACGATGACCCAGGGAACGCCATGGGTCGGCGAGCCGTTTCCAGAGGAAACTGTAAAACAGATCGCGGATGCTCTCGGAATCCGGGTGAGTGATATAAGAGAGGCCTGTCCGGTGTGCGCGGCGTCCGCCGGAAACGGAAAGATCATGGTCGGAATCCGGGAGAAAGACCTTCTTCACAGTCTGGCTCCGGATATGGAAAAATTAAAAAGGATCAGCAAAGAGACTGGATGGAGCGGTTTCTATGTCTTCACACTGGATCCGGGAATGGATCCACTTGTCCACGGGAGAATGTTTGGTCCCGCTGTGGGTGTGAATGAAGACCCGGTGACAGGAAACGCAAATGGCCCATTAGGCGCTTATCTGGTGCATTATGGCCTGTGCTGCGACCCGGAAAAACAGGACGAATTCCGTTTCCGGATCCGACAGGGTGAAGCGATAAAACGGGACGGGGAGATGGAGGTCCGTGTGGAAATAAAAAACGGACAGCCCGCCCTGATTCAGATCACAGGACAGGCTGTCATAGCGTTTAAGACAGAGATCACACTTTTCCAGAAAACGATCATCCCTGGTATGTAAAGGCACCGCCAAGGGCCCATTTATCCATAAGTTTATGCTGGCGAATGAACTGCAGAAAGCTTTCCGCTACGGAGGAGAGCTTTCTGTTTTTGTCTATAGCGAACATACGCTGGCTTAAAAGACCTTCCGCGGCGATCTCACGCATACAGGAATCGCCGAGATCGTAGCCGGAGGAGCCGACAACGATGGAGACGGTCCGCTTGTCGGCGACCCAGAGGGACGAGGTAAAGCGGGAGGTAGAGACGTTCATGTAGTTCGGTTCAAAGCCGGCATGCTCACAGGCGCTGGTGAAGGTCTTTGTGAGACCGTGGGAGATACTGAGCGGGAGATCCTTCAGGTAGTGGAGCGGAACCTGCTCCATCGCAGGGGAGAGAATCTCATGGTCGCGGTGGAAGTTTGCCATGATCCGCTCCTGGAAGGAGAGAACCGGGCGGATCTCCGGCGGGAGAAGGTGCGTCTGGAAACGGATCAGGGCGACCTCGATCATTCCGGCCTGCATCATCTCGATAATGTTGTTGGAGTTCTGCTCAAACATCTCAAAACAGACTTCAGGATATGCTTTATGGTAATCGAAAAGGATCTGCTGCAGCAGAGGATCCGGGTAGGACGGGGAACATCCGAAACGAAGGGTTCCGCGGTTTCCGGATACACAGGCCTCGATCTCTTTCCGGGCAGAATCTTCCAGATAGCAGATCGATTTGATCTTATCGTAGAGGATCTTTCCAGCGTCTGTTAGCTCAATATGGCGCGGCTGGCGGACTACAAGCTGTGCACCGTAGGCGTCTTCGAGACTCTTGATCTGGTTGCTGAGTGCCGGCTGCGCGATCAGGAGTTCTTTTGAGGCTGCGGAGATCGTTCCGGCATCAATGATCGCCACAAAGTTTTTGTAATGTTCGAAGTTCATAAAAAGCCCCCTTGTCTTTCGAAAAATCTATAATGAAAAAATATATCATTTGTTATTTTTTATTCTATCACGACAGAAAAACAGAG
>CAVFLH010000146.1:0-6551 GCA_963622995.1 uncultured Eubacteriales bacterium | reverse complement strand
GTGCACTTTTTGGTATTTGCTCATTTATAGTTGACAGATTAGAAGCTGCGAAATTAATGAGGGAACAGGTTTCCCTTGACATTTTATCCGGATTCTACTATATTAGTTAAGAATAGAAAAAGGCTGGGAAGAAGAGGAGTACATTTTTTGCGCCTCCAGAGAGGATTGATCACAGGCTGGAAGTCGGTCCGGGAATGCGGAAATGGAAGGTAGCTTCGGAGTTGGAATGGTGAACAAAGAGTAGCTGTTCCCGGGGAGAGACCTCGTTAAGAACGAAGAGATGCCGTCCGGCGGATCATTTGGGGTCCTGGATGGCGAATAAAGGTGGTAACGCGGTGATTCGCCCTTTGCATGAGAGTGCAGAGGGCTTTTCTTTTTACTGAAAAGAGAAGTTAAACAGCCGGCGCAGTACCGTTGAATGCGCAGCGCAGAGAAACTGCCTTTTCAGATAGGAGTGCATGATGGCAAACAAGGACACAAAACAGAAAAAAGTACGGATCACAAACTGCGAGACCTGCGCCTTTTACACATACGACGACGAGTATGGCTACTACGTCTGTGAGGCAGATCTGGACGAGGATGAGATGTCCGCGTTCCTTCGCGGAAGCGATTTTTCCTGTGGATTCTACCAGGCAGATGATGAGTATGCCGTCGTGAGAAAGCAGATGTAGAAAAGACGATCAAGTAAGTCCGCGCTTATGCGCTGGTCATAAATCAAGAAAAACATTTCTAACAGAAACATGTTGATAAAGTTTGAAGGAGAAAACCATGAAAGAACTGGAAAAGACCTACAATCCGGCGGACATTGAGGACCGCCTGTACCAGAAATGGCTGGACAACAAGTATTTCCACGCTGACGCGGAGAGAGGAAGACGTGAGGGCAAGAAGCCGTTCACGATCGTAATGCCGCCGCCAAACATCACAGGACAGCTCCATATGGGACATGCCCTCGACAACACCATGCAGGATATCCTGATCCGTTACAAGAGAATGCAGGGCTATGAGGCACTCTGGCAGCCGGGAACTGACCACGCAGCCATCGCTACCGAGGTCAAGGTCATCGACAAGTTAAAGAAAGAGGGCATCAACAAGAACGACCTCGGACGTGAGGGATTCTTAAAAGAGGCCTGGAAATGGAAAGACGAGTACGGCACAAGAATCATCAAACAGCTCCACAAACTGGGATCTTCCGCTGACTGGGACAGAGAGCGCTTCACCATGGACGCTGGCTGCTCCGAGGCTGTTTTAGAGGTATTCACACGCCTTTATGAAAAAGGATATATCTACAAAGGATCCAGAATCATCAACTGGTGCCCGGTCTGCAAGACATCCATCTCCGACGCCGAGGTAGAGCATAAGGAGCAGGACGGCTTCTTCTGGCACATCAACTACCCGATCGTAGGCGAAGAGGGAAGATTCGTTGAGATCGCCACAACAAGACCGGAGACTTTACTTGGCGATACAGCCGTTGCCGTAAACCCGGAGGACGAGCGCTACAAAGACATCATCGGAAAGATGTTAAAGCTTCCGCTCACAGACCGCGAGATCCCGGTTATCGCCGACGAGTATGTTGACAAGGAATTCGGAACTGGCTGTGTAAAGATCACACCGGCCCACGACCCGAATGACTTCGAGGTCGGAAAACGCCACAACCTGGAAGAGATCTGCATCATGAACGATGACGCGACCATCAATGTTCCGGGTAAGTACTTCGGCATGGACCGCTACGAGGCGAGAAAAGCCATGGTCGAGGACTTAAAGGAAATGGGACTTCTCGTAAAAGTTGTTCCGCACAGCCACAACGTTGGTACCCACGACAGATGCGGCACCACCGTAGAGCCGATGGTAAAACCGCAGTGGTTCGTAAAGATGGACGAGATGGCAAAACCGGCCATCGAGGCATTAAAGAGCGGCAAGTTAAGATTCGTTCCGGAGAGCTTCGGAAAGACATATCTCCACTGGCTCGAGGGAATCCGCGACTGGTGTATCTCCAGACAGCTCTGGTGGGGCCACAGAATCCCGGCTTACTACTGCGAAGAGTGCGGTGAGATGACCGTTGCGAAGATGATGCCGGAGAAGTGCCCGAAGTGCGGCTGCACACACTTAAAGCAGGATGAGGATACTCTTGATACATGGTTCTCCTCCGCGTTATGGCCGTTCTCCACACTGGGCTGGCCGAAGGATACAGACGAGATGAAGTACTTCTATCCGACAGACGTTCTCGTTACCGGATACGATATCATCTTCTTCTGGGTCATCCGTATGGTATTCTCCGGACTTGAGCAGACAGGCGAGTGCCCGTTCAACACAGTTCTGATCCACGGTCTTGTCCGCGACTCCCAGGGACGCAAGATGAGTAAGTCCTTAGGAAACGGTATCGATCCGCTGGAGGTTATCGACAAGTACGGCGCAGACGCTCTCCGTATGACTCTTATGACAGGAAACGCTCCAGGCAACGACATGCGTTTCTACTGGGAGAGAGTTGAGGCAAGCAGAAACTTCGCAAACAAGGTATGGAACGCAAGCCGTTTCATCATGATGAATATCGAGAAAGCGCCGGCAGGTGAGGCAAAACTCGAAGACCTTACGGCAGCAGATAAATGGATCCTCTCCAAGGTCAACGATCTTGCGAAGGAAGTAACGGAAAACATGGATAAGTACGAGTTAGGAATCGCTCTCCAGAAGGTCTATGACTTCGTATGGGAAGAGTTCTGTGACTGGTACATTGAGATGGTAAAACCACGTCTCTGGAACGACGAGGACCAGACAAAGGCAGCAGCGATCTGGACATTAAAGACAGTTCTCATCAACTCCTTAAAGCTCTTACATCCGTTCATGCCGTTCATCACAGAAGAGATCTTCTGCAACTTACAGGACGAGGAGCCGTCCATCATGATCTCCTCCTGGCCGGTATATAAGGACGAGTGGAACTTCGCGGCAGATGAGCACGCTGTTGAGGTCATCAAAGAGGCTGTCCGCGCGATCCGTAATGTGCGCACATCCATGAACGTTCCGCCGAGCAGAAAGGCAAAAGTATTCGTTGTGACTGAGGACGCTGATCTCACAAATATCTTCGAGAACAGCCGTGTATTCTTCAGCACACTTGCTTCCGCGAACGAGGTAGTGATCCAGAAAGATAAGACAGGAATCGGCGAGGACGCTGTATCCGCAGTGATCCCGAAGGCAGCGATCTACATGCCGTTCGCTGAGCTTGTCGACATCGAGAAGGAGACCGAGCGCTTAAAGAAGGAAGAGGAGCGCCTCACAAAAGAGCTTGCCCGCGTAAACGGAATGCTCGCAAATGAGAAGTTCGTAAGCAAGGCACCGCAGGCGAAGATCGACGAGGAGAAGGCAAAACTTCAGAAATACACCGAGATGATGGAGCAGGTGAAGACTCGTCTGGCTCAGCTTGGAAAGTAATAGATTGGAAATTTGACCATGAAAGCAGAAATGTGCAGAATGGTTTAAGCATGAAAAGGCAGCAGGAAAGCAAAACGCGTGACCAGCTGTCTGGGGGCAGCCGCAGGCTTTATGGCCTGTGGCTGTTCCTCTTTTGTCGAATTTTTCCGACATGTTCCGGTTGCAAAATAGACCGTGAACAGGTATCATAATTGGAAGAAGAAGGTAACAACAGGAGGAGAGTTCTTGGAGTACATAACGATGCAGGACGCGTGGGATCAGATCGAGGCGATTCCGGGGTACGCGAGGAAAAAGAGCGGGATCCCGAAGGTGCGGGAATTTCTTGGCCTTTTGGGCAATCCGGACCGGGAGTTTCGGGTGATCCATGTGGCGGGGACCAACGGAAAAGGTTCCGTCTGCGCGTTTCTCACATCCATGATCCGGGAAGCCGGGATCGCCTGCGGGACATTTGTGTCGCCCCATCTTGTGGATATCCGGGAACGGTTCCTGATCGGCGGGGACATGGTCTCCGAGCAGGAATTTATCAGGGCATTCCTGGAGGTACAGCATGCCTGTGAGGCATGGACAAAACAGGGAGAACTCCATCCGACCTACTTTGAGTTTTTATTTTACGTGGGACTCTGCATACTCCGGAACGTGGGTGTGAAGGTGCTCGTTTTAGAGACCGGAATGGGCGGAACTTACGATGTGACGAATGTGGTGGAAGATCCGCTTGTCTCTGTCATCACGTCCATCAGCGTCGACCATACGGCGTTTTTGGGGTCAACGATCCAGGAGATTGCGGCACATAAAGCGGGAATCATAAAGCCCGGACGTCCGGTGGTGTACGACGGAAGTTCGCCTGAAGCGGCGATGGTGATCGCTGCGAAAGCGAAGGAGATGGAGTCAGAGGAATTCCCTGTGACACCGGATGAGGTGCGTCGCGGGATTCGAACCCGTCTCCTAAAATCCCAGGATCCAGCAGATCCGGAAGCGGCAGGGCATCAGGAGATGAGCTTTTCCTACCGCGGTGAGGAGATCCTGTTTGAGATCCCATTTGCAGCTCCATACCAGCTTATGAACGCAGCGCTGGCGGTCCGGGCGTTAGATGTTTCCGGACTTCCTGTGACGTCTGAACAGGCGGCAGAGGGAGTAAGAAAGGCAAAATGGCCTGCGCGGATGGAGGAGATCTGTCCTGGCGTGTACCTTGACGGGGCCCACAATGAGGATGGAATCAGGGCCTTTCTCGACGCGGCCTGCAGGTTAAAGGAGCTTCGAAATCCGGATCATGTGAGGATCTTGTTTGCAGTGTCCGCGGACAAGGATTATCATAAGATGCTTGGCGAGATCGCGGAGCGTCTGAACCCGGATCTGTGGATCTTATCAAAAATGGAGTCACACCGGACACTTTCTGTAAAAGACCTGGAAGCGGCGGCTGAAAAGCTGCGGGCGGAATACGGGGAGAAAACGGAGTACCGGGTGAGTCAGGATGTGAAACATGCTGTGAAGGAACTGCTTGGCCTGCACGGGGAGCGGGATCTCACGTTTATCGCGGGATCGTTGTATCTAGCGGGAGAAGTGAAGGAACAGATGAGCCAGAGAGGAATCTAATTGGACGGTTTATGTGTACGGAAAATAAGGCAGAGCAGTGAACTGCAGAATTGACCAATAAAGCATTTTCGAGTGTAAATTGGCATGTGGTGAGTGCCTGTGACAGCGTGCTGTTACCAGGCATTGAAGGAGGAATAAAAATGATCAACTTTGAGGAAGAAATCGAGCGCTTCAAGCCGAGTCTTGAGGTGGAGGCGGTCAGCGACGCCATCGTAAAGAGCGACCTCACAGATATGGCAGATATTATGATGGACATCATGAAGGATATCAAAAAGGAAAAGTAATATATGGATGAGATGCAGAAGATCCAGTACGCGGCCAACAGCTACTACAACCGCGGCCTGGAAATGGCAAAGGAGAGAAACCTTTCCGGGGCGGCGAGATTCTTAAAGCGCGCCCTGCAGTTTAATAAATACCACACGGACGCTAGAAACCTTCTGGGACTGATCTTTTACGAGATGGGCGAGACGTCGGATGCGCTGATCCAGTGGGTCATCAGCATCAATCTCCAGCCGGACGGAAACCGGGCGGACTATTACCTGGACGAGGTCCAGAGAAAGCCGGGACAGCTTGAAATCGCAAGCCAGATGGTGAAAAAATTCAATCAGGCGTTATTCTACGCCCAGAACGACAGTGATGACCTGGCGGTTTTACAGCTTAAGAGGATTGTTGACGAGAAGCCGAATTTCGTGAAGGCGCATCTGCTCTTAGCGCTTCTCTACATGGAGCACGGGGACTACACGAAAGCCGGAAAATCCCTGTTCAAGGTGCTTCAGATCGACAACAACAACGAGAAAGCCACCCGTTACATGGAGTATGTCAAGGAACATACGGGAAGAGCCGATGTGGAAAAGCGGAAGATGAAGAATGCGTTCTCCCACAGGGAGATGCAGGACGATGATGTTATCCTGCCGCCGACCTACAAGGAGAATACAGGATGGCAGTCCATCATCAACATTGGTATCGGCCTTGTCCTGGGCGCGGTCATGGTCGTGTTCCTCATCATGCCGGCGAGAGAGCGGACGTTAAATTATGAACATAACCAGGAGATGCAGTCCTACACGGATAAGTTAAACCTCGCGAACCAGGAGACGGACAAGTTAAAGCTCCAGGTTGAGGATTACCAGAAGCAGAAGGAGGACGCGGAAGGTCAGTTAAATGACTTAAAGGGCGATTCCGGAAGCACGGTGAATCAGTACGCGGCGCTCGCAAAGATCCTCGACGCGTATCGCAAAGGGGATACGAACACGGCGGTTCTGACTTATGTGGATATGGACCAGTCGAAGATCACGGATGACAGCTCCGTGGCAATCTTAAATGAGATCAAGGCGGACATGGATGCCAACGCCCCGGCAGTCCTCATGGCGGCAGCGGCCCAGTCAAACTCCGTCGGAGACTATGACACGGCGCTCCGCTATTATGAGAAATACATGGAATTCAACGACAAGAACCCGGAAGTCATCTACAACATGGGAATGGTGTACAAGGCAAAGGGCGACACCGACACCGCGAACCAGATGTTCGGACAGGTCATCATGAAC
>CAVFLH010000145.1:0-6566 GCA_963622995.1 uncultured Eubacteriales bacterium | reverse complement strand
TGGGCTGCCGAACAGAAACTCTTTCTATTATTTTCATTGTACTTTCACCGGAATGTTGATATGATAAATATAGTGCGCTTTTCTATTCAAAAGTCCATATTTACCGGAAATTCTGTATTTTTCAATAGAATGAATACGGACGGCGGCGGACTGAAGCAGAAAAGCACAGGATTCGGAAGGAGAGAATTACTTGGAAAAAGCGATCCGGCTGGATAAATATCTGGCTGATATGGGAAAAGGTACGAGAACGGAGCTCAAGGAGATGATCCGGAAAGGACGGATCACGGTGAACGGCGTGATCGTGAAAAAGCCTGAGACGAAGATAAAGAAAGGCGAAGATACGATCTGCCTTGACAATGCGCCGGTGGAGTACGTGGAACTGGAATATTATCTTTTAAATAAGCCCCAGGGCGTGATCTCCGCGACGGAGGACCGCCGCAGGGAGACCGTGGTGGATCTGATCGATGAAAAGAGCCGAAAGGATCTGTTCCCGGTGGGACGCCTGGATATCGATACGGAAGGCCTGCTGCTTATCACGAACGATGGGGCGCTGGCCCACCGCCTTCTCGCGCCGGGACACCATGTGGACAAGGTGTACGAGGCGAGATGTGAGGGAATTGTTCCGGATGAGGCGGTGCAGAGGTTCCATGAAGGAATGAAGCTCGCGGACGGACTTTCCTGTATGCCTGCGGAGCTTGAAATTTTAGAGCGGAAACCGGAAGATCCGGAGACGGGAACAGCGGCGGAGAGTCTTGTGCGGCTCACGCTCCATGAGGGAAAATTCCACCAGGTGAAGCGCATGATGGAGGAAGTCGGCTGTCCGGTGCTCCACTTAAAACGGCTGTCCATGGGCCCGCTGAAGCTTGATGATACATTAAAGGCCGGGGAATACCGGAAACTGACGGATAAAGAACGGGAGTTGTTGGAAAACTTATGATAAAGAACTTTTTGGAAAATAAAAAAGCGATCCTCTTTGATCTCGATGGAACGCTTGTGGATTCTATGTGGATGTGGAAGGCCATCGACATCGAATTCCTTGGAGCTTACGGCTATGAGTGCCCGGATGACATCCAGAGAGCCATCGAAGGAATGAGCTTTTCGGAGACGGCGGTGTATTTTAAGGAGCGGTTTGATCTCCCGTTAAGCCTCGATGAGATCAAGGCGATCTGGGTCAAAATGTCTATCGACAAGTACCGCCACGAGGTGCCGTTAAAGCCGGGCGTACTGGAATTTTTAAAGTACTGCAAGGGAAACGGGATCCGCACGGGAATCGGGACGAGCAACGGCAGCGAGATCGTGGACGCGGTCCTCACATCCCTTAATGTGAAGGAATACTTCGATGTGGTCGTGACGGCCTGCGAGGTGGCCCACGGAAAGCCGGAGCCGGATATCTATCTGGAGGTGGCAAAACGCCTCGGAGTGAAGCCGGAGGACTGCCTCGTGTTTGAGGATATCCCGGCAGGGATCATGGCAGGAAAGGCAGCTGGAATGCCGGTGATCGCCGTGGAGGACGACTTCTCGGAAGAACTGATGGATGAGAAGAGAGCACTTGCGGACGCAGTGATAGCAGATTACAGAGAGTTACTGTAGTTGTTAAAGAACAGTATAATTATTGTGCCTGATGATTAAGAAATAGCTGATTGGGATATAAAGTTTCAGGGGTTCAATCGGTTTGAAAAGGATCTATCGATAGATCAGAACAGTTTCTGAACAGGCATAAAGCATTAAGATATAAGGACATAAAATATGATACATGATTTTCTCCCGGTATGCCGGGCAGATATGGAAAAAAGAGGCTGGGAACAGTGTGACTTCGTCTATGTGTGCGGAGACGCCTATGTGGATCACCCGTCCTTCGGCTCCGCGATCATCAGCCGTGCGCTGGAATCCTACGGATACAAGGTCGGAATCATCGCCCAGCCGGACTGGAAAGACAAGGAGAGCGTTCAGGTTCTCGGAAGACCGCGTCTCGGTTTCCTTGTGAGTGCCGGAAACATGGACTCCATGGTAAACCATTATTCCGTCTCGAAAAGACGCCGCGATAAGGATTCCTACACACCGGGCGGTGTTATGGGAAAGCGGCCGGACTATGCGGCGGTGGTCTACTGCAACCTGATCCGCTCTGTTTATAAGGACATTCCCATCGTGATCGGCGGAATCGAGGCGAGCTTACGGCGACTGGCCCACTATGATTACTGGTCCAACAAAGTAAAACACTCGATCCTCGTGGACTCCCAGGCGGACCTGATCTCCTACGGAATGGGCGAGAAGTCCATCGTTGAGATCGCGGACGCGCTGAACTCCGGACTTGATGTGAAAGATATCACATTTATCGACGGAACCGTCTACAAGACAGACAGCCTGGATTCCGTCTACGACGCGGTGATCCTGCCGTCCTACGACGAGATCAAGGAGGACAAGAGGCGCTACGCGGAGAGCTTTGGAATCCAGTACAAGAACACGGACGCATTCTCTGGAAAGCGTCTGGTGGAGCCGTACCGGGACAATCTCTATGTAGTCCAGAACCCGCCGGCAAAACCTCTCTCCATGCAGGACATGGACGATGTCTACGCGCTTCCGTATATGAGAAGATGGCACCCGTCCTACGACGCGGCGGGCGGTATTCCTGCGTTCTCAGAGGTAAAGTTCAGCCTCATCAGCAACCGCGGCTGCTTCGGCGGCTGCAGCTTCTGCGCGCTGACCTTCCACCAGGGACGTATCATCCAGGTGCGGAGCCATGAATCCATTATTGAAGAGGCGAAATACCTCACCAATGAGCCGGATTTCAAGGGCTACATCCACGACGTGGGCGGCCCGACGGCGAACTTCCGGTTCCCGGCCTGCAAGAAACAGTTAAAATACGGGGCATGTCCTGGAAAACAGTGCCTGTTCCCGAAACCGTGCGAGAACCTGATCGCGGACCATACGGACTATATCGCCCTCTTAAGGAAACTCCGGGCGCTCCCGAAGGTTAAGAAGGTCTTCATCCGTTCCGGTATCCGTTTCGACTACGTGCTTGCGGACAAGAAGAAAGACTTCTTAAAAGAACTCTGCATGTACCATGTCAGCGGCCAGTTAAAGGTCGCGCCGGAACATGTCTCTGACCAGGTGCTGAGACTTCTCGGAAAACCGGAAAATTCCGTGTACGAGAAGTTTGCCCAGGAATATAAGAAAATGAACGAGAAGCTGGGATTAAAACAGTACCTCGTTCCGTACCTGATGTCCTCCCATCCGGGTTCTACCTTGAAAGAGGCGGTGGAGCTTGCGGAGCATCTGAGGGATCTTGGCTACATGCCGGAGCAGGTACAGGACTTCTACCCGACACCGTCGACGATTTCCACCTGCATGTACTACACGGGACTTGATCCGCGGACCATGGAGCCGGTCTATGTGCCGACGAATCCGCACGAGAAGGCGATGCAGCGCGCCCTGATCCAGTACCGGAATCCGGATAACTACGATCTCGTGAAAGAGGCGTTAATTAAGGCCGGAAGAGAGGATCTCATCGGATTCGACCAGAAATGTCTGATCAAGCCGAGAAAGATGGCGAAAGACATGGCGGATGGAAGAAGAGATGGGGCGAGAAGCGGCGGAAAGGCTGGAAACGGAAAGCTTGCAGGAAAATCCGGTTCAGGAAGAGGAAACGCTGGAAAGAATGATACCGGACGGAATGGCGGAAAGCAACCGTTTGGAGGAAATTTTGGTAAAGGTGGAGTGAATGACCGTTTCGCGGCACAGTCTGGAAGAGGTAGAAATGACGGCCGCAGCAGCGCAGCGGGAAAAGGCCGCCAGGTATTATCTGGCAGGGCAAAGGGAATGGCAGGACAGACCGGAGAAAGAAGACCGAAGCCGCAGCAGGGCGGACGAAGAAAATAACTGTATTGTCCTGTCAGGACCTTGTTAAGGGGTTATATATTGATACAGATCGACCATGTTTATTAGAAAGGCAGATTTCATGAGCGGAAAAAAGATTGCGATCGTGACCGGCGCGTCATCGGGAATGGGACGGGAGATGGTGTATCTCCTGGCGGACCATTTCGCGGCGCTGGAGGAGATCTGGGTAGTTGCGAGGAGAAAGGACCGTCTGGAGGAAATGGTCGGAAAAGTTCCGGTCTCCCTGCGGATCCTGCCGCTTGATCTCACGAGTGAGGAAGATCTCGGCGCGCTCTCCGTGCTCTTAAAACGGGAACAGCCGAACGTAAAGATCCTAGTAAACGGCGCAGGATACGGAAAGACAGGGGCAGCGGGAACGATCCGCAGTGACCTCTCTACCGGAATGGTGCGCCTAAATGATGAGGCCCTGGTGGCGGTGACGGAGATGGTACTTCCGTATATCTCAAAGAACAGCCGGATCATCCAGTTTGCCTCCGCGGCGGCATTCATGCCACAGCCGGGATTTGCGGTTTATGCGGCATCAAAGTCCTTCGTCTTAAGCTACAGCAGGGCGCTGGCGGTGGAGTTAAAGAAGAAAAACATCTATGTGACGGCGGTGTGCCCGGGACCTGTGGAGACGGAATTCTTCGGCATTGCGTTAGATGGCGGCAAGCTTGCGCCCATCAAGAAGCTCACGATGGCGGAGCCGAAAAAAGTAGTGAAAAAGGCCCTCATGGACAGCATGAAGGGCAAACGGATCTCGGTGTACGGACCGTGGATGAAAGCGTTCTATATTCTCTGCAGGATCGTTCCGCATGAGATCCTGATGGGGTTTATCAACTGGTAACGTCCATATTGGAGGCGGACCACCAGATATTACAAAGTATAGCAAGAGAAAAGGTTACCTGTCTGGAAACTGTAAGTATTTTTCTGCATCGACGGCAGGAAAATTCGCGGCGGAGACTGGACAGCTACCGGAAAAGAGGAAAAAGATTTGAAATTACGACTGACAAAAGGAACCTACGGCTACCGCACTGCCTACAAAAAACGCCAGCTTTTCTTTGTAGTGCTGTTTATTCTGGCGATCCTGGCACAGCTTGTTTTAAGAAACTTTGTCACCGAGACTATCTATAAGAATCTCATCACGATCAGTGCGATTCTCACGGTTCTGCCAATGGCAAATCTGGCATCCCCGTTAGTGGTGGCAGCGAGAATTCCGGAGGTCCCGGAGGAACTTCACAGTGCGTGTCTTCCCTACGAGGACAAGTTCCCGGTCTTATATGATCTCGTCATCACATCCAATGACCTGATTATGCCGGTGGACGCTACGGTGGTCCATCCGACGGGAGTCTATCTCTACTGTTCGAACAAAAACGTGGACAAGAAGAAGGCGGAGAAGTTCTTAAACGAGATGTTAGTCGGTTGGAAACTGGACGGAAACGCGAAAGTCATGAACGAGGAGAAAAAGTTCCTTCGGAGACTCTCAGAGCTCAAGACTGTCACAGAGGACGAGGACGACGGAAGCGCCGCATATGTTTTAAAGCTTTTAAAGAGCCTTTCCATGTAGGGGATTTTAAGAGATGAGAGAGATCGTTATTGAGAAGAACGAGGCGGGACAGCGCCTGGACAAGTTCCTCGCAAAGTACATGAATGAGGCGACGAAGAGCTTTTTCTACAAGATGATGCGGAAGAAGAATATCACGCTGAATGGGAAAAAGTGCGAGGGAAATGAGAAGCTCGCCGAGGGCGATATTGTAAAGCTGTTTCTCGCCGAGGACACAATAGAAAAGTTCTCCAGCGTCCAGGTGCAGGCGGTAAAGAAGGTGGATCTTGACATTCTCTATGAGGATGACGAGATCATCCTGGTCAACAAACCGGCGGGCATGCTGTCCCAGAAGGCGAAGGAGACGGATGAGTCCCTGGTGGAGTATCTGATCGACTACCTTTTGGGGAACGGAAAGCTCACGGAGAGCGGACTCCGGGCATTCCGTCCGTCTGTCTGCAACCGGCTGGACAGGAATACCAGCGGTATCGTGGCGGCGGGAAAGTCCTTGGCGGGACTTCAGATGCTCTCCGGCGTGTTTAAGGACCGTTCGATCCACAAATATTATAAATGTCTCGTATCTGGGGTGATCCGGGATGTGAAGACCGTGGACGGATGGCTTTTGAAGGATGAGAAGAAGAACCAGGTGCGGATCCTCACGGAAGCGGAGGCGAAGCGCTTTACGGGAAAAGGCGGGGACGAGGAGCCGAAGCGGATCAAGACAAAATATGAGCCGATCGCGACGGACGGGAAGTTTACGTTGCTTAAGGTGACACTTCTAACGGGACGTTCCCATCAGATCCGCGCCCATTTAGCATCCCTTGGACACTCGATCGTGGGGGATTCCAAGTACGGCGGAGTCTCGAAGGTGAGTCCAAACGGGCGGACGGTGAAGTATCAGCTGTTACATTCCTATCGGCTGGAGTTTCCGAAGCTTGCGGAGCCGTTTGCGTATCTTTCCGGGAAGGCGTTTGAGGCGCCGCTGCCGGGGAATTTTGTTTCCGTGTTAAAAGAGGCTGGGATCAAATTGCAGTAAAGAATTTGCGTTAAGCACGGAATAGTCGGCGAAACCTAAAGAAAAAGATACTGAAAATACATCGGCAAGAGGATAGAGACGAATGAAAAATGGTTGGTTCACATAAAATAATTA
>CAVFLH010000144.1:0-6637 GCA_963622995.1 uncultured Eubacteriales bacterium | reverse complement strand
GGAGCGGACCTCACCCGGAATATGGTTTTAGGGGATTTTTTCTAGGAAGTTCACATATACATAATCCTGTGAACAATCTGCACATGCAAGTGCGCACTCAGGTACATCCGCATTAGCACTTTGAGGTGCAGCGGTAAATTTATCCGATTTTTAGCACCAAAAATAGCATGGACCTATACGGTCATGCCCATACTTACGATGACGCAGCTCCACAGGACAGCGCCACCAGCTTACTATTTTTAAGGAGGTTACCGCCTTATGTGCACAGCAGCAACATACAAGACAAAAGGCTTTTATTTCGGAAGAACATTAGACTACGAATTTTCCTATGGCGAGGAGGTCACGATCACTCCCCGCAATTACCCGATCCCGTTCCGCCATATGGGCGAACATGCGTCCCACTATGCCATCATCGGAATGGCCCATGTCGCAGGAAATTATCCGTTATATTATGATGCCATGAACGAAAAAGGGCTCGGCATGGCAGGACTCAACTTTGTGGGAAACGCCGCATATGCTGATGTGAAGGACGGCACAGAGAATGTCGCACAGTACGAATTCATCCCGTGGATCTTAAGCCAGTGCGCCACCGTCCAGGACGCACGGGAGAAGCTTGCGGTCATGAACCTCGTCGGCACACCGTTCAGCCTGCAGATGCCTGCAGCCAGCCTGCACTGGATCATCGCGGATAAGGACAGCGCCATCGTCGTGGAATCCATGGCAGACGGACTCCATGTCCATGATGACCCGGTGGGCGTTCTGACAAACAATCCGCCTTTTGACATGCAGATGTTCCATTTAAACAATTACCTCAGTCTCTCCCCGCGCCAGCCGGAGAACCACTTTGCCCCGGACGCGCCGCTCACCACCTACAGCCGCGGCATGGGCGCCCTCGGACTTCCAGGTGATCTCTCTTCCCAGTCCCGCTTTGCCCGTGCGGCATTCGTCCGCGCCCATTCCATCTCCGGCGACAGCGAGGAGGAAAGTGTCAGCCAGTTCTTCCACATCTTAGGCGCTGTGGATCAGCAGCGTGGATGCTGCGAGGTGGCGGAAGGGAAATATGAGATCACGATCTACACCTCCTGCTGCAGCGCGGAGACCGGAACTTACTATTACACAACCTATGAAAATCACCAGATTACGGCGGTAGACATGAATAAAGAAGATCTGGATTCCGCAGAACTGATCCGCTATCCGATTATTTTAAAAGGCGAGATCCGTCACCAGAACTAGGAGGTGTATTCATGAATCCCTACGCACTCATCGACCTTCACTGCGACACGCTCACAGACTACATCTACAAAAACTCCGATCCGGACACCCTGGACGACTCGAACCGCGTGCTCTCCCTAACCACGATTCCATCCGACGTCCACTGGACGCAGTTTTACGCGGTCTTCATCCCCGACGAATACCGCGGTCAGGCCGCCATCGACTACTATGAGTCAAACCGCGACAACTTCAACCGCCAGATGAAGAAATTCCAGGACCGCGTCGCTCCATGCCGCACACACGCCGACATGGAAGCCGCCTGGGCTGCCGGAAAGACCGCCGCATTCTTAACCCTCGAAAACGGCTCCGCACTCGCCGGTGACATCACCCGCGTAAAAAAGCTGGCAGATGACGGAGTTCGCTGCATGACACTCACCTGGAACGGAGAAAACGAACTCGGCTCCGGCCACACCACCACCCACGGAATGACCGATTTCGGCAAAAAAGCCGTCCATGAAATGGAAGACCGCGGCATTCTCGTCGATGTCTCCCACTTAAACGACGCCGGATATAAAGATATCTTCGAAACCGCCCGCCGCCCGTTCGTCGCGACCCACTCCAACGCCAGATCCATCTGCTCCCACAAGCGCAACCTGACCGACGACATGATCCGCGAGCTGGTCCGCCGCGGCTGCCTCATAGGCCTCAACTACTGCAAGAGCTTCATCACCGATGGCGGCACCGGCGATTCCCCAGAAGACCTCTACCGCCACATCGAGCACTTTTTCAGCCTCGGTGCCTACGAAAACCTCGCCCTCGGCTCCGACTTCGACGGTGCCACACTCCCTACATACCTGAACACCCCGTCGAAAGCCGTTGCTCTCTACGAATATTTCCTCGATCGCGGGATGTCAAAAGAGCTGGCGGAAGGAATTATGTTCCGGAATGCGGAGAAATTCTTCAAGAAAAATTTATAACTATTTACTCCACCTACAGAACCTGCTACCATCAACTTCTTTCCGATTACATGGCACCAGAGAAAAGGCGCAGCAGTCACCACAACTGTTGCGCCTTAAAAGTTTTAACATCCAACGATCTTCATCTCTTTCAGACTCCGCACTCCAATTCCCTCTTCATCTCCAACCGCCAGATATCCATCTTTCAGAACATGGCAGGTATCAGCCATATCCGGCTGGGTCGCGTAGCAGGTGATGTCATTTGACATTGTGGCTACGGGGAGTGATGACGCAAGGTGAAGGCAGACGGCTCCGTTGATCTGGGTGTCGTATGTGCTGGTCACTACACAGCGAATCCCTGCGGACGCCGCAATCTCTGAGATCGTGACTGCGTTCTGGATCCCGCCGGTTTTGACAAGCTTCAATACGAACACATCCGCTGCCCGCTCATACGTGTACTGAACGGCATCCTGGATCGTATTGATTGCCTCGTCGACGCCGATCACGACTCCTGTGTCCCGTTTCAGCTGCTTCGTTCCATTGAAATCATGCTTATCCAGCAGCTGTTCATACACCTCCAGATCCAGGTCACTGGTCTTCCGGATAAACTGATATGCGTCCGCATAGCTGTACCCCGCGTTTGCGTCCACGCGAAGCTTCATCTCATGTCCGACCGCATCCCTGACCGCGCGGACCCGGCGGATATCTTCCTCCACATCCGTGCCGATCTTCATCTTTATGCTGTGATATCCGTTTTCCCGGTACTGGACTGCCTTTTCCACCGCCTCATCGATTCCCATGCTTCCAAGATGACGGTTGATCATGACCTTCTCCCACAGTTTTCCACCGAACATCTGATAAAGCGGAATATTCCGCTCTTTCGCCGCGAGATCATAAAAAGCTGCCTCCAGCGCCATCTTCGCCGCGGCATGGGCGGGGATCTTGTGGTTCCACCGCTCTCTGGCTTCCCACAGGTCCGCCGCGTCGATTCCTATGATCTCTGGTACCAGTTCCTTCTCAAGTACATATTGCACAAGTTCCGGTGTTTCGCCAGTAAACTTCGGAAGCGGAGTCGCCTCACCCCAGCCGCAGATCCCGTTTTCATCTGTGAGTTTTACGATCACATGTCCCTTTACCTGTGCCGGACGCCCATATGCCGTTGCCAGCACAATTGTTCCTCTGTGCAGTAAAAATACCTCTGCCGATACAACTTTTCCCATAGATCAGATCTCCTTCCTGTCTCTTTATACAGGAAAAAGCAGGTTTCCCTGCTTTTCCCGTCACAACTGTCAGTGCCTTTTTATCCTCTGTCCTTTTTCAAATTCATACCTGCTGTCAGATACGCTCTGCCTGCTCCTGGATCTCCTTGAGTCCTATGCAGAGTCTGTTTTTCATTCTCAGATATTCGCTCTTCGCCATTGCATAGACATCCAAAGGCGCGTTTTCCCTCGTGATTCCCTTGCAGCGTCCCAGAGCTCCGAAAATTCCAAATCCGTCACCGTAATCATGCTGATACGGCGCTCTTCTGCAGTAAACGACATGGAGCAGTTTTCCAACGGTCTCTTTCAGGAAGAGATCGCTGTCTTCCATGCTCTTTGCCCGTTCAGCCGCATGTTCCAGTGCCTTTTTCGCCCCGCTCCATGCAGTGCGGATCTCCTCCGTGTCAAACTCCGGTGCCAATCCGGAAAGCGTCTTTTCCAGTCTGCCATCCAGGTCTTCCAGGAATACCGGAATATTTACAGGGATCATCTTTGAACTCTGAATATCATCCACGATCTCCAGGTTGATCTTCGCATCACGCATCATGATCTTCTCGTCGAGTTTGTCGATGGTATCCTTCGGAGTATGCCACCATGGACCGCCGCTCGGGCAGTTTGACAGGCGGTTCTCCGGAAGCGGTTCATATTTTAACATGATCGTGATCGGCACATACGCGCCCCAGAAAGACTGGTCCGCGCCGCGAACCATCGGAGTGTATGCGTCCGGTCTTTTTCCTGTGTACTTTTCGATCAGGTCAGCCGTGTAGGAAACGCCCTCAGAACCTGATGTCCGCGCTACGATCTGGTCTGAGTTCCTGCATCCGGTCAGATCCAGATTCACATGCGCCACACAGTTCTTTCTGAGATCTGCGTAATGACTGTCACAGTACCAGGTGGAACCGGAAAATCTTCCGTCAGAATGACCGGACCACCATGCGATCCGCACTCCGCGCTTTAATTCCGCCCGGTGTTCATAGAGCACTCTCGCATACTCTAAAAGGATCGCGTCGCTGACCGCATTGTCCGTGATTCCCTCATACCAGGAGTCATAGTGACCGGAGACGAGCACAAAACTGTCGCTCTTTCCCTTGATGTCAACGATCACCATGGAACTTCTGCGGATCTTTGTCTCCATTTTGATCGTGACCTCAGCGTCCAACTCTCCCGCTGCCAGCTTTTCGATCAATGCCTCTCCATCAGCGCGTCTGATTCCAGCTGATGGAAGGAATTTCATATATGCTGCCTCGTCAAAACCCGGAGTGCCCCAGATCGTTCCGATATTGCTGTGGTGGATATAGTCGCCCTTTGTCGCACAGATATGCAGCACGGCTTTGGCTCCTGCCTCCATCGCTTTTCTCGCGAAAACACCCTTTGCGTCCCATGTCAGGACGATCTTGTCACGGAATGCCTCGAAGCGCTCTTTTTCCTGATTCTTTGTGAGTCCTTTTTCCTTGCTGAGCGCATCGTAATACAGAGCTCCGCGGATTCCGGCCGCCTCTGCGCTATAGACATCTCCGACCAGCGGATATTCCGCTCCGTCAACTTTCGCGGACCCACTCACCGGGATGCTGAAAAAGCCATCGTACTCGCACTGTTCAAACGGGATCCCATACCCGGAAAGCTTTTCTTCCAGATAGGAAACGGCAGCCTCGCCCTCTTCTGTTCCGCTGTAACGGAATAAATGGTTGAATTTTCCAATCGTCTCCAGCATATTTTCACGTTTTAATTCTTCAAGAAGTTTTTCTCTCAACTGTCCCATCTTAACCTCCGCTATCCTTCTTTCAGGGCCTGTTCCTTAGAACGGTCCATAATGGATCATCTGTGCAACAATCATTGCGATGCATGCCAGAACGACCCAGCTTGCAAATACTTTTTTCATGAATTTCATCCATGTACCATAAGAAACGCCTGCTGCCATAAGGTTCGCCATCAGTGCAGAGGACATCGGAATAATATAGTTTCCAAGTCCATCACCAAAGTTGAACGCAAGAACAACGGTCTGTCTTGTCATTCCAATCAGGTCCGCAACCGGAACCATAAGCGGCATAACAGCAGCTGCCTGTCCGGAACCAGACGGAATAAATACGTTGATCAGAACATTTGCGATAAACATCATTGGTCCCTGGATAAATGCCGGGCATGCCATAAGAACATTCGCAATTGCACGTACAATTGTGTCAATGATCTTACCATCAGACAGTACGCTGGAAATTGCTGTCGCGATACCGATCATGATAGCTGCTGTCATCATCTTCGCGGCACCTTTGCTGAAGTGTCTCGCGATCTCACTCGGCATCATGCCGCCTACAAGGCCGCCAACTACCGCAAGCCATACAAACGCAACTGCTGTCTCTGTATTGCCCCAGCCAAGTTTGATTCCGCCGTAAACCTGAATCAGAACACTTGCGAAAAATACGATCAGTACGAGAATCTGGCGAACTGTAATCGTTGCCTCTTTATCAACGCTTGTGTCAAGTCCCTGCTTTCTTGACTCTTCTTCTAATTCATATACCAGGCTGCATTTCGGATCTTTCTTCACTTTCATTGCGTATGTAACGATAAAATATGCATTCAGTGCAAGGAATACGGCACAAAGAATTAAACGATAACCAATACCAGAGAAAATTGGAAGATCAGCGAATCCCTGCGCAATCGCTGTTGTCGCCGGAGCTACCGGTCCAATACTCTGGCTTCCGCCTGCCGCCAGAACAACGATTGCCACCGCAACCAGCGCGTCATATCCGCACATTCGACAAAAAAGAACAAGTACCGGAATGAAACCGATCATGCTGACCGGATTCTGACGCATACCATAAATACCAAATACAATGATTGTTCCAATTAACAGCATCTTTTCACTGTTTTTGTACTTGTGGATCATGATGTTGATCGCTGCATCAAATGCGCCCGTCGCAAGAATTACTTCAATGGAAGCCGCACTGAAGATCGTCATCCAGATCAGACTGGATCCTGCCAGTGCCTTTACTATATAGTTCGGGATCTTAAAGAAACTTACCGGACATTGCTCGACCCATGTGAAAGAGGTCGCGTCAACGATCATTTTTCCTGTTGCCTCATTCTTTACTCTGGCAAACTCTCCGGCCGGGACGATATATGTCATGGCTGTTACGAGAATGACAAGCATTACCAGAATGACAAACACGTGAGGAATCTGAAATTTTTTCTTCTGATTCATACATACAACTCCTT
>CAVFLH010000143.1:0-6664 GCA_963622995.1 uncultured Eubacteriales bacterium | reverse complement strand
ATGTCGAACATATAAAAGGAACCAGAAAGCTTCATGAAAGAGAATTTGAACGTCGATATCATTTTTCATCATGAAGTACTTTAAGAGAGAATTGGGGTTTGACCAGAGAAAAGAACCGGAGGAAGAGGATATGCTAAGAGATAAAGTCAAAAAATACTACATGGAACAGGATTATAATTGTGCGGAGACGATCCTGCGCTGCATCAATGAAGAGTATCAGCTTGGACTGACGGAGGATGATTTTAAACTGGTGAGTGCATTTGGAGCAGGAATGGGATACGGCTCATCCTGCGGCGCGCTGTGTGGAGCCATGGCGGCGCTGGGGCATCTGCTTGTAAAGACACGGGCTCATGCAACGGATGGCTTTAAAGATGTCTGTGGGGATTATGTAGCGGCATTCCGGGATAAGCTTGGAAGCATAGATTGTTCGGAGCTTGTAAAAGTATATAAAAAAGGAGATGTGCGCTGCCTGGAGACGGTCTGTCTGGCGGCGGACGTGTTTGAAGAGTTTTATCGGAAGAACATTGGTGGAAAAACGCCCCGCGAATAATCCGGCCTGTGGATAACCCGCAAAATTCGCGAAAAATCAAGGAAAATACACTTGCATTAGCGGTATGTGTATGTTATAATTATGAAGCTGTTCTGGCGGAACAGGACATATGGCTGTAAAGCCGTATTATTTTATTAACGTAACGTGACTGTCAGTCATGTACCAAAAATTATAAAGAGGTGAAAATCATGAAACAGGGAATCCACCCAAATTACTATCAGGCCAAGGTCGTTTGCAACTGCGGTAATGAATTTGTAACTGGTTCTACCAAGAAAGACATTCACGTAGAAATCTGTTCCAAATGCCATTCATTCTATACTGGTCAGCAGAAGGCTGCTTCCGCTCGCGGACGTATCGAGATGTTCAACCGTAAGTATGGTATGAAAACAGACAAATAAGGTTTGATTAGTGAAAGGTTGAGCTTTTGGATAACTCTGAAAACTCAGCCTTTGTTTATTTTATGGAGGTAAAATCTTGAAATATTCCGGTATCGGGGGACAGGCAGTATTAGAGGGTATCATGATGAAGAACAAGGACAACTACGCCACGGCCGTTAGAAAGCCGGACGGCGAGATCGTTGTCAAGAAAGATACCTATGTGAGCATGACAGAAAAAGTAAAGTTTTTCTCCCTGCCGTTTGTGAGAGGAATCTTTAGTTTCGCGGACTCCATGATCCTCGGAATGCGGTCGCTGACATGGTCGGCAAGCTTCTTTGAGGATGACGAGGAAGACGAGGAGCCGGGAAAGTTCGAGAAATTTCTGATCGATACATTTGGAGAAAAAGTAGATAAAGTCGTCATGTCAGCGGTGATGGTGTTCTCCGTCTTTATGGCGATCGCGATCTTTATGGTACTCCCGCTTCTGATTGCGGGAATCTTCCGTAAATTTGTCCATTCCGAGACCGTGATGGCGGTTCTCGAGGGCTGCATCCGAATCGGAATCTTCATCACCTATATTAAGGTGATCTCCCGGATGGACGACATCAAGCGGACGTTCATGTATCATGGATCGGAACATAAATGCATCAACTGTTTGGAGCACGGCCTTGTGCTCAACGTGGAGAACGTCAGAAAGAGTTCCAAGGAGCACAAGCGCTGCGGAACAAGTTTTCTTCTGATTGTTATGGTGATCAGTATTCTGTTCTTCATGGTGATCCGCGTGGATACGATCTGGCTGCGAATCGTCAGCAGAATCGTCCTGATCCCGGTGATCGCGGGCGTCTCCTATGAGGTGCTCCGCCTTGCGGGAACCAGCAATTCAAAGATCATGGACATCGTCAGCCGTCCGGGCATGTGGATGCAGGGCCTTACGACGAAGGAACCGGACGATTCGATGATCGAGGTTGCGATCGCTGCGGTTGAGGCTGTGTTTGACTGGAAGAAGTACTTGGAAGAGAATTTCCCGGAGCAGTATTCGGCTGGATATTTCGAGAAAGCAGATCAGGCAGGGAAGAATGTGCAGGAGATAACAGCATGAGCGAAGTGAAGAGCGCTGTCGGGGCTGGAACGGGTCGGTCCGGAGACAATTCAGGTGCGGGAAACAGTGCGTGTGAATTTAAGATCTGGGCAGATGTCCTGAACTATGGAAAAATGGTCTTAAAGAACGCGGAAATCGCGGAGGCGGATCTCGACTCCTGGTACCTGTTCGAGCAGATATTCGGGATCTCCAGGGCACAGTATTTCATGTGCGCCAGGGAGAAGATTTCTGGAGACAGCCTGGAAACTAAGATGGCGGCCTTCGATGACGCACTGAAAAAGCGCGCGTCCCGCATCCCACTTCAGCAGATCTTAGGGCAGCAGGATTTCATGGGACTCACATTTTTCGTGAACGAACATGTGCTGATCCCGAGACAGGACACGGAGACACTTGTGGAGCTTGTGCTGAAGGAGCAGAAGGACAAGAATATCTCAGTTCTTGACATGTGCACCGGTTCCGGATGCATTGCGGTGAGCTTGAAAAAGCTTGGCGGATATGCCCGGGTAGAAGGCGCGGATATCTCGGAAGAGGCGCTGAAAGTTGCGAAAAGAAACTCGGAAGAGATTCTTGAAAACAACGATGCGGTCTGCGGCAGGACGGAAGGTGTAACCTTCCGCCACAGCGACATGTTCAGCAGTTTTCAGGATACAGAACGCTTCAACGTGATTGTTTCCAACCCGCCCTACATCCCCAGCGCCGTCATCGAGGAGCTGGAGCCGGAGGTCCGGGACCATGAGCCGCGGGGCGCCCTTGATGGGACCGCGGACGGGCTTTATTTTTACAGAATTCTGGCAGAAGAATGTGCCAAGCATCTGACGCTGGGAGGACATGTGTATTTTGAGATCGGATATGACCAGGGGGCAGCGGTGAAGGAACTGCTGGATACCCATGGGTTTAAGGATACAAGAGTGATTCAGGATCTGGCAGGGAAAGACCGCGTCGTGTGCGGAACCTGGCAGACCGCAGGCGTATGAGGAGGTTTTATAGATGTTTGACCGTTTGGATGACATGCTTCGGCATTACGAAGAGTTAATGCTGGAATTAAATAACCCGTCGGTAGCGGAAGACCAGAGAAAGTTCCGCAAACTGATGAAAGAGCAGGCAGACCTGGCGCCGATCGTTGACGCGTACAAGCAGTACAAACAGGCGAAGCAGGACGTGGAAGACAGCCTTGCGCTTCTCGATGAGGAGAGCGACGAGGAGATGAAGGAACTCGCGAAGGAAGAGCTTGCCGACGCGAAGAAGAGAATCGAGGAGCTGGAACAGGAGTTAAAGATCCTGCTTCTCCCGAAAGACCCGAACGATGAGAAGAACGTTATCGTCGAGATCCGTGCCGGCGCAGGCGGAGACGAGGCAGCGTTATTCGCTTCCGAGTTATACCGCATGTATGTGCACTACGCAGAGAGCCAGCACTGGAAGACAGAGATGATCAACGTCAGCGAGAGCGGCATCGGCGGCATGAAGGAAGTCGAGTTCATGATCACTGGACACGGCGCTTACTCCAAGTTAAAATACGAGAGCGGCGTTCACCGCGTACAGCGTGTCCCGGAGACAGAGTCCGGCGGAAGAATCCACACCTCCACAGCGACCGTTGCGATCATGCCGGAGGCAGAGGAGTTCGATGTTGTGATCGATGACAAAGATATCCGTATTGATGTTATGCGTGCGTCCGGTAACGGCGGACAGTGTGTCAACACCACCGACTCCGCGGTACGTTTAACACATATCCCGACAGGAATCGTGATCTACAGCCAGACTGAGAAGTCCCAGCTGCAGAACAAGGAGAAAGCGTTCCGTTTACTGCGTTCCAAGTTATACGACATGGAGCTGGAGAGACGTCAGAACGAGGAGGCAGCAGAGCGCCGCAGCCAGATCGGTACCGGTGACCGCTCCGAGAAGATCCGTACCTACAACTTCCCGCAGGGACGTGTAACAGACCACAGAATCAAGCTGACACTCTACAAGATCGACTCCATCATGGACGGCGATATCCAGGAGCTGATCGACAGCCTTATCGCGGCGGATCAGGCGGCGAAGCTTGCGAAGATGAACGAGAACTAATTTTAGATCTAAGCAATTTGAGCATTGCGTATAAAGAGAAGTCCTGAGCAGCATAAAAAGACCTTTGAGATTCAGAAATCCAAATTTCTAATTCCTGGTTAAACCAAGAAATTAGCGATTTGGAAATCTGATCCCAAAGGTCTTTTAATTTTTATAAGGAAATCTAACTTGCTCTTTAAAACAAACTTCTGTCATGAACAGCAAACTTCCAACAATGATCTGTCGGGCAGAGCGGCGCTTATGAGAAAATAATCTTCTGCCACCGTCCGCTCTTATACCTGCAGACAAAGAAAATTCCGCGGACAAGCCAGTCGATGGTCATGGCAACCCAGACACGGAAGATTCCCATATGGAACACCATGGTGAGAAGATAGCTGAAGCCAAAACGGAATATCCACATCGAGAGGATGGAGAGAATCATGGTAATTTTGACATCAGCGGCAGCACGCAGGGTGTTGGGAAGCGTGAAGGAAAATGGCCAGATTGTCACAACGCAGGCAGAGTGATATAAAATAATCTCATTTGCGTACCGGGCGGCTTCATCGGAGAGATTATAGACCGACAGGATAAACGGCAGAGCCAGAATTACGATGAGATTCGACGCAATCAGGCAGAGATATTCAACGCGCATCATGTTTTTCGTATAATATTTTACCTGCTCAAAGTCACCGGCACCGACGCACTGGGCGCACACCGTGAGGAGCGCGAAGCCGAAGGACATTCCGGGCAGGATCGCGAAGTTCGCGATATTGTTGCTGACCGCGTTCGCCGCCAGGGATGCTGTTCCGAGACCGGAGACGAGACTTAACACGGCGATCTTGCCAAGCTGGAACATACTGTTCTCTAGACCGTTCGGAATTCCGATGTAGAGGATCTTTTTCAGCACATTCCACTTGATCTTAAACGGATACGGGTGCAGGATATGGAGCTCGTGTTCCTGATTGTTTAATAGGATAAGAATTACCACACATGCAACGCCTCGGGATACCACCGTCGGGATCGCAACGCCCTCGACGCCGCAGTGGAATCCGAAGATCAGCAGGGCGTTTCCGAACACGTTGATGGAGTTCATGAGCAGTGAGGTCTTCATCGCGATATTGGAGTTGCCCATGGCACGGAAGATCGCGGCCCCGGCGTTGTACATGGCGATCATCGGGATGGAAGAGAGAACGATCAGCAGATAAGTGCGGCTGTCTCTCATGACATCTTCCTCGATTTTTCCGAATACATGGTACAGGATCAGATTCTGACCGAGGTAGCCAAGGATCATAATGAAGATCGAGAACAGGAATGTGAAGTTAAAGAGCTGGGCTGTCGCCTCACATCCGGTCTTCGGATCTTTTCTTCCGAGGTATTGTCCGGCAATCACAGCGCCGCCGGTGGAGAGAGCCGTGAAAATATTGATGATGAGCAGCATGACTGTGTCGACCAGGGAAACGCCGGAGACAGCTGCCTCCCCGACCCGGGCGACCATGATCGAGTCGGAAAGGCCGACGGCGACCTGTAAAAACTGGTCCACGATCAGGGGTATGATCAGGCGTACCAGGTCTTTCCGGCTGAAAAGACGATTATTCATATGTAGATACATCCTCCAGAAAAAAATATAATATAGGTTCTAACATATTTTTATAAGATTTTCAATTGGGAAAAGTTACGGTTTTTTATAAAAAATCTACAAAAAACTTCATATTTTTTAAGAGATTTATAAGAGGAAGTACCTTTAAAATATAAGCTTGTTATGTTATAATGACCCCAGTATAGGGCGTAGTGTGCCAAAAAACAGATGAGAAAAGGAGAGCATATGAAAGGAATCATACTTGCCGGCGGAAGCGGCACAAGACTGTATCCGCTCACTAAGGTAACTTCCAAACAGCTTTTACCAATTTATGATAAACCAATGATCTATTATCCTTTATCCGTGCTGATGAACGCAGGAATCAGAGATATCCTCATCATCTCCACACCGGACGATACCCCGAGATTCGAGGCACTGTTAGGTGACGGAAAGCAGTTCGGCGTGAACTTATCCTACGCCGTACAGCCGAGCCCGGATGGACTTGCACAGGCATTCATCATCGGTGAGAAGTTCATCGACGGCGACTCCGTTGCAATGATCTTAGGAGACAATATCTTCCACGGACAGGGCTTAAAGAAGCGCCTCCGCGCAGCAGCAGAGAAGGAGAAGGGCGCAACTGTATTCGGCTACTATGTAGATGATCCGGAACGTTTCGGTATCGTTGAGTTCGACGAGACAGGAAAAGCAATCTCTATCGAAGAGAAACCGGAGAAGCCGAAGTCCAACTACTGCGTAACAGGTCTCTACTTTTACGACAACCGCGTTGTCGAGTACGCGAAGAACTTAAAACCGTCCGCAAGAGGCGAGCTTGAGATCACAGATCTTAACAGAATCTACCTCGAGAACGGAGAGCTGGACGTAACACTTTTAGGCCAGGGCTTCACATGGCTGGATACCGGTACCCACGAGTCCTTAGTCGAGGCAACAAACTTCGTCAAGACCATCGAGACCCACCAGCACAGAAAGATCGCGTGCCTGGAAGAGATCGCATACTCCAATGG
>CAVFLH010000142.1:3403-6711 GCA_963622995.1 uncultured Eubacteriales bacterium | reverse complement strand
GCAGATATAATGAAACTAGATGGAAATTTATAGTCTCAGCCTGCGAGACGGGAAATGTTGAAAAAGTATATAAAAACCGGCGCAGGCATGGAAAAAGCAGATTTAAATAAGCAGAATCCGGACTGAAACGACGAAATAGTTAACATTTAAGTTTTTATAAGACACAGGAAGAAACCTGTAAGGAGGAAACATATGTACCGTGTAGATTTAAACAGTGACCTTGGGGAAAGCTTTGGAAATTATACGATCGGAATGGACGAGGAGATCTTAAAATACGTCTCCTCCGCAAACGTTGCATGCGGCTGGCACGCAGGTGACGCGATGGTGATGGAAAAGACCGTCGCTCTTGCGAGAGAGTTTGGAACAGCTGTTGGCGCGCACCCGGGATTCCCGGATCTTATGGGCTTCGGACGCCGCAATATGGCAGTGACACCGGATGAGGCGAAAGCTTATGTCCGCTACCAGTTGGGCGCTCTCATGGCGTTTTGTACCGCTCACGGCGTAAAGATCCAGCATGTAAAACCGCATGGAGCTCTTTACAACATGGCAGCCATTGACGAGAAGCTGGCGATTGCGATGTGTGAGGCAGTTTATGAGGTAGATAAGGACATCGTCTTCATGGGACTTGCAGGTTCCAAGATGATCACGGCAGCAGAAAAAGTCGGTCTCCGCGCCGCGAGCGAGGTATTTGCTGACCGCGCCTACAACGATGACGGAACTCTCGTATCAAGAAAGCTTCCGGGCGCAGTGATCAAGGACAAAGACCTTGCAATTAAACGCGTGATCCGCATGGTAAAAGAAGGAAAAGTCGAGTCCATCAACGGAAACGATATCGCGATCAAGGCAGACTCCATCTGTGTTCACGGTGACAACCCGAAGGCACTGGAATTCGTAAAGAATATCCGTGAGACACTGATCGCGGAAGGCGTAGAGATCAAGAATTTAAGTTTGTAAGAATGAATGTGGTCAGGTATATCTGCCAGATTACAGTAAAAAGCAGAATAATAAAAGTTTAGATACTTGAAAATAGTAAAAGATGGTTTTATAAGGTCTTGGAACTCAGTTAAAAATGGGAGACGTTATAGAATTATGGAAGGAGATCCGCTGTGGATAAAGTGAGATATCTGGTTTCCGGCGACTGTGCAGTCACCGTGGAATTTGGAAATGAGATCAGCCCGGAGATCAACCGGAAGATCCGCGCGTTCAAGATCGCGTTAGAAAAAGAACAGATCAAGGGAATCGTCGAGACCGTACCGACCTATCGTTCCCTTCTCGTTGTATACAAGCCGGAAGTGATCCGCTTCTCAGCGCTGACAGAAAAATTTGAATCGATTTTGTCCTCCATGGGCAGCATCCAGATCCCGCCGCCAACGGTGATCGAGATCCCGGTGCTCTACGGCGGAGAGATGGGACCGGACCTTGCGAATGTGGCAGAGCATAACGGCCTGACGGAAGAGGAAGTCATAAAGATCCATTCCTCCGAAGAATACCTGATCTACATGCTGGGCTTCATCGCGGGATTCCCGTACCTGGGCGGCATGGACAAGCGTATCGCGACCCCGCGTCTGAAGAGTCCGCGCGTAAAGATCGAGGGCGGCTCCGTGGGAATCGCCGGAGAGCAGACAGGAATCTACCCGGTGGCATCCCCGGGCGGCTGGCAGCTCATCGGAAGAACTCCGTTAAAGCTCTATGATTCCGAGCGGGAAAAACCGGTACTTCTGGAGTCCGGACAGTACATCAAATTCCGCCCGGTGACGGAAGAGGAGTACAAAACCATCGAAAAACAGGTGGCTGACGGTACATATCAGTACGTAATTTACGACAAGGAGGCGGAATAATGGGCATTCAGATCATAAACGGCGGATTCCTGACAACGATTCAGGATCTGGGACGTTACGGATATCAGGAAACAGGAGTGTCTGTGTCCGGCGTCATGGATACCAGGGCAGCGTCCATCGCCAATATTCTTGTCGGAAATGACACAAACGAGGCGGTCATCGAGATTACGATGATGGGTCCGACCATGAAATTTACAGAGGATGAGATCATCGCGGTGACAGGCGGCGACCTCGGGGCAAAACTGGACGGCACGCCAATTCCGAGATATGAGGCGGTTTCCGTGAAAGAAGGGCAGACACTGAGTTTTATGGGACTCTACGGCGGAAGCCGCGCCTACATCGCCTTTGCGGGCGGCCTTGATATCCCGGTAGTTATGGGCAGCCGTTCCACAAACCTGAAGTCGAAGGTCGGCGGATATGAGGGCAGAAAGCTTGGAGCCGGGGATTCCATCGGTTTCCGCACCCCTGCCGCATGGCTTCCGAACATGTCGGAGCGCCGCTATAAACTTCCTTCGTTCGCGTCAAAGGAGCGGACACTCCGCGTGGTCATGGGACCACAGGACGACTGTTTCACAGAAAAAGGAATCGAGACATTCCTGACCGGCACCTACACGATCTCCAACGAGTACGACCGTATGGGCTGCCGCATGGAAGGCGATGTGATCGAGCATAAAAACGGCGGCGACATCATCACCGACGGCATCAGCTTCGGCGCTGTACAGGTTCCGTCCCACGGAAATCCTATCGTCATGATGGCGGACCACCAGACCACAGGCGGCTACACAAAGATCGCCAACGTGATCTCCGTAGATCTTCCGGTGCTTGCCCAGTGCATGCCGGGAATGAAGATCCATTTTGAGAAGGTCACGGTGGATGAGGCCCAGGACCTCTATTGCAGGGAAAGGGAAGAATTCCGCGCACTGGCAGAGAAGTTAAATCCCCCGGTGGAACCGGCGGACGAGGAACAGGCTGTGGCGATCGCGGCGGCGTCGGAACTTCAGAAGACTGGCTGGGACAAGGTCGGAACATATAGGATTTCCGTAAATGGAAAAGAATTCGTGGTGGAATTGGAAAAAGAGTCTGTGAGATTCCGATAAGAAGAACTATGGGGACATAAAACGGAAAATGACCGGATCGATGAAGAGTTTTGGCAGAACAGGTCGTGAAAAATCGGAACCTTACGATGCCGGAAATGGAAAAGGCGGCATAAGAGAAAGGGGCAGCGAAAAATGGGAGATTACAGAACGACAAAACCGGAAGAAATATGGAAAAAGATCCGCGACGGCGAGATCACAGGCCCGACAGCCGGAATGTGCGGGGGATACGCACAGGCAAACCTCGTGATCCTGCCGAAAAAATACGCGGAAGACTTTAAAAAGTTCGTGGAGCGGAACCCGAAACCGTGCCCGATCCTCGAGATCATGGACGGCTCCCCGCTTGTCCATGACATGGGCGAGGGCGCAAACATCG
>CAVFLH010000142.1:0-3393 GCA_963622995.1 uncultured Eubacteriales bacterium | reverse complement strand
CAGACATTCCGCGGTATTTTATCTACAAAAACGGTGTGAAGGTCGACGAGGTGACAGATGCATCCGAATACTGGCAGGATGATTTCGTCGGTTTCCTCATCGGCTGCAGCTTCTCCTTCGAGGAGGCGCTCTTACAGGCCGGAATCGACGTGCGCCACATCTCCATGGGCAGAAATGTCCCGATGTACAAGACGAACATCGAGTGCGAGAAAGCCGGAGTCTTCGAAGGCCCGCTTGTATGCAGCATGCGTCCGATGACGCCGGAGGACGCGAAGAAGGCGGCGGAAATTACCGGAAGATACCCTAATGTCCACGGTGCCCCTGTTCACATGGGCGACCCGGCTGAGATCGGCATCAAGGATATCGACCACCCGGACTACGGTGACCCGGTAGAGATCCGCGAGGGCGAGATCCCGGTATTCTGGGCCTGCGGCGTGACCCCACAGGCCGCCGTCGAGCGCGCAAAACCACCGATCGTCATCACCCACGCTCCTGGACATATGTTCATCACGAACGTGAAGAACGCGGAGCTGAATGATTATCTGGAGAGAAAGAAGCGGAAATAGCAGCGGATGTCATGCGGTTGCAACAGGTTGTCAGCAGCAGATTCTGCAATTAGGCCGGACCAGATGCCGAAAATTATGTGTCTGGGGATTCCTGGGTTGACAGAAATCTGAATCTGTGTTATTCTACCAGACGTTAAAACTCGTGTGGATTTTTAGAGAAGAACTTTTTTCGCCACACAATCACCCAAAAAAGATTTATGGGTGGTTGTGTGGCATTTTTTGTTTAACAGGAAATTCCGATGGAACTTCCTGTTAAACAAAAAGGCACTGCGTGCCTGGAATGTACACTCGCGCACAGATGTAAATTGTCGCAAGCGACCGCGCTCGGCGCGAGAATGTGCCAATGCACATTCTTATTGCAAGGAGGTTATATAATCATGAACGAAACTTTCATGAAGGAGAAGCCGATCTTCCCGCTTCTCCTCGGAATGGGAATGCCCATGGTTCTGTCCATGCTGGTGAATTCCCTCTATAATATTGTAGACAGCTATTTCGTTGCCCAGATCAGCGAGAACGCCATGGAGGCGTTGTCCCTGGTGTTCCCGATCCAGAACTTTATCAACGCCATGGCCATTGGTTTCGGCGTGGGAATCAACGCGCTGATCGCCACGGCGAGAGGTGCCGGAAAAGAGGAAGAGGCGCGCCGGGCGGCGACCCAGGGCGTTGTCCTGTCGGTGATTCACGGAATCATCCTGCTAGTCGGCTGTATCGCCATCATGCCCTGGTTCCTCAGTATGTTCACGAGTGATCCGGAGGTCATCCGGTACGGCGTGCGCTACGCGTCCATCGCGTTCCTGTTCTCCCCGATCATCATGGCGGGCCTGGCCTTCGAGAAGATCTTCCAGGCGGTAGGCCGGATGAAGGTGTCCATGATCGCACTGCTCGGCGGCTGCGTCACGAACATTATTCTGGATCCGATGCTGATCTTCGGTCTGGCGTTTTTCCAGAAGATGGGAATTTCCGGCGCGGCGCTGGCCACGGGTGTGGGACAGCTCGTCTCACTGACGGTGTATCTTGTATTCTATTTCAGAGGCCCGGTCCCGGTAAGACTGGAAGCGAAATATAAGATCCCTGGCGGAAACACCATGAAGAAGCTCTACGGGATCGGTATCCCGGCGATCTTAAATCTGGCGCTGCCGTCCGTCATGATCTTTGTACTGAACGGCCTTCTGGCACAGTATTCCAGAAGTTATGTAGTTATTCTTGGAATCTACTACAAGCTCCAGACATTCCTCTACTTCCCGGCCAGCGGCATCATCCAGGGCATGCGCCCGGTGATTGGCTATAACTTCGGCGCAGGAGAGCGTGAGAGAGTCGGAAAGATCTACAAGACAACGCTGGCCATGACCGGTGCGATCATGGCAGTGGGCACGGTGCTTTGCCTTACGATCTCCAACACGCTGATCGGTGCCTTTACCGACAACGCGGAGACCATCGCGGCAGGCGGTGCGATCCTGCGGATCATCAGCGCCGGATTCATTGTCTCAACAGTCTCCGTAACAGCATCCGGTGCCCTGGAAGGAATCGGCATGGGAGTCCAGTCCCTGGTGATCTCCCTGCTCCGCTACATCGTAGTCATTCTGCCGTCCGCCTTCATTCTCTGCCATTTATTCGGCGGCAGTGCGGTCTGGAATGCGTTCTGGATCACAGAGTTCGCGGCGGCTGTTGTGGCTGAGATCGTATACCAGGGAACAATCAGGCGGACCATGCCAAAACCACGATAAAATATAGGTTTTCCGGCAAAATTTAATCGGAATTTTGAAGAAAAATGGTTGACACACCTGGCTATGTATAATATAATGTATAACTGTGACATCGGTTGAAAATGCTGTAGCCAAAGCCCCGGAGACAGTATTTTACGATAAAGGAACATTGATTGATTTAGTACAAACAGGAGGTCAACCCATGAAGAGCTTTATGGCTAGTCCAGCAACAATTGAGAGAAAATGGTACGTAGTTGACGCTACAGGATATACATTAGGTCGTCTGACATCAGAAGTAGCAAAGATCTTAAGAGGAAAGAACAAACCGATCTACACTCCGCACATCGACTGCGGCGATTACGTAATCGTAACAAACGCTTCCAAGATCAAGGTTACAGGTAAGAAGTTAGACCAGAAGATCTACTACAGCCACTCCGACTATGTAGGCGGAATGAAAGAAGCAACATTAAGAGAGATGCTCGAGAAGAAACCGGAGAAGGTTATCGAGTTAGCAGTTAAGGGAATGCTCCCGAAGGGACCTTTAGGAAGAAGCATGATCACAAAACTTCACGTTTACGCTGGCCCGGATCACGAGCAGGCAGCACAGAAGCCGGAAGTTTTAGAAATCAAATTTTAATTAGAGGTCTGAAAGGAGGAAATTCATAATGGCTAGCACAAAATATTACGGAACAGGCAGAAGAAAAAGATCTATCGCAAGAGTTTATCTTGTACCGGGAACAGGCAAGATCACAATCAATAAGAGAGATATCGATGAGTACCTTGGTCTTGAGACATTAAAGCTCATCGTTCGTCAGCCGTTAGCAGCAACAGAAACAGCTGATAAGTTCGACGTTATCGTTAACGTTCGCGGCGGCGGAGTTTCTGGACAGGCTGGCGCTATCCGTCACGGTATTTCCAGAGCCCTGCTTCACGCAGACATCGAGTACCGTCCGGTATTAAAGAAAGCTGGTTTCTTAACAAGAGATCCGCGTATGAAAGAAAGAAAGAAGTACGGTCTCAAAGCCGCTCGTCGTGCTCCTCAGTTCAGCAAGCGATAATCGACAACTTAAAAATGCTAAAAAAGCCCGGAAATACGCCATTTTCCGGGCTTTTTCTATACCCAA
>CAVFLH010000141.1:5110-6744 GCA_963622995.1 uncultured Eubacteriales bacterium | reverse complement strand
TAAATTGTTCATATTTTTCATAATTATATGTTATACTAAACAAGTTCGCGCCAAGCGGACAAATACAATTTTATATCAAAGGAAGGTCTCTTATGGAAAACACCAAGAAAATCGACTGGTACACCCTGGCCTTCATGGCATTCTCCACGGTTTGGGGATTCGGAAACGTGCTGAATGGCTTCGTTTACTTCAACGGAGTACAGGTAATCTTCAGCTGGATTCTGATGTTCGCACTCTATTTCGTGCCGTATGCCCTGATGGTAGGTGAACTCGGCTCCGCTTTCAAACAGTCCGGCGGCGGCGTAAGCTCCTGGATCCATGAAACAATCGGCCCGAAATGCGCTTATTACGCAGGCTGGACTTACTGGGCTTGCCATGTAACTTACATTGCAAGTAAAGGCAGCGGCGGATTAAAGGCATTAAGCTGGATGGTATTCCAGAACGGTTCCACTTACGACACATTCCCGACGATCGCAGTACAGATGGCAACACTCGCTGTGTTCCTGTTCTTCTGCTGGGTTGCAAGCCGCGGCTTAAACCCGTTAAAGAAGTTAGCAACTATCGCCGGTACAAGTATGTTCGTAATGTCCCTCCTGTTCATCTTAATGATGTTCGCAGCACCGGCAATCAACCCGAACGGCGGATTCGTTTCTGCTGATTACAGCATCAAAGGCCTGATCCCGCAGTTCAACGTGAACTACTTCACATCCCTCTCCATCCTTGTATTCGCTGTCGGCGGATGCGAGAAGATCTCCCCTTATGTAAATAAGGTAAAAGATCCGTCCAAGGGATTCCCGAAGGATATGATCATGTTAGCCGTTATGGTTATGGTCTGCGCGATCCTCGGAAGTATCGCAATGGGCATGATGTTCGATCCGGCTGTCATCAACGAGAGTTCCGACAGCTTCAAGTCCTACGTTTCCAACGGCGCTTACTGGTCCTTCCAGAAGCTCGGTGAGTACTACCATGTTGGCAATCTCCTGCTCGTTATCTACGCAGCATGCAATGCCATCGGTCAGTTCTCCACACTCGTATTAAGTATCGATGCTCCGCTTCGTATGCTTCTTGACAACGAGGATGCAAGACAGTTCATCCCGTCCGGTCTCTTAAAGAAGAACGAGCACGGCGCATACATCAACGGTATCAAGATGGTTATCTGCTTATCCGGTAGTATCATCCTGATCCAGTCCTTCGTACCGGGCGCAGCATCTGTTCTGACTCAGTTAAACAAACTGAACTCTGTAACATGCCGCTTCGTTACTTATGGGTATTTGCAGGCTACATCGCCCTCAAAAAATCCATCGAAAAGTTCAACCCGGATTACCAGTTTACAAAGAACAAGACCCTCGGCCTTGTTGCCGGCGGCTGGTGCTTCTTCGTAACTGCAGCATGCTGTCTCCTCGGAATGTACGTTGAAGGCGATATCGCTTCCACCGCATTAAACGTAGTCACACCGATCGTGCTCACAGCCCTCGGCCTGATCTTACCGGAGATCAAAAAGCGGGAAGTTGCAAAGGCGAAATAATTTATCTAAGTGATAAAAAGACTCAGGAACCTATATCCTGGGTCTTTTTTATGCCATCATTCTATATTTCCATATTACTATTTCAATTGAAAAATAAGACTCTGAAATT
>CAVFLH010000141.1:0-4878 GCA_963622995.1 uncultured Eubacteriales bacterium | reverse complement strand
GAAATTTTCTGAGCATATGCCTTCAGAACTCCAGAGTCTTTTCTATACGTATTTTAAGTTTTTTCTTTTATACTTCCTCGATCCTATGCAGCTCCCACACCCGCACATTCACCGGTTCCACAGCGCCGCCGCAGTATGGGCAGACGCGGTCTCCTAAGCCTGCAATCGGGGCACCGCAGTGGGGACAGCTGACGCCGATGGCGGTATCTCCGGCGCGGATCTTTGTGATATCCTGAATGTAGACCAGTTCCATATTGAAGCGGTGCTGTTCCTTCTCCCGCTCTACATTTTTCTTTTTATCCGGCGTTTTTAAAGTATGCAGGTACTCCACCGAGGACTGGATCCGGATCCGGCATTTTCCCGGATCTTTGTCGTACCTGGATATCTCCGTCTGGTGGACCTTGATGGTGTCAAATTCCTCCCGGATCTCCTTCTCCTCCATCTCCTCGATCTTCAGCCGTACCTGGTCCTTTAAGGACACGGACACCTTTCCGAGATAAGAGAGATCCCGGTGCTCCAGCGCCTCCAGATAGCCCTTTAACTGGTTCTCGCACCGCTGCATCCACTCCGGCCAGTGAAATTCTGGGAAATCCTTCTCGATCCGCGGAAGCTCCACTCTCGTCATTCCGGACACCGACTTCGGTGTGTCGTCCTCCAGCGCCTCCTGGCGCTTCAATCCCTCTACAAGATTCGGAGTACCGAAGAATTCCTGTGATATCTGCCGGACTTTAAATAACACAAAAAGGATCGCCCCAACCAGTCCCAGGCCTGTCACAATCGCGACGATAAGGATCGCGTTTCCTGCTGTCATACTGTTTTCCTCCTGCTATAAGGAATCCTCCAAACGGACTCCTTTCGTTATCGCGGTCTCACCATGCACTTTCAGCTGCTGTCCGCATAGACGAAACAGGGCGGCCAGCCGGAGTCACACTCCAACTGCCGCCCCAAGATCATCCATTATTTATTTAAATAATCGATCGCAGTCTGCGCTAACAGGGAAGAGCCTCTCCAGAGGATATCCTCGTCCACATCAAAACGGCTGTTGTGCAGCGGCCATACCGGGTCCTGATCCGGTTTTGCGGTGCCAAGCCATACGAATGCGCCCTTCTTCTCTTTCAGATAGAAGGAGAAGTCCTCAGCCGGCATTGCCGGAAGTTTTACGTCCACAACATCATCCTTGCCGAAAAGCTCGATTGCTGTATTGCGGATCAGCTCAGCGTCCTCCTCGTGGTTTACGAGGGCCGGATAGCCGTGGCCATAGTTGATCTCAGCGGTCGCGCCGGACTGTAAGCAGAGACTGTCGAGAGTCTTTCTCATGGAATCCTCGATCATTGCACGGGTATCTTCATTTAAAGTACGAACGGTTCCGTCCAGTGTGCAGTCGCCTGCGATAATGTTGTATCTTGTTCCTGCGTTGAAGATACCGAATGTTACAACGGCATTGTCAAGCGGATCTACTTTTCTGCTGACGATAGTCTGTGCAGCCATAACGAATTGGGAGCCGAGAACAACTGCGTCGATACCCTGGTTCGGTTTTGCGCCGTGAGCAGTCTTTCCGTGGATGTTGATCGTAAAGTGGTCTGTTGCAGCCATCAACGGTCCTGCCTTTACACCGATCTTTCCGTGCGGAAGGTCCGGCCATACATGAAGACCAAATACAGCTTCCACATCATCCATATATCCGGAATGGAGCATTCCTCTGGAACCGCCGATCGGGGATAATTCCTCTGCCGGCTGGAAGATCAGTTTTACAGTTCCTGCGATCTCATCTCTTCGCTCGCAGAGAAGCATTGCAGCGCCGAGAAGTCCTGTCATATGGTTATCATGTCCGCAGGCATGCATAACACCGTCGTTCTGGGACTTATACGGAACCTCGTTCATCTCCTGGATCTGTAACGCATCCATATCCGCACGGAGAGCTACGACCTTACCCGGCTTCTTTCCTTTGATAACTCCGACTACACCGTATCCGCCGACATTTTCATGGACCTCGTCGCATCCCATCGCTTTCAGGTACTCTGCGACTTTCTTCCCTGTTCTCTCCTCATGCTGGGAAACCTCCGGATGCATGTGGAAATCTCTTCTGATCTCAGATAATTTCGGCATTAAAGCCTTTGCTGACTCCGTGATCTTGCTCATTTTATTCTTTCCTCCTGTAATTTAAAATTGGAAAAACAAAAGGAACCCGGCGACAGTCAGTCACCAGGTTCCAATTCTTTCAGACTGAATAATTAGAACTTATTTGCTGCGAATTTAGCATCCTGGCCGTTAACAACAGCAGCGATGTCATTTGCAACTGTCTCACAGCAGCGAATTACGGACTGCTCTGTTGTAGCTGCTGTATGTGGTGTAAGGATAACGTTGTCAAGAGTGTAGAGCGGGCTGTCAAGCGGAAGCGGCTCTTTCTCTGTTACGTCAAGACCTGCGCAGTTGATAACGTTGTTCTGCATAGCCTCGATGAGCTCTGCCTCGTTAACAACTTCACCACGGCTCGCATTGATGAGGGAAGCTGTTGGCTTCATCAGCTTGAACTGTCTCATGCCGATGCTGTGCTCTGTCTCTGGAGTAAGCGGAGTATGAAGGCTTACGAAATCAGCCTGCTTAAATACATCATCCTGCTCCGGAACAAGGGAGATCAGCTCGCCAACCTGCTCCTGCTTTAAGAACGGATCGTAGCCGATAACATTCATACCGAAACCGTACTTAGCAATTGTAGCGAGCATACGGCCGATTCTACCACAGCCGACAAGACCAAGTGTCTTTCCGTTTAACTCGTATGTGTTCTTCAGACCGAAACGAACTTTGTAGTTACCGGAACGGAACTGTCTGTCAACATAGTTGTAACGGCGTGCGCAAGCAAGCATTAAGAAAGCAGCCTGCTCTGCAACGGACTGAGCGTTCTGACCCGGAGCATATACGACACGGATCTTTCTCTCTGTTGCTGCTGCGATATCGATGTTGTCAAGACCTGCACCCTGCTTACCGATAACTTTGAGGTTTGGGCCTGCAGCATCCATCATAGCTGCTGTGATCGGCTCTGTACGGCACATAATAGCCTCCGGCTGAAGTGCCTTTAACTCTTCGATATAACCGGCTTCATCAAAGAAGTGCTGTGTAACAACAGTCTTTCCGCCTGCCTCTTCAAAAATCTTTGTAGCTACATCACTGATCTGTACTGTGTAAAATACTGTAAATGCCATCTTTCTTCTTCCTTCCTTACTTCCTTATAATGCGATATTTAAAATAATGTAACTAATACAAGGGATGCTGCCGGGCACACTTTCCCCAGCAGCATCCCCAATATTCAGAACCTTTTGCCCCTCGTGCAGCTTCCCCAAACTGCGGGCATTTATAACTCCGGTACGCTTCAGACTACCAAGCAATACCCTGAGCCATCATAGCATCTGCAACCTTCTGGAAGCCAACCATGTTTGCACCAGCAACAAGGTTGTAACCAAGACCATACTTCTCAGCGCACTCGGCAGAACCATCATGAATCTGAGTCATGATCTGATGAAGCTTGGAATCAACTTCCTCTGCTGTCCAAGAAAGTCTCTCGCTGTTCTGGCTCATTTCAAGAGCAGATACAAGAACACCACCAGCGTTAACAGCCTTAGACGGAGCAACAACCATGTTCTTCTGATCCATTAAGAATCTAAGAGCTTCGTTTGTTGTCGGCATGTTAGCAACTTCGATGTAGTACTTGATGTTGTTAGCAACAATTCTCTTAGCCTGTGTAAGGTCTACATCGTTCTGTGTAGCACACGGCATGATGATATCAACTTTCTCGCCCCACGGCTTGTCTCCAGCTACGAACTTGCAACCGAACTTATCAGCGTAGTCCTGAACTTTGTTACGTCCAGAAGCTCTCATCTCAAGCATATAGTCGAATTTCTCTTTTGTTGTAATTCCATCCGGATCGTAGATGTATCCATCCGGGCCAGAAAGTGTAACAGCCTTAGCACCTAACTCAGCTAATTTCTGTACAACACCCCAAGCTACGTTACCGAAACCAGCAACTGCAACTGTCTTGCCCTGTAATGTATCATTCTCATGTTTCATAACAGCGTCAAGGTAGTAAACAGCACCGAAACCAGTTGCTTCCGGACGAATTAAGGAACCGCCGAAGGAACGAGCCTTACCTGTTAATACGCCGTTCTCGTAAGCGCCTCTGAGTTTTCTGTACTGACCGAACAGATAACCGATCTCACGTCCGCCAACACCAAGGTCACCAGCCGGAACGTCTACGTCCGGTCCAATGTGACGATATAACTCAGTCATGAAGGACTGGCAGAATCTCATAACTTCTCTGTCGCTCTTGCCGTTCGGATCGAAGTCGGAACCACCCTTAGCGCCGCCGATCGGAAGTGTTGTTAAGCTGTCTTTGAATGTCTGCTCGAAACCTAAGAATTTCATGATGGAAAGGTTTACGCTCGGTGCGAATCTTAAACCTCCCTTGTACGGTCCAATTGCTCCGTTGAACTGTACACGGTAACCTGTATTTACATGAATGTTTCCGTTGTCATCCTCCCACGGAACACGGAACTCGATAACTCTCTCCGGGATTACCATTCTCTCAAGAAGGGCAACCTTCTCATACTCCGGATGTGCGTCTACAACCGGACCTAAGGAAGATAATACTTCTTCTACAGTCTGGCAGAACTCCGGCTCGTTAGCGTATTTAGTTTTTACGTCCTCAATTACCCTCTCAACATACTTGCTCATCTCGCAAATACCTCCTTAAATGTTGGTTCTTAAACCCCTGTGCCAATTTGCACTAATAAAAGACTTTCATCAGCTCATGAATCTTAAATCAAGTCCTTAATTGGATCTCCGCGAAAACTTTTATATCTTTTGTACATACAGTTTAAATGCTAT
>CAVFLH010000140.1:2885-6816 GCA_963622995.1 uncultured Eubacteriales bacterium | reverse complement strand
ACAGATACCAGAGCCCGCTCTCTGAGCGATATGCAAGCAAGGAAATGCAGTATATTTTCTCCCCGGAGAAGAAATTCCGCACATGGAGAAAATTATGGATCGCGTTGGCTGAGACAGAAAAAGAGCTTGGACTTCCGATCACAGACGAGCAGATCGAGGAGTTAAAGGCACATGCCGATGACATCAACTTCGAGGAGGCAAAGGCGAGAGAGAAGCTTGTCCGCCACGATGTTATGTCCCATGTATATGCTTACGGACTCCAGTGCCCGAAGGCAAAGGGAATCATCCACCTGGGCGCAACATCCTGCTACGTTGGCGACAACACCGACATTATCCTGATGACAGAGGCATTAAAGCTTGTCAGAAAGAAACTCATCAATGTGATGAAAGAGCTTTCTGATTTTGCTGATAAGTATAAAGAACTCCCGACACTGGCATTCACCCATTTCCAGCCGGCACAGCCGACAACAGTAGGAAAGCGTGCCACCTTATGGTTACAGGAACTCTGCCTTGACCTTGAGGACCTCGACCATGTGATCGGTTCCATGAAATTACTCGGCTCCAAGGGAACTACAGGTACCCAGGCAAGCTTCTTAGAACTCTTTGACGGGGACCATGAGAAGTGCCGTGAGGCGGACAGACGGATCGCTGCGAAGATGGGATTTTCCCAGTGCTTCCCGGTATCCGGACAGACTTACTCCAGAAAGATCGACAGCCGTGTGCTCGCCGTTCTTGCGGGAATCGCCCAGAGTGCCCACAAGTTCTCCAACGATATCCGGCTTCTTCAGCACTTAAAAGAAGTGGAAGAGCCGTTTGAGAAGAACCAGATCGGTTCCTCTGCTATGGCATACAAGAGAAACCCGATGAGAAGTGAACGTATCGCATCCTTAGCAAACTATGTGATGTCCGATATGATGAACCCGATGCTCGTTGCTTCCACCCAGTGGTTTGAGCGTACGCTGGATGACTCCGCGAACAAGCGTCTCTCCGTTCCGGAAGGATTCCTGGCCATCGACGGTATCCTGGACCTCTACTTAAACGTTGTGGATGGTCTTGTGGTATATCCGAAGGTTATCGAAAAGCATTTAATGGCCGAGCTTCCGTTTATGGCAACTGAGAACATCATGATGGATGCGGTTAAGGCCGGCGGAGACAGACAGGAGCTCCACGAGCGCATCCGCGAGCTCTCCATGGAAGCTGGAAAGAACGTGAAGGTAGAAGGAAAGGACAACAATCTTCTGGAGCTCATCGCTGCAGATCCGTCCTTCAACTTAAGCCTCGACGAGTTAAAGAAGACCATGGATCCGAAGAAGTATGTTGGACGCGCACCGAAGCAGGTAGACGAATTCTTAGATGAGGTCGTTCGCCCGATTTTAAAGGAAAATGCGGATCTTCTTGGTGTGAAAGCGGAGATCAATGTATAATGGACCACGCCAGCAGTATCAGCACGGAATATTATAAAGTATTTTACTATGTAGGGCGCCTAGGCAGCATTACCGCTGCAGCAGAGGCGCTCTGCATTTCCCAGCCCGCGGCGAGCCAGGCGATCAAACAGCTTGAGAAGGCGCTTAACACAAAGCTTTTTCTTCGGACCCAGAAGGGAGTCCGGCTCACAACGGAGGGAAAGCTTCTGTATCCTTATGTGGAGCGCGGGATGGAAAACCTTATGGACGGCGAGGAGATGTTAAAGCGCCTCGTGGACATGGACATGGGGGAGGTGCGGATCGGTGCCAGCGATATGACGCTGCAGTTCTATCTGCTCCCGTACCTGGAGACCTTCCATGAGCGCTACCCGAATATCAAGGTCATGGTGTCCAACGCCCCGACACCGGAGACCATCGAGTCCCTGTACGAGGGAAAGATCGATTTCGGTGTGGTGAGCACGCCTTTTGACGCGAGGCCGGAGGTGGAAGCCTTCGAGGTGAAGAAGATCCGGAATACCTTCGTGGCGGGAAATAAGTTCTGGACGCTAAAGGGAAAGCGGATGGAGTACGGGGAGTTAGAGCATCTGCCATGTATCTTCCTGGAAAAGGATACGAGTACGAGAAAGTTCATGGACCAGTTCTTAGAACAGCGCGGGATCGTCCTGGAGCCGGAGTTCGAGCTTGCCACCAGCGATATGATCGTCCAGTTCGCGATCCGGAATATGGGGATCGGCTGCGTGATGGAAGAGTTCGCAAAGGAGAAGATCGAGAGCGGGGAGCTCTTCGAACTTGCCTTCCAGGAGATGATGCCGGAGCGCGAGATCTGCGTCGTGACGGACAAGAAGGTGCCGATCTCACCGGCGGGGGAGAGGTTTCTTGAGGTTTTGAGAGAGCAAAAGGCATAAAGGATATGAAGAGAAAAATCCTGGTTAAAAGAGCAGGCAGAGAAAACTGATTTGGCCCTTAAACCGGGATTTTTGTCGTATAAAAGCGAAAGAAACAGAAAATAACAAAGTAAAAATTGGATCAATGCAGTGGAAATTATTAGTACTATAATCAATTGTTATGAACATCATAATAAATATTGCCTTTACTTATGGAGAAAATTGTTGTAAACTATGGGAGTGTCATGAGGATGACACATACAACCGCGTAAGACGCCGGGATGCGGAAGTGCGCATTCCGTTTAAACGTCCAAAGGAGGATATTAGAACATGGTTAGAGCAATCGTAGGCGCCAACTGGGGCGATGAGGGAAAAGGTAAGATCACAGATATGCTTGCAAAGGAATCCGACATTATTGTCCGTTTCCAGGGCGGCAGCAACGCTGGTCACACCATTATCAACAATTACGGAAAGTTTGCCCTTCATCTTCTTCCGTCAGGTGTATTCTATAATCATACAACAAGCATCATCGGAAACGGTGTGGCATTAAACATCCCGTTCCTTGTAAAAGAGTTAAACGACTTAACAAGCCAGGGCGTTCCGATGCCGAAGATCCTTGTGTCCGACAGAGCACAGATCTTAATGCCGTATCACATTTTACTTGATACTTACGAGGAGGCACGTCTGGCTGGTAAGTCCTTCGGTTCCACAAAGTCCGGAATTGCTCCGTTCTATTCTGATAAATATGCAAAGATCGGTTTCCAGGTCAACGAGTTATTCGGTGACGAGAAGGAACTGATGGAAAAGGTCGAGAATGTCTGCACACTGAAGAATGTGCTGTTCGAGCATTTATACCATCAGCCGAAGCTTGATCCGCAGGAGATCTTCAACACACTTATGGAGTACAAGGAGATGGTCGCTCCGTACGTATGCGACACATCCAAGTACCTTCGCGACGCCATCAAGGCAGGAAAGAACATTCTCTTAGAGGGTCAGCTCGGTTCCTTAAAGGATCCGGATCACGGTATCTACCCGATGGTTACATCTTCCTCCACACTGGCTGCATACGGTGCGATCGGCGCAGGCATCCCGCCGTACGAGATCAAGAACATCACAACAGTCGTTAAGGCTTACTCCAGTGCAGTAGGCGCAGGTGCTTTCGTCAGCGAGATCTTCGGCGACGAGGCAGACGAGTTAAGACGCCGCGGCGGTGACGGCGGCGAGTTCGGCGCTACAACAGGCCGTCCGAGAAGAATGGGATGGTTCGATGCAGTCGCTACAAGATACGGCGTTCAGATCCAGGGTTCCACAGAGGTTGCCCTCACTGTTCTCGACGTTTTAGGATATCTTGACGAGCTTCATATCTGCGTGGGCTACGAGATCGACGGAAAGGTAACAAAAGACTTCCCGACAACTCCGGAGCTTGAGAAGGCAAAACCGGTATACAAGACTCTTCCGGGCTGGAAGTGTGAGATCCGCGGAATCAAGAACTACGAGGATCTTCCGAAGAACTGCAAAAAGTACATCGAAGCCATCGAGGAGGAGATCGGAGTGCCGATCACTATGGTTTCCAATGGTCCGGGAAGAGACGAGATCATCAAGAGAGAGTAATTCGAAGATATG
>CAVFLH010000140.1:721-2875 GCA_963622995.1 uncultured Eubacteriales bacterium | reverse complement strand
GAAGATATGTGCATGCTGCGGCAGAAGAATTTTCGCCGTGCAGGATGACTGCTTCGAAAGATATAAAGAAATGCGGCAGGTTCTGTCAGAAATGACAAAATCTGCCGCATTTTTTCTTAAGTTTTCATGAATCCTGCCTTTTTCCAGTCCTTAGCGCTTGCGTTATCCGGAAAACCCCTGTATAATGACTGTAGCTGATAAAAACCCATGAAGGAGTGGATTTCAAATGAAATTAAAGAAAGTTATGCTTATGGCAGCTCTCGCTGCAGCAATCGGAAGTGTAAATATGATGACAGCTCTCGCAGATGAGGCTGAAGTTGAGACAAAGTACGGCTGGGAAGGTGACGGAAACACCTGGCGTTATTACGACGCAAACGGAAACCTCGCAAGCGGATGGATCAAATCCGAGGAAGGCGACGGACGCGGAAATGATGTCTGGTATTATATCGATCCGACTTCCCATTTGATGATCTACAACACAACAAGAACCATCGATGGTGTATCTTATACCTTTAGCGAAGACGGAAGCTGGGTAGCACCGGTCCAGACAGCTCCGAAGGGACATATCACAGGCGGAAGATATTACAACACATGGGCCAATCTCTGCGTTCCGCAGATCATCGGCTCCGCAATCTCTGATTATGACGCAGCTGAGCAGTACACAAGTTCCGAGTATGCGTCTATCGGAAGCCCGACCCTGACTCATGATCTCTATATGAGCACAGACTTCGGTGACATGGAAGTTTATTACCTCAATATGAAGAATAAGCAGGATATGGACGCGCAGACATTCGCGAACACACTTGCCGGAATCGAGAAAGGCCAGAAGGGTCAGGCTACAGCAGCTGAGACTGTAACGATTGCAAACCAGCAGTACTCCAAAGTTACTGTAACTGGAAAGAAGACAACAAGAGCGTTCTACTGCCGCAAGCAGGAAGGCTACATGGTCGTTGTTCAGACAACAGGAAGAATCAAAGACGCAGCTACACTTGAAGGCCTTGTTATGGCTATGACAACTGCGCAGTAATAAAATCAAACGTGCCATTTTGCACGACGAAGCCCCCGGATCTGATGATTCCGGGGGCTTTTTGATACCCAGCCGCATAGAATATTCATAATGAAGACTGCCTGCCGAAAAGCGTGGAAAGAGCATGAGGCGGGCGGAACACAGAATGGATGTGACGCGGAGAATATGGAAGATCAGAAGGCGGAGAATCTACTGAACCTGGCACTTTCCGTCCCGGAGGAGACCAGGGAGCGGACAGAAGAGCTGAACGTGGGATATAACAGGGCGGAGCGGACATGGGAGATCATTGTGAAATATCATGGGGATCTGGAGAGTGCTTTGAACGCGCAGTTCCCGGATGTTTCCAGAACATATCTTTTAAGCGGCTTTGCGGTACTGCGGGTTCCGGAACGGGATGTGCCGGGAGTGATCGCACTCCCCGAAATTGAATATGCGGAAAAACCAAAGAGGCTGTTCTTTGCCCTGAACCGGGCGAGGGCGGCCTCCTGTTTTCTTCCGGTGCAGACGGGGATCGACGGACTTACGGGAAAAGGCGTCCTGGTGGCAGTGATCGACTCGGGAATCGATATCTTTCATGAAGATTTTCGGAATGAGGACGGAACCACGAGGATCCTGTATCTGGATGACCAGATCAGTGGAAAAACATATGAAAGGCAGGAGATCAATGAGATCCTGCGGGGAGAGAATAACTTAGGCAGAACCGGCAGACTATCCCTGGATACCAGCGGACACGGCACGGCGGTGGCGGGAATCGCTGCGGGAAACGGGAGGGCAAGCAGCGGGCTGTACCGAGGGGCGGCCCATGAGAGCGAACTTATCGTTGTCCGCCTCGGAATCCCGGAAGCGGCGGGATTTTCCCGGACCACAGAACTTATGCGGGGGATGGACTTTGCGGTAAGGAAAGCTCTGGAACTGAGACGCCCAATGGCGGTGAATCTGAGTTTTGGAAATACATACGGTTCCCATGACGGCGGCGGACTTTTAGAGCGGTATCTCGATTCCCTTGCACAGATGGGACGGTTTGTCTTCGCCACCGGATCGGGAAATGAGGGGGATTCCGGGGGACACGCGAGGCCTGTGATCGCACCTGAAAGGATCACAGAGATACGGCTCTCTGTGGGAACTTA
>CAVFLH010000140.1:0-711 GCA_963622995.1 uncultured Eubacteriales bacterium | reverse complement strand
GACGGGATTTGGCATGCAGATCTGGAAAAACTATGAGGATGGGATGCGGATCTTTTTAAGAGATCCATCTGGCGGTACGGAGATCGAGCTTGTCCCGGTGAGGGGAACAGACCGGATCCGGGTCGGAGAGACGGAACTTTTGATCTATTACGGGGAACCGTCCCCATTTAATGCGGCTCAGGAGATCTATATCGAGTTTGTGCCGGAGAAGACCTATGTGGAGAGCGGAATCTGGACATTTCGCTTCCTCGGAACAGGGAACGAGGAGACGGCGGCAGATCTCTGGCTTCCCTCCGCGGCGGCAGTCGGGCGGGACACAGAATTCTTAGAATCGTCGCCGGATACGACTCTGACGATTCCCTCCACGGCATTTCGCCCGGTGACGGTGGGGGCATACGACAGCCAGACCGGAATCTATGCTCCCTTTTCCGGCCGCGGGGATACCAGAATCTATCGCGCCCAGAAGCCGGATCTCGCGGCCCCAGGCGTGGGGATCATGGCCCCGGACCGGGATGGCGGCTATTCCCCTGTCACCGGAACATCCTTTGCGGCGCCTCTTGTCACCGGGGCGGCGGCGCTTCTCATGGAGTGGGGGATCGTGAGAGGGAATGATCCCTATCTTTATGGGGAGAAGGTGAAGGCGTACCTGAGAAAGGGAGCGAAGAGACTTCCCTCCGAGCAGGTCTATCCGAATCCGAGGCTGGGATATGG
>CAVFLH010000139.1:0-7057 GCA_963622995.1 uncultured Eubacteriales bacterium | reverse complement strand
AAGACAAAACAAAGACCTTTGAGGAGGAGAAAGAAATTATGAAAACAAGAAAAGTAATGGCACTTGCAGGTGCAGGAGTATTAGCAGTCAGCATGATGACAGGATGCGGAAGCAGCAGTAACACAGCATCCACAACATCCGCAGCGACAACAGCGGCAGCAGCAGAGACAACAACAGAAGCAGCGGCAGACACAACCGCAGCGGAGGCAGCCGCAGATCTCACAGGTTCCATCACAGCAGCAGGTTCTTCCGCATTAAAACCGTTAGTAGATGACGCGGCAGACATGTTCATCGAGAAATACCCGGATGTTTCTATTACAATCGATGCTGGCGGATCCGGAGAGGGCTTAAAGCAGGTTTCAGAGGGAACCGTAAATATTGGTAACTCCGACGTTGAGGCAGCCGCAAAACTTGACGAGACACAGGCAAAAGAGTTGGTTGACCATCAGGTATGCGTAGTAACAATGGCACCGATCGTAAACAACGATGTAAAAGAAGGCGGCGTTGAGGACCTCACAAAGGAACAGCTCATCGATATCTTCACAGGAAAGACAACAAACTGGAAAGAAGTCGGCGGACCGGATGAGAGCATCGTCCTTGTGACAAGACCGACATCCTCCGGTACAAGAGCAACATTCCAGAAATACGCCCTCGACGGAAACGAGGAAGCTTCCAACACTTCCATGGAGACAGATGATTCCGGTGTTCTTCTTCAGAACGTAAAAGACACAAAGGGTGCCATCGGATATGTAGCACTTTCCTACCTGACAGGTGATGCAGGAGTTGCAACCGTAGCGATCGACGGAGTTGAGCCGACACTTGAGAATACATACGCAGGAACATATCCGGTATGGACATTTGAGCATATGTACACAAAGGGTGAGCCGGACGAGGTCGTAAGCGCATTCCTCGACTACATCATGTCCGATGAGTACGGCGCAAAGATGGAGTCCTTAGGATACGGCGTATCTTCCAAGATGACAAACACGGAACACTAATCGAAACAAAACTTAAGACCGGGCAGTGAGCCATGATCCGACCGGATGAGAGCAAAAAAGAGGACATGGACAAGAGAGCTGCGAAAGAGGGGCGGGGCAGACGAATCTGGTCCGCCCCAAATGCGATTTATGAGTATAGCGGTGGAAACGCAACGAAAAATCGCAGCAAATTAATGAAATGATTTCTGGTCGGCGAACCTCGCGGACCAGTGAAACTGATAGAAATTGCTTCGAATAATGGAAGCAGGAGGACTTATGAAGAATGGTAAAGAAAAAAGCATGTTCGTCAGAGAATATCTGTGGCGGGATCTGATGACCGTCTGCGGACTGTTCGTAATACTTCTGACGATCGTGATCGGCGCGTTCCTTGTATACAAGGGATCATCCACATTCCTGGTTTATAAACATTCCTTCCTGGAATTTTTAGGATCCGCAGATTGGGCGCCGGAGGACAATATGGCAGGCGGCGGCAGCATCGGCGCACTGATCTTCATCGTTGGATCGCTCTGCACCTGTGGCCTGGCGCTTCTCATCGCGACACCGTTTTCCCTGGGATCAGCAATCTTCATCACGGAGATCTCCCCGAAGTTCGGTGAGAAATTCTACCGCCCGGTAGTCGAGATCTTCGCCGGAATCCCGTCCGTTGTCTACGGCTGGGTGGGACTTACGGTGCTTGTACCGGCAATCAAGACCGTGTTTGACCGTCAGGTGGGACATTCCATCCTGGCAGCAGGTCTGGTTCTCGCGGTCATGATCTTCCCGACGATCACAAGTGTCGCGGCGGATGCCCTTCACTCCGTCCCGAAGGAATGTAGAATGGCGGCATACGGTCTGGGATCCACCCGCTGGCAGACCATCTACCGGATCGTAGTTCCGGCGGCAGCGCCTGGAATCATCTCCGGCGTGATCTTAGGTCTCGCGAGAGCCTTCGGCGAGGCCCTGGCGGTTGCCATGGTCATCGGCCAGACAACAGCGCTTCCCACAAGCATTTTCTCGACGACAAAGACTCTGACCACCGAGATTGCGGCCCAGATGGGCAACGCCATGGAGGGCGGCGAGATGAAATCCGCACTCTGGACCATGGCACTTCTGTTATTCGCGATCTCCCTGTTCTTCATCTTCCTGATCCATCATGTGACGGCGGTGAAGCCGGAGAAAGAAGAAAAAACCAGCACTTCCGCAAAAACCAGCACGACCGCGGTGCCGGTAAAGCAGTTCGCAGCAAAGGGGGAAAATTAGACCATGGAAAGTAAGATCAGACGTTCACGCAGCGTGGATCGTGTTATGACAGTCATTTTCTACCTGGTTGCGATCTTCTTCTTCGCCCTTCTGATCGGCTTTGCGGGCAAGGTCATTATCGGCGGCCTCATGGGGGCAAAGCCGGAGATGTTCCGCTTCGCGAGAAAGGGCAGCATCGGAAACCAGTTGTTCAACACGATCTACCTCGTATTTATCTCCCTGCTGGTATCCGTACCGCTTGGCGTCTGCGCCGGAATCTATCTGGCCATGTACGCGAAACAGGGAAAAATGACAAAGTTTTTGAGAATGTGTATCGAGACACTTTCTTCCCTTCCGTCCATCGTTGTGGGCTTGTTCGGATACCTGGTATTCCTCGTATTCTTCGGAATGGGAAAGAGCCTGATGGCAGGCGCCCTCTCCGTATCGATCCTGACACTTCCGCTTATCACGACGACCACAGAGGACGCCATCAAGGGACTCCCGGCGGGATATTTTCAGGCGAGCTTGGGACTCGGAGCGACAAAATGGCAGTCCATCTTCCATATACTTCTCCCGGCATGTCTCCCGCGTATCATGACAGGTGTCATCCTGGCGGCAGGACGTGGATTCGGTGAGGCGGCGGCGCTACTCTACACCACAGGATCCGGAAGCGATTTGCGCTGGGGCAACTGGAACCTGGCAGCTCCGACCTGCCCATTCAACCCGTTCCGCCCGGCAGAGACACTGTCGATCCAGATTTGGAACCTTCAGGTAAACGGTCAGGATAAGGCACTGGCGAACACCGCCTCCGCGGTTCTCATGGTCCTGGTTCTGGCATTCAGCATCGGCGCGAATATGTGGAGCCATCATCTGAAGAAAAAGAGCTCCGGCGAGGCGGCGTAAGAAACATTCGGAAGAGGACCTCGATGGCTGATTCTTAAGGGAAAAGCACGGAAATCCTGAGAATGGCGCATGAAAGTTTTAGAATAACTGTTCAGTAGGTCTGCGCACTTGCTGCGCTGACCGTAAGAAAACATGGGATGGAAGGCAAAAATCCCATCGGCGCAGCCGATTTGGAATGGATTTTTGCTCGTAACTATGAGGGTACTGAATAGTTACGTTTTAGAGAGGAAAACATATATGACTGATATAAAACCGAAATTTGATATTGAAAAGCTGAATCTGCATTACGGCGCGTTTCATGCGCTTAAGGACATCAACATGCAGATCGGCGCCCATGAGATCACGGCGTTCATCGGACCGTCCGGCTGTGGAAAATCCACATTTTTAAAGACATTGAACCGGATGAATGATCTTGTGGAGAATGTAAAGATCGACGGAAAAGTGGAGCTTGACGGACAGAACATCTTTAAGGACATGGATGCCATCACCCTGCGCCACAAGGTCGGCATGGTATTCCAGCAGCCGAACCCGTTCCCGAAGAGCATCTACGACAACATCGCCTACGGCCCGAGGATCTTCGGAATCACGAAGAAGGCGGATCTCGATGAGATTGTTGAGAGAAGCTTACGGCAGGCGGCGATCTGGGATGAGCTTAAGGACCGCTTAAATAAGAGCGCCCTGGGACTTTCCGGCGGACAGCAGCAGAGACTCTGCATCGCGAGGACTCTGGCGGTGGAGCCGGAAGTGATCCTGATGGATGAGCCGACCTCCGCCCTGGACCCGATCTCCACATCGAAGATCGAGGACCTGGCGATGGAATTAAAGGATAAATATACCATCGTGATCGTCACCCATAACATGCAGCAGGCAGCGCGTATCTCTGACAAGACGGCGTTCTTCCTGTTAGGTGAGGTCATCGAGTACAACAATACAAGTGATCTGTTTGCAAACCCGAGGGACGAACGGACAGAAAGCTACATCACAGGGAGGTTTGGCTGATTATGAGAGACGCGTTTTTAAAGCAGTTGGAAGAGCTGCATAAGATGCTGGCGGAGATGGGAATGCTCTGCGAGAAGATGATCGACGGCACTTACGAGGCACTGATGAATATGGACCGGGAGCAGGCGGCAAAGATCCTGAAAGATGACGCGAATGTGGACTTAAAGGAGAGAGACATCGAGAGCAAGTGCTTAAAGCTCCTCTTAGAGCAGCAGCCGGTGGCGAGCGACTTGAGAAAGATCTCTTCCGCACTAAAAATGATCACAGACTTAGAACGCATCGGCGACCAGGCGGGCGATATCGCGGAGATCGTCAAGACCACAGACCTTCTTGAGCCGGTAAAGGCGACAAGACTCGGCGAGATGGCAAAAGCCGTTGCGTCCATGGTCCGCGAGAGCATTGAGAGCTTCGCCAACGAGGACCTCAAGAAGACAAAGGAAGTCATCGCCTACGACGATGTGATCGATGAGATGTTTTCCCAGGTAAAGAAAGAACTGGCAGACGGTATTTTAAACGGCGAAGCCACCCAAGAACAGATCCTGGACATCCTTATGATTGCAAAGTACTACGAGCGCATCGGCGATCACGCAACGAATATCGCGGAGTGGGCGGAGTATGCGATCACTGGGGTGCATAGGAACAGTGAGCTGGAGGAGCACCTGTAAGGGGAAATGTTCCGAAACCGGAACAAAAGTGAAAAATTGGCGGTGAAATTCCGAAATCGGAACAAAAGTGAAAAATTGGCGGCAGAATTCCGAAATGGGAATTAAAGCTGAAAAAAACGGTAAAATATTCCAAAATGGGAATAAAAAGTGGAGAGCCTGATATAGGGGTTCTCCACTTTTTATTTTAAGACCAGCGCCTGCAGATTTTGCTGGGCGGCGAACATCTGCTTGCATAAGTATCCAAAATATGCTAAGATTCTTGCGTACACATGTTTTTCTGGGACGTACATATGGTAACGTGCCAGAGCAATGGACGAAAAGTATGATTTCGGTAATAAAAAAGAAATTTTTAGCTTGCGAGGTCTGATATATGGAGAAAAAGAACAAATATTATGTAGTTCGTGACAAAGCGCTGCCGGAAGTCCTTCAGAAGGTCGTTGAGGTGAAACGTCTGCTCGAGGCGGACAAAAACCTGACGGTGCAGGAGGCGGCGGAGCAGGTCGGCTTAAGCCGCAGTTCCTTCTATAAATATAAGGACGATATTCTTCCGTTTTCCGATAACACAAGAGGAAAGACCGTGACTCTTGTGACCCAGATGATGGACGAGCCGGGGCTTCTGTCAGATCTGCTCCACATCGTTGCGGATTACCGAGCGAACATCCTTACGATCCACCAGACGATCCCGGTAAACGGATCCGCGACGGTAACGCTCAGCGTGGAAGTTCTCTCCGATACGGGAAATGTTGCCGGTATGGTTGAGGAGATTGAGCACTTAAAGGGTGTACAGAACGTAAAAATTTTAGGAGTGGAGAAATAGACGGATGAAAGCGGCAATTATGGGATACGGAACCATCGGTTCCGGTGTGTATGAGGTTCTTGATAAGAACTGCAAAATCGTAGAGAGAAAGGCTGGAGAGCCGATCAAAGTAAAATATATCCTGGACCTCAGAGAGTTTCCGGGAAGCCCGGTGGAGAAGCTTGTGATCCACGACGTGGAGCAGATCGTAAATGACCCGGAGATCGGGATCGTTGTTGAGACCATGGGAGGAACCACACCGGCCTACGAGTTCGTAAAGAGCTGTCTTCTTGCGGGAAAGCATGTTGTGACTTCCAACAAGGCACTTGTTGCGGCCCACGGAACAGAGCTGATCCGGATCGCAGCGGAAAAGAACATCAGCTTCTTATTTGAGGCGAGCGTAGGCGGCGGCATTCCGATCATCCGCCCGCTTGTGGAGAGCCTCGGCGGTGAGGAGATCTTAGAGATCTCCGGTATCTTAAACGGGACAACAAACTACATCCTCACAAAGATGAATGAAGAAGGATGGAGCTTCGAGGAGGCGTTAAAGCGCGCCCAGGAATTAGGCTACGCGGAGCGCAACCCGGAGGCAGATATTGAGGGATATGACACCTGCAGAAAGATCGCGATCCTCACTGCGGTGGCAACAGGAAAAGAAGTAAACTACGAGGAGATCCCGACCCAGGGAATCACAAAGATCACCTCCCTGGATTCCAGCTACGCGGCACATATGGGCGCGGCGATCAAGCTCTTCGGAACCAGCGTGAATAAAGATGGAAAGATCTATCTGGAGGTTGCGCCGGTTCTCGTGGACGCGAAAGATCCGCTGTATGCGGTGACGGATGTATTCAACGGAATCCTCGTTGTGGGAAATATGCTGGGAGCGTCCATGTTCTATGGAAGCGGAGCAGGAAAGCTACCGACAGCCAGCGCCGTTGTCGGGGATATGATCTCCGCGGTCCGCTTCGGAGATGAGCCGGAGAAGATCGGCTGGAGCAGCGAGAAGCTTGAGGTACATCCGGCGAGCGAGCTTTCAAGAAAGTATTTCGCGCGGTTTGAAGGTTCTGAGAGTGAAAAGAAAGAGGCTGTCAAGGCAGCTTTCGGTGACGTGAAATTCGTGACACTGGAAGGAACAGATGAGTTCGCGGTTTTGACCGGTGAGATGACAGGGGACGAGTTCGACGCAGCGGCAGCGAAAGTCGGCGGACTGCGTCAGAAGATCGCAGCCAGATTATGATCCGGACATGGTTCCAGATGCCATGCCTGTTTCAGATGATGACCGGGCTCTACTGTCCGGGATGCGGCGGGACGAGAGCCGTTCGGGCGCTTCTTTCCGGGCATCCGGTACTGAGCTTTCTGTACCATCCGATGGTGCCGTATATGGCGGCAGTGGTTTTGTGGGCTGCGGCTTCCTGGATCATGTATTTTGTCACGGGGAACAGGAGATTCCGCCCGGAACTGGATGAACAGATCGCTTA
>CAVFLH010000138.1:0-7120 GCA_963622995.1 uncultured Eubacteriales bacterium | reverse complement strand
GTATTAAAAGTATAAATAATGGAAAGCTTCGAGAAACAATAAACTGGAAATGAGTAGTTTCGAGAAAACATATAGAGAAAAAGGAGATGAACTATGAGCCGGAAAGAAGTCAGCATGATCGGGAACCTGACCCGGGACATGATGAGAGACGTGATGGAGACATCATTAAAGAAGCCGATCCAGACGGGAGAATTCCGGAAGAATCCGGTGGAGCCGGCCTGGAGATGCCCGAATGATTATATATATGAACTTGTTCCAACAGAAAAGTTTGTGATGGAATACCTGAAACCGAAGCAGGCGGTTACAGGCCGGGTGGTTCTGCAGCTCCACGGCGGCGGCTATATCGGACCGATGAAAAATATTTACCGCCGGTTTGCAGTAAAATACTCCGAGCTGGGTCTCGGCGCGGACGTCCTGACCCCGGACTACCGCGTGGCACCAGAACATCCGTTCCCTGCGGCGTTAGAGGACGCTGTTTATGCCTACAAATGGCTTTTAAATGAGAAGAAATACGCCCCGGACCAGATCGTCGTTGCGGGAGATTCCGCGGGCGGCGGCCTTGCCCTGGCGCTCTGCCTCTATGCTAAGGACCACGCACTGCCGCTCCCGGCGGGCATCGTTACCATGTCCCCGTGGACGGATGTGACCCTCAGCGGCGCGTCCTACGAGGAGAATTACACGATTGATCCATTATTCGGTAATTCAAAGGAAAACATGCTCTACCAGTGCAGCTATATCGGGGACGCGGACAAGAAAGACCCGTATCTCTCCCCACTCTTCGGAAACTTCGAGGGCTTCCCGCCGATGCTCATGCAGGTTGGTGCCTACGAAGTCCTCTTAGATGATACGAGAGCCGCCGCAAAGAAAGCGAGAGAAGAGGGCGTAAAGGTCCGCTGCTCCGTCTACGACGGCATGTTCCATGTATTCCAAATGGGCCTCGACCTGATCCCGGAGAGCCGCGAGGCCTGGGAAGAAGTCGGAGAGTACCTGCGCATCGTCTACCACATCCGCCGCGACCAGGAAGGAAAAGTCGTAAAGAAGGTGAAGACGAGACGGAGAGACACGGAAGAGCGAGCGAAGATGAATCTGCTGGCATTCTTAAAACGGGAATTGAAAAGTAAATAGATATGATTGGAAACGCCGAAGTTGTGTGCGGGGCATAGTCTGGCACATCGCTTCGGCGTTTTAATGATTTATGGTGTATCGCAGCAGCATTATGAGTAATGCAAGAACCAATGTCTTTCTCTTGCCTTTTTCATTCCCGCCCATTATAATGAATCTTAGCGGTTTTATAACAAAAACTGATAAACCAAATTGGAGGGAAACAAATGAGTCTCGAAAAATTTTTCCATCTCAAGGAAAACCACACGACAGTTAAGACCGAGATCATGGCCGGTGTGACATCGTTTATGACGATGGCGTACATCCTGGCGGTAAACCCGAACATTCTTGCGGCAGCGGGAATGGATCACGGCGCGGTCTTCACGGCGACAGCGGTTGCATCCTTCATCGGAACACTCTGTATGGCACTGTTCGCGAACTATCCGTTCGCTCTGGCACCAGGAATGGGTCTGAACGCATACTTTGCTTATACCGTTGTTCTCGGAATGGGCTACTCCTGGGAAGTTGCCCTTGCGGCAGTTCTCGCGGAAGGTATCATCTTCATCGTCCTTTCCTGCTTCAAAATCAGAGAGGCGATCTTCAATGCGATCCCGTTCAACTTAAAGAAAGCGGTCAGCGTCGGAATCGGCCTCTTCATCACATTCCTTGGTCTTCAGAACGCGAAGATCGTAATCAGCAGCTCTACGCTTGTTACCCGCTTCTCAATCAGCGGCTACAACAGTACTCTTGCTGACGGTCTCACAGCGTCTATGAGCGATGTGGGAATCACCGTTCTTCTCTCGATCATCGGTGTCCTGATCACAGGAATCCTGATCGTAAGAAATGTAAAGGGAAATATCCTCTGGGGCATCCTGATCACCTGGGTCCTCGGAATCATCTGCCAGTTCGCTGGTATTTATGTTCCGAATCCGGATCTCGGTTTCTACAACCTGCTCCCGGATTTCTCCAACGGAATCTCCATCCCGAGCCTGTCCCCGATCCTCTTTAAGTTCAGCTTAAAGGGCGTTCCGATCCTGGAGTTCATCGTCATCGTATTTGCGTTCCTGTTCGTTGACCTCTTCGATACACTTGGAACCCTGATCGGTGTATCCTCAAAGGCTGACATGCTGGATTCCGAGGGAAGACTCCCGAGAATCAAAGGCGCGCTCCTCGCAGACGCAGTTGGTACCACATGCGGTGCCTGCCTTGGTACATCCACGGTAACAACATTCGTGGAGAGTGCTTCCGGCGTAACAGAGGGCGGAAGAACTGGTCTTACATCCTTAACGACCGGTATCCTGTTCCTGTTATCCTTATTCCTGTCCCCGATCTTCCTTGCGATCCCGTCCTTCGCGACAGCTCCGGCCTTGATCACTGTAGGTTTCTACATGATGGGTTCCGTAGCAGAGATCGACTTCAAGGATCCGGCAGAAGGAATCCCGGCATTCATCTGCATCATCGCGATGCCGTTCTTCTACAGCATCTCCGAGGGTATCTCCATGGGAGTTATCTCTTATGTTGTTATGAACCTGTTCGCAGGTAAGAAGGAGAAGATCACACCGGTTATGTACATTCTGGCGGTGCTTTTCATCCTGAAATATATGTTCATGTAAATATTCAGACGTCGGATCAAAGCCGAATGCATAGAATGGTAGTGTCAGAGATGACTGCTGTTCTGCATTCGGCTTTTTTATGCGCTTCTGTGACAAATGACAAAAATTGTCATAAACTTAACAAAAAGATGGTGATAATTGTCGATTGACGCTTGCATTTGGATATGGTATAAATGTAGAAACGTAAGAGTGTAAAGGTTTTCGGACGATTACGATTCGCAAAAGGGTTAATGGAATTTGACATCTGAGGGTTTAACAAAAAAGGAGTATAAGAGTCATGATGAAACAGAAAAAGGTAAAATTTGCATCCGCAGACGAGGCGAAGGAGTTCGTCAGCATTGCAAGCGGCTGTGATTTTGATGTAAATGTATTTTATAACCGCATGATCATCGATGCGAAGTCTCTTCTCGGAGTACTGAGCCTTGATCTGACAAAGATCCTTACCGTTGAGTATAACGGCGAGAACGCACCGTTTGAGGAGTTTCTTGAGAGAAAGAATCCGATGCACGCGGTAGCGTAAAAACATATATAAAGATGAAGAAGAGGCAGCGGCTGTATGAAGAGTACGGCAGGCTGCTTTTTTTGTGTGCAGCGGGCGTCACAGGGCGTGAAAACCGCGATAGTGCGGGAACCCAGCCCAGAAAGCTTTTCACAGATGGTCTGTTATATGTCCTGCGAACACACTGCGTCACTTTACAGGAAATTATAAAAATGCTATACTTGCGGGAGCAATAAGTGCGGCAGATAGCAGGATTCAAAAAAGATGAAACTATGTGGGGATGGTGAACGGTGGTCGATCGGCATGTCCGCAGGAAAGGAGCGCCCCATGAATGAAGAAAACAAAAAAGCAATCAGAATCTCGGTCCGGAACCTGGTGGAGTTCGTGCTGCGCTCCGGTGACATCGACAACCGCAGGTCCGCAAACGCCCCGAAGGATGCGATGTTAGCGGGTGGCAGGATCCACAGGAAGATCCAGAAGCGGATGGACTCCGGCTACCGGGCGGAGGTGCCATTAAAACATGAGGTCCAGGACGAAGAACAGGAGATCACGCTTCTCGTGGAAGGCCGCGCCGACGGGATCTTCACGGAAAACGGCATCCCCGTGATCGACGAGATCAAAGGCATGTACACGGACATCTCGAGGCTGGAGGAACCTATTGAGGTCCACCTCGCCCAGGCTATGTGCTACGGATATTTCTACTGCTGCGACAAAGATCTCGACGGGATCCGCTTGCAGATGACCTATTGCAATCTCGAAACAGAGGAAATTAAGAGATTCCAGACAGATCGCTCGAGAGAAGAACTGGAAGTCTGGTTCTCCGGCGTGGTCCACGAGTATTTCAAGTGGGCGAGATATCTCTACCACCATGAGCTGACCCGTGACGCCTCCATCGAGCACCTGGAATTCCCGTTCCCATACCGGGCGGGACAGCGGGACCTTGTGGTATCCGTCTACCGGACCGTCAGCCGGAAAAAACGCCTGTTCATCCAGGCCCCCACGGGGATCGGAAAAACACTCTCTACAGTATTTCCGGCGGTCCGCACCATCGGGGAAGGAAAGGGAGACAAGCTCTTTTACCTCACCGCAAAGACCGTGACGAGGACCGTGGCGGAGGAGGCATTCCGGATCTTAAGGGATCATGGCCTGATCTTTACCTCCGTGACAATAACTGCCAAGGAAAAACTCTGCCCCATGGATGAGTGCGAGTGCAACCCGGACGCCTGCCCCTACGCGAAAGGCCATTTCGACCGGGTCAACGAGGCGGTGTTCGACATCCTGCATTTAGAGCAGGAGATGACAAGGGAAAAGATTCTGACATACGCTGAAAAATACAAGGTCTGCCCCTTCGAGTACTGCCTGGATATCTCCAGCTGGACCGACGGGATCATCTGCGACTACAACTATGTGTTTGACCCGAACGTGCGCTTAAAACGCTACTTCGCGGACGGACAGAAAGGCGATTACCTGTTCCTCGTGGACGAGGCCCACAACCTGGTATCCCGCGCGCGAGAAATGTACAGCGCCGAATTAGAAAAGGAAGATATCCTCACCGTAAAACGCCTCGTAAAGCACAAGGCGCCCCGCCTGGAGCGTGACCTGGAAAAGTGCAATCAGGTGATGCTGGGAATGAAAAGAGAGTGCGAGACATGGCAGCTGCTCTCGGATGTGACATCTTTAGCGGCATCAGCGATGGCGGTGTTCGCGGACATGGAGACATTCTTAGAAGATTTTCCGGAATTTGAGGGTCGGGACACAGTCCTGGACTTTTATTTCGGTCTCCGGGATTTCTTAAACGTGTACGAGCTTTTGGATGACCACTACCGGATCTACGCGGAGAATGTGGGAGTCACTTCCTTTAAGGTGCGGCTCTTCTGCGTGGACCCGTCGGCGAATCTCTCCCTCTGCATGGCCCAGGGAAACAGCACGATCCTGTTCTCGGCCACCATGCTGCCGGTTCGGTACTACAAGACACTGCTCTCTGGAAACGAGAACGACTACGCGGTCTACGCAAACTCGCCTTTCCAGGAGGAAAAACGCCTTCTCATGGTGGCGACGGACGTCAGCAGCCGCTATTCCAGGCGCAGCGAGAGCGAGTACCGGAAAGTTGCGGAGTATATCAGGGAGGTGGTCCTCTCAAAGAGCGGCAACTATATGATATTCTTCCCGTCCTACCAGTACATGGAACAGGTGGAATATGCCGTGGAGGACATGGACTTCCCGGCGGATCTTCTGGTCCAGGGGCAGGGTATGAAGGAGCAGGAACGCCAGGAATTCCTGGAAGAATTTGAAAAGCCCAGAGATCACTCCCTTGCGGCATTCTGCGTCATGGGCGGCGTGTTCTCGGAGGGGATCGACCTGAAGGAAGAGCGGCTAATCGGTGCCGTGATCGTCGGAACGGGACTCCCGATGGTCTGCGTGGAACAGGAGGTTCTCAGGGGATATTTTGAAGAAAAAGAAGAGGCAGGATTCGATTTCGCCTACCAGTATCCGGGAATGAATAAGGTTTTACAGGCGGCAGGCCGCGTGATCCGGACGACGGAGGACGAGGGAATCATATTGCTTTTAGATGACAGGTTCTTAAAAAAAGAATATCTGGAACTGTTCCCAAGGGAATGGGAGCATTTCCAGATGGTAAACAGAAGAAATGTTGGTCAGTGCCTTTCGGACTTCTGGGAGTTGCGGAGAAAGTAGATGGATATCCAGGCAGTCGTTTGCCGGGACAGCGCAGGAAATGCGTGAGTCCGGTGAACGGCTGCCGCAGGTCTTACAGCATATCCATAAACTGCTTCGCGGCCTGGGAGACCGGAAGGTTTTCGTTATGGACCACAACGAGCTGGCGGACCGGAAGCGTCTCGGAAAGCTTTAAGATAAAGAGCTGCTTTTCGTCCTCCGGGATACAGAAATCCGGGACGAAGGCGATTCCGAGACCGATGCGGGCCAGGTCGATCAGAAGGTCGTTGCTGCTGAGCTCGATCTCCGGAACCAGGTCAAGATGGGACTTCTGAAACATGGAGTGTAAAAACTCACTTGTGGTACTCTTGCGGTCCAGCATCATGATCGGGTAATCGAGAAGCTCTGCGAGAGTGAACGTCTTATCCTGCAGCGGGAAGTGCTCTGCGCTTGCCACGAAGACATCGCGGAATTCCCGGATGGCCCGGACACTGTGGGTGTTTAAGAGACCGGAGTTCGGGTAGTTTGTGATAATGAAGTCCACCTGTCCGTTCTCTAAGATGCGTGCGCACTCGATAGAGGTGGAGTTCGTCACCTTAATATGAACGTTCGGGTAGAGCTTGTGGAACTTATTTAAGTATGGGACGAGGAAGTAGCGGCAGATCGTGTCGCTGGCGGCGATCCTGAGCTGTCCGCCGTTTAAGGTGTTGGCCTCCAAAAGCTGGGTCTCACCTTTGTGGATCAGGTTCATCGCCGGTTCGATGTGCTTAAATAAGATCTCGCCCTCCGGGGTGAGCTGGACGCGCTTCGTGCTCCGGATAAAGAGCGTCTGTCCTAACTTCTTCTCCAGGACCTTCACGGATTGGCTGACCGCGGACTGGGAAATATAGAGGCATTTAGACGCCTCGGAAAAGCTTAAGGTCTTTGCGACGTAGTAAAACACTTTATATAATTCATAGTTAATATCCATTATTAGTCCTCCTAATGAAACAAGGTTATTTTATCACAGGAACCTGAATTTGAAAAGAGGAAAAACAAGAAAGTGTGGTTTTGTCTGGAAGGCGGGCGGAAAATATGGTATGATTACGGAAAGGCGGCGGAGCTGGGAGAAAACTTTGCCGTGTGAAAAAATAAGAAAAACAGGCGCAGAGGAGAAAGAAAAAAGCTTTGCGAAGAGAGAATAGCTGTGAAAGCTGAAGAAACAGTAATCAAGAAAAATTAGAGAGGTTTATAG
>CAVFLH010000137.1:0-7125 GCA_963622995.1 uncultured Eubacteriales bacterium | reverse complement strand
GAGCAAATTCATACCATGGCATTTTTCTTGTTTTCACTTGAAACACCTCCCATTTTTCACTGAACGCTACTTGTTCAGCGCGTCATCAAACATATCCAGCATTCCTTTTACGATCTTTCCGTCATTATTTCCAGGCCGCACCTTCGCGAAGCTCTGGAAAACTTTATGGTCCGCAGACGCGTCATCGAGAATATATCCCGCTTTTCTGCCGTCTGTATGGGTCACGATCACGGTATTCTTAAACGGGGACGCTTCTTTGCATTTCGCCCCGATCCGGCAGTACGGCTCCGCGGCTTCCCCGACAAATGCGGTATCCCCGAGGATCGCCAGCTGCATGTAGAGATCCACCGTTCCATCCGGGACCATCTCCACGAGCTTCTTTTCCGGACGTTTTCCATTCTCAAATAGATCCGGGCGGTAGCCCCTGAGGAAATTGTCAACCAGGAGACGGTTGTACTGCATGTCGGCGCCTTCCGGAGCTTTCTGTCCGTCCAGCTTCACGACCTTGGATGCCGTCGTGATCTTCATCCGGTCCTTCATGTCATGGATGGACTCAATCACATGGATTGCGTCGATTCCGTGCTGGAATCCCCAGTGTCTCTGGATCATGTACTGGGTTCCATCCGGCGTATCTATGCTCTCGGAATATCCGTCCTTCTCATATGTTCTCGGGAATCCCTCTGATGAGAACAACGGATTCTGATCCCCTGCTGCCCCCGATGACCAGATAATCACGGGATCTCCGCCGTAGCGCTCCTGCACATAATTGCAGGCATATCCCATGAACTCCGGCGATGTCTTAATCTTTCCGTCAACATCGCGCCTTGTAAACGCGCATGTTCCGTGACAGCAGTAATTTAAGAACGCGGCAATCAGATTTCCGTCGTAGTCTTCCCATTTCATGACCGCCAGGGTCTTGTCGGAAAATCCGGCATAATTCTGTCCCTGCATCCAGAAACCATCCTCAAAAAGCTGGTCCCTGTTTGTATTGATATAGCTCTCGCCTGTTCCAAATCCATAGCGGGCAGGGCGCAGCGAGGCGATCGCGCCTTCAATAGCCTTATGAATTCCCGCCATCACGGTCTTTTCATAGGCGATCTCCCGCTCGCTCTGGTCCTCCGGCTTCACGCCCCGGAATGCCGGAACATGTCCCCAGAACGGAGCGGAGTGGTTATGCGTATTGAATGTGAGAATGTGCTCATAATCAAATCCGTACTTTTTCGTAATTTCCGCTTTCTGCTCCCCGTTCAATGTCTCCCCGACATCCATTCCAAGAATCAGGAATCTGGTCGCCCCGTTGTCGAGAACGATGGCCTTTGCCTTCAATTCATCGAGGCATCCCTCTAAAAATGAATTTTCGTATTTGCGGAACGGAAATAATTCTTCCGGCGGATTAATGCCGGCTTCACAGGCTCCTGCTTTCAGTTCATACATGGCAGTTCCTCCTATCAGTCGATCTCCTCGATCCTGCAGCACTGGACAAAGTGTCCGCTCTCGATCTCACGCAGCTGCTGCGGTTCCTGACATTTCGCGGTCGCGTAAGGACATCTGGCAGCAAAACGGCATCCCGGCTTCGGGTTGATCGGGGATGTAAGCTCTCCCTTTAACTGGACACGCTGCATTTTCCGGTCAACGTCCGTGGACGGAATCGCGGAGAGAAGCGCCTGGGTATAGGGATGAAGCGGTTTTTCAAACAGTTTTTTTGAAGAACATGTCTCAACGAGCTGTCCGAGGTACATAACACAGATATTGTCTGAGATATGGCGGACAACAGAGAGATCATGGGTGACAAACATGTAGGTAAGCTGTTTCTGCTCCTGCAGGTCCATCAGGAGGTTTAATACCTGGGCCTGAATCGACACGTCCAGGGCGGATACCGGCTCATCACATACGATAAACTTCGGATTTAACGCCAGGGCACGGCCGATGCCGACACGCTGTCTGCGGCCGCCGTCAAGCTCATGGGGGTAAGATCCGCGGAGACGTTCTTCGATTCCGACAAGATCCATAATTCTGTCGGCTTCCTGACGAATCTCTGCTTTTGACTTGAATCGTCCGGAGATCTCCAGCGGTTCCATGATGGTGCTCGCGATGTTATATCGCGGATTCAGGGAAGAATACGGGTCCTGGAAGATGATCTGGACATCCTCGCGGTATGCGCGAAGTTCCTTTTTGTCCAGGTGTGTCACGTCTCTGCCCTCAAACAGGATCTTTCCTCCTGTACTTTCCTGAAGATGAATCAAAGTCGTTCCCAGCGTGGATTTTCCACAGCCGGACTCACCAACGACACCCATCGTCGTACCTTTTTCGATCTTAAAGCTGACATCATCCACCGCGTGGAGAGTTCCGTTTGGAACGTCAAAATATTTTTTTAAGTGCTGAACTTCAATTAATGCCATGTTCTAACGCTCCTTTCTGATCTCATCCAGCCGGATGCACTCGCAGAAGTGGCCCGGTTCCAGCTCCACCGCCGGGATCGTTCCCTGTCTGCACTTGTCTGTCGCATGCGGACAGCGCGGCGCGAACGCGCAGCCATCCGGAAGATTTGTCGGATCCGGAAGAAGTCCCTCGATCGGGCGCAGACGGCTGGAGTTTAAGTTCATGTTCGGAAGAGCGCCGAACAGGCCGTTTGTGTACGGGTGTGCCGGGTGTTTGAAGATATCATATTTTTTACCGGACTCAATGATCTTTCCGGCGTATACGACTGCCACATTGTCACATGTCTCGTTTACAACACCGAGATCATGGGTAATCAGGATCATGGAAGTATTCAGGCGTTCTTTCAGATCATTGATCAATTCAAGAACCTGGGCCTGAATCGTTACATCCAGGGCGGTTGTCGGCTCATCGGCTAAAAGCAGTTCCGGGTTGCAGGCTAACGCGATTGCGATGACAACTCGCTGTTTCATTCCGCCGGAGAACTGGTGCGGGAATTCATTGTATCGCTCTGCCGGAATTCCTACGAGCTCCAGCATCCGCTTTCCTTCCTTTTCCGCCTCTTCCTTCGAGATATTCCGGTGGGCGGAGACAACCTCGGAGATCTGTCTTCCGATACGCATCGTCGGGTTTAAGGCTGTCATCGGATCCTGGAAAATCATGGAGATCTTATGGCCGCGGATCTTCTGCATTTCCTTTTCCTTGATACTCATCATATCGGTTCCCTGGAAATAGACTTCTCCACTGGATTTTGCGGAGACATCCGGCAGAATTCTTAAAATCGCCTTCGCGATGGATGTCTTTCCGGCACCGGTCTCTCCTACAAGGGCAAGTGTTTCTCCCTTATTTAACCGGAAAGAGATGCCATTTACCGCATGGATCACGCTTCCCATGGATGTATACTGAACTGTGAGATTTCTCACATCGAGGAACTCACCGATATCTGCTGCTTTCTTTTTTTCATCTGCACTCATCTCTTCCACCTCCCTTTACTTTCTCAGCTTCGGATCCATCGCGTCTCGGAGAGAATCACCGAGGAGTGTAAATCCGACAACGGAAAGAGCGATAAAGACACCCGGGGATACCAACATGTACGGATAGGTACGGATGTATCCGCGCGCGCCTGCCAGCATCGCGCCCCACTCCGGCTCCGGCGGCTGTACGCCGAGTCCGATAAAGCTCAGGGACGCGCAGAATAACAGGGCTGCCGCAAGACGTGAGGTACAGTTGATGATCATCGGCATAACCGCGTTCGGGATAATATGTGAGAAGATAATCCGGAAGTTGGAGCAGTTGGATGCCTTCGCCGCCTGGACGTATTCTTTTTCACGGATACTGAGGATCTGCGCTCTTAAGATTCGGGAGAGCGCTGCCACGTTTCCGATCGCCATGGCGATAACGGTGTCGTGGTATGCGGTGCCAAGTGCTGCCGCAACGATGATGGAGAGCAGCATGCCCGGAATCGCGGACAGCACATCCATCATACGCATTAAGAGGTTATCGACCCAGCCACCGAAGTAGCCGGCGATAGAACCGATCACCATCGCCACGATCGCGCCGAGACCTACGGAGAGGAATCCGAGGGACATGGAGTAACGGCCGCCGTATAGGATACGGGATAAGATATCACGTCCAAGATCGTCTGTACCGAAAATATGCGCGGCGCTCGGTCCCTGCTTCGCGACTGCCAGGTTCATCTCCAGGTAGTCATACGGAGAAATCCACGGAGCGAGAATTGCCAGAATGATCAGAACCGCAACGATCACAAATCCAATGATCGCGTTCGGATTGTGGATTAAAATATTTAATACTTCCTGCCACTGATTGACGCCTTTACGTTTTTCCTTCTTCATATCAGCCATTCTCCTCCTTTCTCTTTTTCTTCTTCGCTCCGCCCTGTACAAACTGCGCGCGGATAATCGGGTCAACAGCCGCATAACCGAGGTCCGTTAAAAGCACGATCAGTGAGAACAGAATGGATAAGAATACAACGCTGGACTGCGCTACCGGATAGTCTCGGGTATTTACCGCGTTGATCAGGTATAAGCCGATTCCAGGAATCGAGAATACCTGCTCGATAACGAGGGCGCCGCCAAGCTGGTTCGCAAGCTGTCCGCTCAATACGGAGATGATCGGCAGCATCGCGTTCGGAAGTGCGTGTTCATAGATAACTTTTCTCTCGGAAAGTCCTTTGGAGCGGGCTGTCGTCACGTAATCGGCACGGACAACTTCCAGCATCGCCGCGCGGGCGGTACGGACCATTCCGGAGATTCCGCCTAAACTCTGCGCGACTACCGGGAGAACGAAGTATTTCGCTCCATCCATGCCCTGTGCCGGCAGAAGTTTTAATTTCAGTGAGAATAAAAGCACGAACAGCATCGCCAGCCAGAATGTCGGCATGGAAACTCCGATTACACAGAGGAGAACTCCGATGCGGTCCGCGAATGTTCCTTCATGGATCGCTGTGAAGATACCTAGTGGGATACCGATTATGACGGTAAACAGCATCGCGAATCCGGCGATTGCGAGTGTACGCGGGAAACGGGCCATCAGTTCTTCTGTTACGGATGTGTTTGTCCAGTAAGAACGTCCAAAATCAAACTCAACAAATGTCTGTTTTAAGAAATTTCCAAGACGGATGATATACGGCTGATCCAGTCCCAGCTCATGTTCCTTGATGAGGATCTGCTCCTCTGTGGCATCCGCGCCTAAGATCAACGAGGCCGGATTTCCGGGAACGAATGTCATGATCGTGAAGATCAGGACCGCAACAGCCAGGATGACCGGAATCATCATTAAGAGACGTTTTACAATATATTTTCCCATATTTCTCCTTTCCCGCTGTCAGTAGTAGAAAAGCGGCACGCGGAGCGCTTGCCCGCGTGCCGCCCTGCAGCGCGTAGTTGTTATCCGTTAGTCGGCAACACCTTTGTAGTCAGGAGCGAAATCAAATGCCCACGGCTGTGCATAGGAGAGGTACTGAACCTTTAATCCTGTGATTCCGTCTTTTGCTGCTACGTAGTTGATCGGTCCCCAGAGACCATAGATGATAGCGTTCTCTGTGTAGTAATCAAATACGGCGTCAACTGTTTCCTGGCTGTTTGTGTCAACATTGTTTGCGATGTCACAAAGTTCGCTTAATTCGCCTTCTGCGAGACCATTGAAGCTTGTCGGGATTCCGTTGTAGCTTGTATGGGTAGCGGAAAGGAAGTTGGAGTAAAGGGCTGCAAGAGATACACGGTTTCCGTTGTTGTCGATCTTAAGATCCCACTCGGAGAAGTCGTATTTGTAGTTATCAAACAGGGCTGTATCAGCTGTCTTAACTTCCATGTTGATACCGATCTCTTTACAGTAGTTCTGGATCATCTGAGCTGCTTTTGTCTTAACCTCGTTGGACTCAGTCATGATAACGAGAGTCGGGGAACCGTTCTTTACATAATCGGATTCTGCGAGGTACTCTTTCGCTTTCTCTGGATCATAACCGTTGTCTTTGCTCTCCCATTCCGGATTGTAATCGCCGTAGAGAGGAGTCGCGAATCCGTAAGATACGCTTGCGGTCTTGCCCATGATTGTGTTTTCGATACCTTCTTTATCGATTGCCCACTCGATTGCAAGTCTTAAGTTCTTATCATTTGCGACCTTGGATCCTGCATCCGGGAACATGTTGAAGCTTACGTTTACGCAAAGGATGGAGTTGAACGGCTCAATTGTGTATCCGTCAAGCGCGTTTCCGTCATCATCCATGAAGAACTGAAGGTTATCTGCGGAAACGTAGTTAACTGCGTCTACATCGCCGGCCTCAAGAGCCAGTGCAAGCTGCGCGTCCTCAAGGATAATCTTAAAGATACACTTCTCAGCATTCTGCTGCTTAGCGGATGCCAGAAGGCTCTCATCTGTCTGCCAGTAGTTCGGATCTCTCTCAATTGTTACGGATGCGCCTGTAACGAACTCTGTTACCTTGTACGGTCCGCAGCCAACCGGGTTTGTCGCGTAGGTATCTGCGTTGTAAGCGTCCTTATTATAGATTACGCAGCCGCTTAAAACGGATTTAACAGCTGATGTCTCCTTGCAGGTGGCTTCTTTCAGATGGAATACTACATGAGTGTCATCAGACGCCTCTGCGTTGTCCAGATACTTTGCGAACTGGGTTGCGTTTCCTGTAGCAAGGTATGTGTTGTAGGACCATGCAACATCTTCCGCTGTGATCTTGTTGCCGGCCTGGTCGTGAACGTAGTCATAAATTTCTACGGTTAATGTCTTGCCGTCATCACTGACTTCGTAGCTCTTTCCGATCTCTTTCTCGAGTTCTTCGCCGAGAGCCGGGATGCTGAATAACGCGTCATGAAGAGCTTCTGTCAGATAGATTGTACCTGTGGATGCGCCATTGAACGGGTCCAGGGTAGAGATCTGTGTGTTCATGCCCAGAGTAACAGTTTTTGCACGTCCGCCAGCACTCTCTGCTGCTCCTGCTGCCTCTGTTGAACCGGATTCTGCCGCTGCCGCTGTTGTCTCAGCTGGTTTGCTTCCGCCGCCGCATGCACATAAACTCAGTGCCATGGACGCTGCCAATAACGCCGCTAAAGTTTTTTTCATAAATATTCCTCCTGATCTTTTTTCGCCCTCCGGCTTTTTTAGTTGTCTCTATTTTAGGCGAAGTCAACTGATTTTTAAATATGGCAATTTATCGTT